>JAEYAR010000161.1 GCA_023404715.1 Bacillota bacterium | reverse complement strand
GCGGATACGGATGGGGAGGCGTCGGCCTCCCCAAACCTAACGGGTGCGCGCTCGCTGCGCTTGCGCGGATACGGATAGGGAGGCGTCGGCCTCCCCAAACCTAACGGGTGCGCGCTCGCTGCGCTTGCGCGGGTGATCGTCACAAACTGATTTTGCCCATGACGACGGGGTGGCGCGCCCCGGTGGCGGCGGGCACGTTGTTGCATACGCCGTGTAGGCACTCGTTAGCTAGGATGGCGAACGCTACGGCTTCCTTCGCGTCGCTGCTATAGCCGAAGTCCTCGTTTTTTTGAATGGGCATGGACAGGGCCTCTCTTAAGAAGCGCAGCAGCGTGGGATTGCGGCTGCCCCCGCCGCCCACGATGAGGCGGTCCGGCGGGACCGGGCAAAAGCGCTCCACCGCGACGCGCACGCATTCCGCTGTAAAACGCGTGGCGGTTGCCAGAACATCGACGTCGGAAAGGCCGAGCGCGCGGCCGCGCTGCATAAGGCTATCGACATAGCCGCTGCCGTAAAGCTCCCGGCCCGTGGTCTTGGGCGGCTTTTGAGCGAGATACGGATCATCCAGCAGATAGGCGAGCAGCCCGGCGTTTACCGTGCCGGCGGCGGCCAGCCGCCCGTCCTCGTCAAAGCGCATCGCGCCGCGCGTCATGCGCTCCGTCAGTTGGTCCATGACCATGTTGCCGGGGCCCGTGTCGAAGGCGTACGTATCCTCCAGCGCGCCGCCTTGCGGCAGCACCGTGAGGTTTCCGATGCCGCCGATGTTTTGCAGGCCTACGGTTTCGCTGTCGCTGCGGTAGAGCAGGTATTCGGTGTAGGGCACCAGCGGCGCGCCCAGGCCGCCCGCCGCCATGTCGCGCACGCGAAAATCGCTGACGACGGGGCAGCCCAGCCCCTCGCAGACGATCGAGGGCTCGCCCAGCTGCAAGGTGGCGCGCACGTCGTGGCCGAGGTAGCGCTCCGCGACCGGGATGTGATACAGCGTTTGGCCGTGGCTGCCGACGAAATCCACGTCGCCGGGCGAAACGCCCGCCGCCTCGCACACGGCGAGGCAGGCATCCAGCGACAGCTTACCCAGCAGAAAGTGAAACAGGCTCAGCTCGTGCGAGCCGCCGCTCTCGCCGCCTGCGAGCCGGAGGATAGCGGCGCGCACCTCCTGGGAATAGGGGAGGGAGACGAACGCGCGCTGGCGTACGCGCGTTGCCAGGCCACAGCCTTCGATTTCCACCAGCGCGGCGTCCATGCCGTCGGCGGATGTGCCGCTCATCAGGCCGATGGCGAGCACGCGGGGTTTCGCAAGGGTATCGCAAATGGGTAGCATGACGGTTCCTCCTCATGCGATATTTGGATTCTACGGCTATTGTATCCGCCTTGAATTTTGTTTGTCAAGCTTACGAAGAAGGAGAATCAAATGGAACAGACATTGGAATGGATGATCGGCCAGCGGTTGGTCGTGGGCTTTCCCGGCTTTGAGGTCCCGGATGCGCTGCGTTCGCTGGTACGCGAATGCCATGTGGGCAACATCATCTTGTTTGCCGAGAACGTCCGAGACAACGCGCAGCTGCGGAGCCTATGCAAAGATTTGCAGGACTTGATCCGGGGCGAGACGGGCCTGCCCGCTTTTATCACCATCGATCAGGAGGGCGGCGTGGTGAGCCGTCTGGGCGCGGATGCCGCCGTCGCGCCCAGCGCGATGTGCGTATCGGCCACGGGCGACGCGCACAATGCCTATGTGGCGGGGCTCGTCACCGGGCGCGAGCTGAGCGCGTTGGGCGTAAACTTTAACCTGGCGCCCGTGATGGACGTGAACTCCAACCCGAAAAACCCGGCGATCGGCGTGCGCAGCTATGGCGACACGCCGCAGACCGTGAGCCGCTTTGGCGCGCAGATGATCCGCGGGCTGGCGGCGGGCGGCGTGTTGAGCTGCGCCAAGCATTTCCCCGGCCACGGCGATACGGCGCTCGACTCGCACCTGAGCCTGCCGAGCGTCGACAAGACGCTGGAGGCGCTGGAGGCGTGCGAGCTGATGCCCTTCCGCGCCGCCATCGAGGCGGGCGTAGACGCCGTGATGACCACACATATTCTCTTTCCGCAGCTGGAGCCGGAGGGCGTGCCCGCCACCATGTCGCGCCGCATCATCACGGGCGTGCTCAAGGAACGGCTGGGCTTTCAAGGCCTTGTGGTATCGGACTGTATGATGATGCAGGCCATACAGAAATACTTCGGCACGGTGAACGGCATCGTGGCGGCCGCGCGCGCGGGCGTGGATCTGATGTTCACCTCGCACAGCCTCGAATACGCCCGCCAGGCGTGCCAGGCGCTGAAGGCGGCGGTGGAAGCGGGTAGCTTGCCCCTCGCGGAGATAGAGGCGTCGGCGGAGAAAATCGCGCGCGCCAAGCGGGCGCTGAAGCCGGCGCCGCTGGACCGCGGCGTCGTCGGCTGCGCGGCGCACCGCGCGCAGGTGCGCCGCATCATGGAGGAAGGGCTTTCGCTCGTGTGCGGCGCGCTGCCGCCGCTGGGGGAAGACCCGCTCTTCCTGGGCTGCCATCCGTTCCGGCCGACCATCGCCTCCAACCCGGAGGACGAGCGCTTCTGCTTCCCGCGCACAATGGCGGGGCAGCTGGGGGGCGCGGCCCTGCCCACGCCGGTGGAGCCGACGGACGGCGAAATCGAGGCGGCCTGCCGGGCGGCGCGCGGCCATAGCGCCGTCGTGATCGGCACCTACAACGCCCACATCAAGCGAGGACAGCTCAAATTGGTGGAGGCGCTGGCAAAGCTGGGCCTGCCCACCGTGTGCGTGGCGCTGCGCAATCCTTACGACCTGTTGGAGCTGCCCGCCGGCGTCGCGGGGCTGGCCGCCTTTGAATACGACGATTTGAGCATGGATGCGGTGGTAAGGGCGCTGCGGGGCGAACTAAAGCCCGTAGGCAGGCTGCCGATCGGCGGACGATAAAGCGCATCGTGCATGCGCGAAGAAAGGAAGAGACATATGCCCGATATGCTGGTCGATCTTTTAAAGCTGCCAAGGGAGGACGAGCTGCTCGAGGCGCTGGAGGAACGCAACATTCAAATACGGCGTGCGCTCGCACCCGACAAGTTCCGCGTGGTGCCCTGGGTTCAGGCGCATTCGAGTCTGAGCGCGGCGGGAGAGTGCGACGTGTGCTTTGGCCATATGCCGGTGAGCTGCTTTATCGCCACCGAGGGCGCGAAGATCGTCGGTTACGCCTGCTATAACGCGACCGCGCCGGATTTCTTCGGGCCGACCAAGGTGCTGGAGGCGTATCAGGGCCTGGGCATCGGCAAGGCGCTGCTGCTGCGCGCGCTGCGGGCCCTGCGCGAGGAGGGCTACATCTACGCCATCATCGGCGGCGTGGGGCCGCAGGGCTTTTATCAAAAGTGCGTGGGCGCGACGCTCATCCCCGATTCTACGCCGGGCCTGTATAAGGATTTTATCGGAGCGCTGGAAAAACAGGAGGGATGACGCAGGCCTCTGTTGCCTCTGTTGCAGGCTAAGCGAAAGGCGGCGCTCGCATAGAGACAGCCGCCTTTCGTTTATTCCATGTATCCGCCCTTCATCGGCGAGACCGCGCGCTCGCAAAAGAGCCCCAGCACGCCGCGCTTGTATTTCGGCTCTCGCGGACGCCAGGCAGCCCGGCGCTCCCTCAGGATTCGCTCCATCTCCTCGGGCGACTTCTCTTCGCCCCGCGCGCCGACGATGGATAGCGTGCGCTCGGGGATGTCGATGCGGATGAGGTCGCCTTCCTCCACCAGGGCGATGGGCCCGCCGGCGGCGGCCTCCGGGCTGACATGGCCGATGGCCGGCCCCTTCGACGCGCCGGAGAATCTGCCGTCCGTGATGAGCGCGATCGTCTTGCCCAGCTCCGGGTCGGAGGCGATGGCCTCCGTCGTGTAGAACATCTCCGGCATGCCGCTGCCCTTGGGGCCCTCGTAGCGGATGAAGACCGCGTCGCCAGGGCGGATGTCGTGGGCCAGCACCGCGGCGATGGCGTCCTCCTCGCAATCGAACGGCCGCGCGCGCAGCGTCGCCGTAAACATCTCCTTGGGCACGGCGCTGTGCTTGACGACCGCGCCCTCGGGCGCGAGGTTGCCCTTGAGGATGGCGATGGTGCCGTCCCGCCCGATGGGGTCGTCGAACGTGCGGATGACGTCGGTGCGCTTGAGGTTCCACTTTTGCAGATGGACCTCGCACTTATCGTAAAAGCCTTCCTCGCGCAGTTTTTGCAAATTTTCGCCCAGCGTCCTGCCGGTGACGGTCATCGCATTAAGATGCAGCATGGAGCGGATCTCCTCCATCACCGCGGGTACGCCGCCCGCATAGTAGAAGAACTGCGCGGGCCAGCGACCGGCCGGGCGGATGTCGAGCAGGTAGTGCGCGCCCCTGTGCATGCGGTCGAAGGCCTGCGCATCCAGCTCGATGCCGAACTCATGCGCGATGGCGGGGATGTGCAGCAGGCTGTTTGTGGAGCCGGAGATGGCGGCGTGTACCATGATGGCGTTTTCAAAGCTCTCTTTCGTGACGATCTGCCGGGCCGTGACGCCCCTGAGGGCCATGTCCGCCGCGAGACGGCCCGCCTGATACGCGGCTTCGCGCAGCTCCACGCAGGTCGCCGGCATGAGCGCCGTGCCGGGCAGCATGAGGCCGAGCGCCTCGGCCATGATCTGCATCGTCGAGGCTGTGCCCATGAAGCTGCATGCGCCGCAGCTGGGGCAGGCATGACGCTTGTAATAGGTTAGCTGCTCTTGCGTGATTTCGCCGCGGCGTTGCATGGCGCTGTACATGCCGATCTGCTCGAGGGTGAGCAGGTCCGGCCCTGCGTCCATCACGCCGCCGGTTACGACGACGGCAGGGATATCGATGCGGCCGATGCCCATCAGCTGGGCGGGCACCGCCTTGTCGCAGCTGGCGACGAACACGCCCGCATCGAACGTCGTGGCGTTCGCGTGGATCTCGATCATGCCTGCGATCATGTCGCGGTGGGCGAGCGAGTAGTTGATGCCGTCGTGCCCCTGCGCCATGCCGTCGCAGATGTCCGTCGCGAAGTAACGTGCCGCCTTGGCCCCGCCGTCGCTCGCGCCGCGCACGGCCTCCTCGACGAGCTCGTTTAGATGCGCGCTGCCCGGATGGCTGTCGCCGTATGTGCTCTCTACGAGGATTTGCGGCTTTTCAAGGTCCTCGCCCGTCCATCCCATGCCCATGCGCAGCGGGTCCATCTCCGGCGCGAGGGCGCGTATCTTTTGGCTGTTTAACATGGGAACCTCCTGACATCATGCTTTTTAGAATATCTGATCGATCGGAATTGGGGTTCAATATCTGTCAAATAGGGTATCATCTTTGTCCTTACTTGTCAATTGAACAAAATAATTCGGGCGAATATGGAGTCTGTTGACAGATGTGCGCCCATATGGTACGATGAACCGGGAGGTACGATGGATGGCAATTGAGATCACCAATGTATACACGGAGCAATTCCCGCCGCTGCGTTTCATCGGCCTGTGCTACACAAACGCCGACCGAGACGAAGCGGGCGGATTTGGCAAGCAATGGGGCGAATGGTGGAACCAAAACCGCTTTGCGCAGATGCAGGAGGCCATATCATGCGCGCCGTTTGACGATTCCACGGTTGGCCTGATGACCATGCGCGGGGATGGATCGGGCTTTACCTACTGGATCGGTCTATTCTTCCCGGCGGGAACCGCCGTGCCCGAGGGATACGGCCATCTCGACTTGCCCGAAAGCGCGATCGGCGTAGGCTGGGTCTGCGGCAAGGAAGAGAACGGTGAGATTTACGGCAGCGCGCATGAGGCGGTTTGCAAAAAGCTGGCGGAGCGCGGTCTCGACAAATTCCGAAGCGACGTAACCGGCGAGGACACCTACTGCTTCTTTGAACGGTATGTTTGCCCTCGCTTTACGAAGCAAGATGCGAATGGCAACGTGACGCTCGATTACGGCAATTACATCGCCCTTTAACAGGCGAAGCGCGAATGAAAAGGAGTGACCCCTTATGAGCAAGATCGTCGGCAACCTTCTTCCGAACATCCCCTGGCAGGAGCGCCCGTCCGGCTGTGCGGACCCCGTCTGGCGCTACAGCGAAAACCCGATCATCGGGCGCGATGCGATCCCCTCCAGCAACAGCGTGTTCAACAGCGCGGTCGTCCCCTATCAGGACGGCTTTGCGGGCGTATTTCGCTGCGATTCCAAGTCCGTGAGCATGGACATTTTCGCGGGTTTCTCCAAGGACGGCCTGCATTGGCGGATCGACCACGAGCCCATCCGCTTTGAGGGCGACCCGGCCGTGACGGCGCGCGAATACCGCTACGACCCGCGCGTATGCTTCATGGACGGCAAGTATTACATCACTTGGTGCAACGGCTATCATGGCCCGACGATCGGCGTCGCCTGGACGGAGGACTTCAAGACGTTCCACCAGCTCGAGAACGCTTTCCTGCCCTATAACCGCAACGGTGTGCTCTTCCCGCGCAAGATCGGCGGGCTGTACGCGATGCTCAGCCGCCCGTCGGACACGGGCCATACGCCCTTTGGCGACATCTTCGTCAGCTTCAGCCCGGACCTGACGTTCTGGGGCAAGCACCGCTACGTGATGGGCACGATCGGCGACGACCGATCCGCCTGGCAATCCAAGAAGATCGGCCCGGGCCCCATCCCCATCGAGACGGACGAGGGCTGGCTGCTGATCTATCACGGCGTCATCAACACGTGCAACGGCTTCGTCTACCGCGTGGGCGCGGCGCTGCTCGACATCGATTCCCCATGGATCGTGAAGGGACGCAGCGCGTGGTACATCCTCGGGCCGCAGGAGATCTACGAGTGCGTGGGCGACGTGCCCAACGTGACGTTCCCCTGCGCCACGCTGCAGGATGCGGCGACGGGCCGCATCGCGATCTATTACGGCTGCGCGGACACGGTGACGGGCCTCGCCTTTACGACGGTGGACGATCTGCTTTCGTTCATCAAGGCGCATCCGCTAAACGCATAAGGGCTATCATTGGCAAACACAAGGGTTTATCGACGCCGGGAATGGGCAATTGCCCACCTCCGGCGTCTTTTTTCGTCTGCAACGATGCTTACACTTTTGTAAGGCGTTCATTTCTTCAACGGCACGGCGCACAAAGATGCTATAATAGGGGAAACATAGGTCGAGAGGATGATGCATGCATGAAACCGCTTTTACTGCTGGAGGACGACGCGGCCCTATCGGACGGGCTGCAATACGCCCTTCATAAGAACGGATTTGAGGTGACGGGCGCGCACACGGTCCGGCAGGCGCTGGCGCTGCTTGCGGAAAATACGTATAGCCTGCTGGTACTGGACGTGACCCTACCGGACGGCACAGGCTTCGACGTATGCAAGCATGTGCGCGGCCGGGGCGATCAGGTGCCCATCCTCTTTTTGACGGCGGCGGACGAGGAGGTCAGCGTCATGCGCGGGCTGGACAGCGGCGGGGATGATTACGTAACCAAGCCGTTTAAGTTTGGCGAGCTGTGCGCCCGCATCCGGGCGCTGCTTCGTCGCGTAGGGGAGCGGCCGGATCAGCTCGCGTGCGGCGACCTGCGCGTCGACCTGATCGCCTGCCGTGCCTTTGTACAGGGCCGGACGCTGGAGCTTACGGCGGCCGAATACAAGCTGCTGTGCTACCTCCTGCAAAATGCGGGGCGCGTCGTGACGCGTAAGGCGATACTGGATGCGCTTTGGGATAGCGGCGGGGAGTTCGTGGATGACAATACGCTCTCCGTCTACATCCGGCGGCTGCGCGAGAAGGTGGAGGAGGATCCATCCCGCCCGCGACGCCTGCTCACCGAGCGCGGCTTCGGCTACCGTTTAAAGGCGGTGGATCCATGAGCTTTATGCGGGAACGCTCGGCGCGGCGCTTTTTCATCCTGACCGCCCTTGCGTGCGCTCTGCTGACGGTTGCGCTCTGCTGTCTGGCCGGTGTGCAGGCGCGCAGCGCGAGGCGGATGCTGCTCGCGCGCGAGGGCATGATCGCGGGCGCGCTGCTGGAGCAGGGCGTGCCGCCGGACGCGGTCGCCACGGCGCTCGCACGTTCGGAGCCAAGCGATGCGGGCACGGCGCTGCTTCGGCGTTTAGGGCGCACGGAGGAGACGGCCGTCCGTTTTCTGCCGTCGATCCGCGCGTTTGGCGGGGAGAGCGCCGCAGGTTTGCTGGCGGTCTGTGCGTGTTTCGCCGCGACTTTGCTGCTGCACTGCGCCGCCTATCTTTTGCGGCGGGACCGGCTTTACAGGGAAGCTACGCGGGTCATCGACCGCTACGCGGAGTCGGACTTTTCGCGCCGTCTGCCGCAGACCGAAGAGGGTGCGTTTGGGCAGCTGCTCAGCGAGGTGGACGGCCTGGCCACGGCCCTTCGCGCCAAGGGCGATACGGAGCGCAGGTCCAAGGAATTCCTTCAGCGCATGGTCTCGGATATATCGCATCAGATCAAGACGCCGCTGGCGGCCATCCGCCTGCATGGCGAAATCATCGCGGCAGAGGCAGATTGCCCCGAGACGGTAATCGCCTTCTCCAAGAAGACGGAGGACGCGCTGGAGCGCATGGAACAATTGATAGCGGCGCTGCTCAAGGTCGCGCGGATCGACGCGGGCAGCATCGTCTTTGAGCGGGCGCCCTGCCGGGTGCGCGCGCTGGCGGAACGGGCGGCTTCGGAGCTGACGGCGCGGGCCGCGCGTGAGCAAAAGCACCTCGAGATCAGCGGCGAGGCGGATGCCCAGATCGTCTGCGACCCGCAGTGGACGGGCGAGGCGATCGGTAACCTCATCAAGAACGCGCTGGACCATACGGAGCCCGGCGGCCGCGTAAACGTGATTTGGGAGCGCACGCCGTTGATGCTGCGCATCAGCGTGTCTGACGACGGCGAGGGCATCGACCCGGAGGATATCCACCACATCTTCAAGCGTTTTTACCGCAGCGCTCGCGCCGTGGACAGGCAGGGCGTGGGCCTCGGCCTGCCGCTCGCCCGGGCGATCGTGGAAGGTCAGGGAGGCACGCTGAGCGTGATGAGCGCGCCGGGGCAGGGCAGCACGTTTACGATCGCGTTCATGACAAAACCGTAAGCTGCGTTTCACGTATCCGTAAGCTGCGCGCGCTATACTGGCCGTACAAAGACAGGAGGTTCATGATAATGGAAATTTTAAAGGTGCAAAACCTCTGCAAGACGTACGGCAAGGGAGAGGCGCGCGTAGATGCGCTAAAAGACGTTTCCTTTTCCCTATGCAAGGGAGAATTTGCCGCGGTGGTTGGCGAATCGGGCTCCGGCAAGAGCACGCTGCTAAACTGCATCGGCGGGCTGGATATGCCCACGTCCGGCCAGGTCTTCATGGATGGAGAAGAGCTGTTTGCCATGAAGGAGCAGCAGCGCACGGTCTTTCGCCGCCGGCATATCGGGTTCGTCTTTCAGTCGTTTCATCTGGTGCAGGAGCTGACGGTGGAGCAAAATATCGTCTTCCCGCTGCTGCTGGACAACAGAAGGCCCGACCCGGCGGCCGTAAACGAGATTTTGGGCGTGCTCGGCCTCGCCGACCGCCGCCGCCACCTGCCGGGGCAGCTGTCCGGCGGCCAGCAGCAGCGCGTGGCCATCGGCCGGGCGCTGATCACCCGGCCCAAGCTGATCCTGGCGGACGAGCCCACGGGCAATCTGGACACGAAAAACAGCGGGGACGTGCTGGACCTGCTCACCCAGGCGTCGCGCCGCTATCAGCAGACGATCCTGATGATCACCCACAACATGCATCTCACGTCCCGCGTAGACCGCGTGCTGCGCGTGACGGACGGCGTACTGTCGGATTTGGGAGGGGAGCGGGCATGAAGAGCTACCTCGACCTCATCCCCATCTCTGCGCGCGTGCACCGCAAGCAAAACCGGATGACGCTGCTTTGCATCGTGCTTTCCGTGTTCCTCGTCAGCGCGATCTTCGGCATGGCGGACATGGAGATCCGCGGCCAGCAGTTGCAGGCGATTAAGGACAACGGCAATTGGCACGCCGCGTTCGAGGATATTACGGACGAAGAGGCGCGGATGATCGCCGCGCGGCCGGAGGCGGTTGCCGCGGGACATTACGCGCTCGCGGACGGCGACGGCTACGCGCTGGGTGCGAAGGGGGCCGCCGTGCTCGGCATGGACGAGGCGCCCTTCGCGGCGATTCTAGGCCTCCAGGTGACGCAGGGAAGCTACCCGCAGGCCCAGGGGGAAGCGGCGCTTACGGAAAATGTGCAAAAAGCATTGGGCGTCAGCGTTGGCGACGTCGTGACGCTCCGCCTGCCGGGCGGGGAGACGTCAATCGCCGTTACCGGGCTGATTGAAAACGCCTCCAGCCTGCTCAAGGGCGACGTGATCGGCATCATCATGACGACGGAGGGCATGCGTGCGCTCGCGCAGGGCCTCATCCCGCAGGCGGATTACACAGAGCAGCTCTTCCTGCAGCTTTCCCCCTATTGCAACATGAACGCGGTGATCGACCAGATCGTCTCGGAAAATGGCCTCACGGATGAGCAATTTGCGAAGAACACAAAGCTCATGGGCTTGCTGGGCCAGAGCGACAACAGCTATATGCTGCAGATGTACAAGGCCGCTGCGGTGCTCTTCGTGCTGGTGCTGCTCGCGGGCGTCATGATGATCGCCAGCAGCCTGAACAGCAACGTAGCCCAGCGGACGGAATTTTTCGGCATGATGCGTTGCCTGGGCGCAACGCCTAGGCAGATCATGCGCTTTGTGCGCCGTGAAGCGCTGGGCTGGTGCGCCCGCGCGGTGCCCCTGGGCGTGGGCCTCGGCGTGATCGTCGTATGGATTCTTTGCGCGATGCTGCGCGCGATCAGCCCGTTTTACTTCGGCTCGATGCCGGTGCTGGGCGTCAGCCTCGTCGGTGTCGCCTGCGGCGCGCTGGCGGGCGTACTTTCCGTGCTGCTGGCAGCGCAGGCCCCGGCCAAGCGCGCGGCCGGCGTGTCGCCTTTGACCGCGGTAAGCGGCGGCGCGAACGCGGCCCAGCCCGTGCGCCGCGCGGCGAAGACGCGCCTGTTCAAGGTCGATACGGCGCTGGGGCTGCACCATGCGCGGGCGAGCCGCAAGAACTTCGTCCTCATGACCGGCTCGTTTGCGCTGAGCATCGTGCTGTTTCTCGCGTTCTCCGCGGCGATCGACTTCATGCACCACGCCATCCGGCCGCTTCGGCCATGGACGCCCGACCTTTGCGTGGTCAGCGCGGACGAGCGCTGCGATGTGCCCGCCGGGATGGCGGCGGAGATCGCCGCGATGCCGTCGGTGAAGCGGGCCTACGGGCGGATGTTCGCCTACGACATCCCGGCGACGGGAGAACAGGGCGACCGGACGGTGCACCTGATCTCCTATGAGCAGACGCAGTTCGCCTGGGCCGAGGATACGCTGCTGGAGGGCAGCCTGGAGGCGGCCAAGCAGGTGCCGGACACGGTGCTCTTCGTCTACAGCGGTAAAGACGGGCCGCGAACGGGCGACCGGCTGACGCTGCATTTGGCAAGCGGCGAGCGTTCGGTGAACGTCGCGGGCGTGCTCTCCACCAGCCCGTTCGGGGCGGAGGCGGGCGTCGACCTGCTGATTTGCTCGGAGGAGACGTTCCGCGCGCTCACTGGAGAGACGGATTACACCATCATCGACGTGCAGCTCGCCAGGGGCGCGACGGACGCGGACGTCGACGCCATCCGCACCTTGGCCGGACCGGAGAGGATGTTCTCCGACTGGCGCGCAGGCAACGCGGAAAATCGGGGCGCGTTCTACTCCATGGCGCTGTTTATGTACGGTTTTCTCTTCATCATCGCGCTGATTACGGTCATCGGCATCGTCAATAGCATCTCGATGAGCGTATCCGGCCGGTTGCGCGAGTACGGCATCATGCGCGCCGTCGGCATGAGCGAGCGCCAGCTCGTGCGCATGGTCATCGCGGAGGCTACGACCTATGCATTCTTCGGCTGCGCGGCGGGCTGCGCGCTGGGGCTGCCTGTCCACTGGTTTCTCTATTCGAACCTCGTCACATCGCATTGGGGCGATCCGTGGTATCTGCCGGTCCTGCCCCTGTGCCTGATCGCCGCGTTCGTCGTCGCCAGCGCGCTGCTCGCGGTGCGCGGCCCGGCCCGACGCATTCGTCAGCTATCGGTCGTAGAGACCATCGGGGCGCAGTGAACATAAGCAGAAGGCCCGCCAAGCTATTGGATGTGCTTGGCGGGCCTTGGATGAGATACATACCTTATAAGGTGCGCCCAGCGAGCGCCTCCACCTCGCCGCATAGCCGTTCCAGCGCCCGCACGGACGCGTCGAGGGTTTCCGGCGTGAGCGACAGGATGGATTCGGCGCGGGCTTTATAATCGGATGGACATAAGGGAAAACCCTCGATCCGCGCGGTCGCCTTCTTTTCGTTCAGGCAATAGAAGCGGTTAGCGGCAAACAAAACCTGATTGAGCGCGGATATGGCGCGAAAGAGATGCCCTGCGGCGTAATACAAATCGCGGTTGGGGGCGTCTTTTTTCGCCAGATTGCAGGAGAATTTCGCCTCAAATAGAAAAAAGGCGACGAGGGCGGAGCGCAGGCGGTCCGGGTATGCTTCGGCGCGTCTTTTGAGCGCTGTAAAGGCCTCGTCCTTGGCGTAGAGGAGCTTGCAGGCGGCCAGTTCCCCGCGGTACATGACGTTCAAAAACGCGTGAGGATGCCCCGGCTGATAGTGTGCCGAGAGCTCCCCGCGCTCGGTCTGTTCGACGCATTTCCGTACCCGCGCGACGTCCCGCAGGATGAGGTCCACGGGACGTCCGCCGCAGACGAGCCAGCCGCCGCAGTTCACCCAGTTGCCCCAGCCGCCTTCCGGGCAGATGAGGTTTGGCCTGTGCGCGTCGTCCAACTGCGCGGCGACGGCGTTCAGTCTTTCGATATCCAGGCCCTGCTTTTCATAGTAAACCCCGATGTCGATATCGGATGCGGCGTTCGCCGTTCCGGTCGCCCTGGAGCCGCCCAACACGACGCCCTGTACAAATGGGCATGCCTGCAACGCATCCGCGAACTGCAGGATGATCTGTTCCACCATCTCTATGACACCTCCCTGGGACCGATCCTATACCATAGGATAACGGAACGAACGGATCATTTCAATCAGGAAAATAAAAAGGGCTGCGCAGCGCAGCCCCCAGACTGTTGAAAAACCCCAGTCACTTAGTTGGGGATGCATGAAGGGGATGATTCCCCTTCATCTGGAATCGTATCGACCGGCTTTGCCGGTCGGGCGGGGCGTTTTCCGCAGTCAAATGCGCAGCATTTGCGAAGGAAAACTTCTCCCGTGATCTTCGTGCAAAATGATTCGTCATTTTGCACGAGGCCGTCGACAAAGTCGACGGCCAGAGGGCTGCGCAGCGCAGCCCCAGAAACGTCGATTTGCGGTTTACTTGGCGAACGCCGCCGCGTTCTCGCCCGCGATGCGGCCCCATGTGAAGCAGTTGGAGAGCGTGAAGCCCATATAGGCGCTGTTCGCGCTCGCTTCGCCCGCTACATACAGGCCCGGAATGGACGTGCCGTCGGCGCGGATGACCTCGGCGCGTTCGTTGCGGGCGACGCCGCCATAGGTGATGATCTCGCACGGCATCACGGCCACCGCGCAGTAGGGCGCGGCCAACGCGGTCATCTCTGTGCGCTTGAACTCCGGGTCAAAGCCCGCCTCGGCGTAGCCATTGTAGCTTTTGATCGTCTCCGCGAGCGCCGCGGGGTCGAGCCCCATCAGCTCCGCCAGCGCTTCGGGCGTATCGGCGGTGATGAACGCCATGTCCAGCCCGCGCTTCACGCCGTTTGCCTCCAGCGTGGCCGCATCGGAGATCGCCCAGACGTAGCCCGCGCCGTCCTTGTGCATCTGGTCGAAGACCGGGACGTTAAGCTCCTGCGTCATGTAGCCGCCGCTCTTTTCATCCACAAAGCGCTTGGCGTCCTGCCCTACGAGCACGAGGTTCGGGGCGGCGATGAAGCGGGAGACGTTGGCAGTGTTGGAATTGCCGCCATGCTCGGCCATGATTTCGTAGTCCTTGAGCACGCACATCATATGGTTCGTGTGCGTCAACGCCGCGCCGACGTTGGAAGCCATGATGATGCCGTCGCCCGTGGCGCCGGGGAAGCCGATGCCCATCGTGCCTTCCTTCTCCGGGTCGAGCAGCACGGTCAGCTCGGGGTTATAGGCATAGCCGCCCGTGGCGATGACGACGGATTTGCACAGGATCGTGACGTCCGCGCCATCCTTTACGGCCTTTACGCCCTTCACGCTGCCGTCCGCGTTCATGAGGATTTCGCTCGCGCGGGTCTCGAGCATCAGGTCGACGTTTGCGGCCTCCAGGGCGTTCATGAAAGGCTCGTGCATGCCCGCGCCCGCGCCTTCGATCACGTGCATCATCTGATACGGGCCGTAGCCGACGCGGATCTCGTCCGCGAAGGGCATCTGGATTCGGTCCTGCAGCCAGTCGATGGTCTCGCCGCTCTTTTCCACGGTAATCTTCGTGAGCGCCGGATCGAGGCGGTAGGACGCGTTGCCCATGAGGTTGTCGTACATCTCCTCGTAGGTTACGTGTACATCCAGCTTTTTAGCGATGTTCGTCTCATAGCCGCCGATGACGCCCTGCGAGGTGAAGGTCGTGCCGCCGATGGAGGCCAACTTTTCGAGCAGCACGACGCTCTGCGCGCCGCTGTCGCGCGCCTGAACCGCGGCGGCCAGGCCCGCCCCGCCCGCGCCGATCACGACCACGTCCGCAGTCTTCTCGATCGCTTCCGCGGCTTCCTTGGCTACGGGCACGGCCTTGAGCGCCTCGGCGTCCCCGCCCGCTTGCGTCACCGCGTCGGCGACCGCGGCCAGGATGGCGGCGGAGGTAATGGTCGCGCCGGATACCGTGTCCACGCCCAGGGACTGATAAGTCACGACGTCCTGCGGGATGCGCTCGAGCGCTGGGCCCGCGATGGATTCCGTTTCCGATTGCTCCGTCACCGTGACGGCGGCGATGACGTCCGCCGTGAACGTGACATCGAGGGTTACAGGGCCCATCATGCCCTGCGTGGTGGCGGTGTAGGTTCCCTCGGTATAGCCCTCGCAAAGGGCCGTCGTGCCGACGCCCAGCGAAAGCGCGAGGCTGAGCAGGATTGCAAGCCATTTTTTCATTCGGTATGTTCCCCCTTCGTGTGATGTGCCCGCACAGATTGCGTGCGGACATTTGATAAAATTGTAGCATATCTAAGCAATAATGTCCATATATAAAGCGAATAAAATGGATTTAACGCATAAAACATTGCTTCTGTACGCTGTCAAGCAGCTTGACGGCGGACGGATTGCATGTGTCAATGCGCTTGATGCCCGCACAGATTGCATGGTGTGCATTCATCCCTTGACAGGAGATGCCAAATGCTCTATGCTGATGTATATAGCAAGTTTTATAAGGGGGAAGGACCGATGGATCGACCGGTTTATACGCTTTCTTATTTATCCGACCCGGAGGCGTTTGCCGTCGGGCGGCTAGAGCCGTGCAGCGACCACGCCGTCTATGCGGGTGTGCAGGAGGCGGAGACAGGCGTAAGCAGCTTACAAAAGCGCCTGTCGGGCACGTGGAAGTTCCGCTACGCCGAGCGGCCCGAGCTGCGCCCCGTGGGCTTCTGGGAGGCAGGATATGACGTGAGCGGGTGGAACGACATCCGCGTGCCGGGGCATATCCAGCTACAGGGCTATGACCGTCCGCACTACGTGAACACCCAGTACCCATGGGACGGCCACGAGGCGTTGCGTCCGCCCCAGACCAACCGGGAATACAACCCGGTCGGCTGCTACGCGCTCGATTTTACCGTGCCTCCGCAGTGGCCCCGGGGCGGCCGCGTAGTGCTGCGCTTTGACGGCGCCGAGGCCGCACTGTACGCCTGGGTAAACGGCGTTTTTCTCGGCTACAGCGAGGATAGCTTCACGCCCGCATCGTTCGACGTGACCGACTGCCTGCAGGCGGGGCAGAACCGCTTGTGCGTGGAGGTATACAAGCGCTGCACGGGCAGTTACCTGGAGGATCAGGATTTCTGGCGCTTTTCCGGCCTGTTCCGCGACGTATGGCTTGTGTATCAACCGGCGAGCCACGTGCGCGACCTGTTCGTGACGAGCGAGCTGGCAGAGGATTTTTCGTGGGCCGAGCTGCGCTTGCGCCTGCAGGTGGCGGGCGCGCAGGGCGCGCAGGTGCGCGCCGAGCTGCTGGGGGACGCCCAGGCGCCGGCCATCCAGGCTCTGTGCGAGGAGCGGATGGAGATCCGCATGCCCGTGGAGCGCCCGCGGCTGTGGAGCGCGGAGGAACCCAACCTTTATAGGCTGCGGATAACCTTGCAGCGCAGGGGGACGGCGGAAGCGGCCGGGCCCTGCGAGACCTTCGAGGTCTGCGAGACCGGCGTAGGCTTCCGGCGCTTTGAGATGCAGGACGGCCTGATGCGCCTGAACGGCAAGCGGATCGTCTTTAAGGGCGTGAACCGTCACGAGTTCAGCTGCCGTACGGGGCGCAGCCTTTCGCTGGAGGACATGCTCTTTGACGTGCGCTGTATGAAGCGGCATAACATCAACGCGGTTCGCACGAGCCATTACCCGAATAACAGCCGGTTTTACGAGCTGTGCGACCGCTACGGCCTGTACGTGATCGACGAGACGAACCTGGAGAGCCATGGCTCGTGGCAGAAGATGGGGCGTATCGAGCCCTCGTGGGTCGTGCCGGGCGACCGGGCGGATTGGCAGGCGGCGGTGCTGGACCGCGCAAAGTCCATGCTTGAGCGCGATAAGAACCACCCGAGCGTGATCATCTGGTCCTGCGGCAACGAGAGCTTTGGCGGCAAGGACATCTACAACATGTCGGCGTACTTCCGCGCGGCGGACCCGACGCGCCCTGTGCACTACGAGGGGGTATTCAACGACCGCAGCTACGACGACACCAGCGACATGGAAAGCCGCATGTACGCCAAACCCGCGGACATCGAGGCGTATCTCTCGCAGCGGCCGAAGAAACCCTTTATCAACTGCGAGTACACGCACGCCATGGGCAATTCCTGCGGCGGCATGCACCTGTATACGGCGCTGGAGGACAAGTATCCCCAGTATCAGGGCGGGTTCATTTGGGACTTTATCGACCAGGCGATCGAGGCGACGGACGGGCATGGGGTACGCCGCCTGTGCTACGGCGGCGACTTTGGCGACCGGCCTACGGACTATCACTTCTGCACGAACGGCATCGTCTTCGCGGACCGCACGCTCTCGCCCAAGATGCAGGAGGTCAAGTACCTCTATCAAAATATAAAGCTGCTGCCCGACCGGGGCGGCGTGCGCATCGTCAACCAAAATCTGTTCGCCTCCACCGCCGCCTACGCGCTGAAATGGAAGCTGCTGTTGGATGGCGCCTGCGTCGCAAAGGGCGAGGTTCAAGAGGTGGACGTGCCCGCGGGCACGGAGGCGTATTTGCCGCTGCCCGTGCAGGGCGACGGGATACCGGGCGAGTATGTGCTGTCCTGCGCGCTGAGCCTCAAACGGGCGACGGACTGGGCGGAGGCGGGCTTTGAGCAGATGACGGGCGAATGCGCCTTTATGATCGATGCGCAGCCGAAGGCCCTGCCCGCGCCGGATTACCGCATCGCGCTGGGCGACGTAAACGCGGGCGCGCACGCAGAGGGCTTCGACGTGATCTTTTCTTATCAGGACGGCGGGTTGATCTCGCTGAAAAAAGACGGGCTGGAGCGCATCGCGCGCGCGCCGCGCATCCACTTCGACCGCGCGCCGACGGATAACGACCGGGGGAACGGCATGCCCTTCCGTTGCGCGGCCTGGACGATGGCAAGCCACGGCATGCGGCTGGCGGACTGCCGGACGGACGTGGACGGGGGAACGCTTGCGGTGCAATACGCATACAGCTTGCCCGCCCCGCTGGATGTGAATGCGACGGCTATGTACACGGTGCTTTCGGATGGCTGCGTGCGCGTGCAGCTCGACTACCCCGGGGCGCAGGGCCTTGCAGAGATGCCGCAGTTCGGCCTGCAGGTGCGCTTGCCCGCGCGCTTTGGCCGCGTGCGCTATTACGGCCTGGGCCCGGAGGAATGCTACATCGACCGCGAGAGCGGCGCGCGCCTGGGCGTCTACGAGACCACGGCGCAGGCCAACCTGACGCCCTACATCCGTCCGCAGGAGTGCGGAAACCGCACCGGCGTGCGGTGGATGGAGGTGACGGACGCGGCGGGCCGCGGCGTGCGCGTGGAGATGGAGGACGCGCCGCTGCAGATCAGCGCCATCCCCTATACGGCGCAGGAGTTGGACAGCGCCTTCCATCCGGACGAGCTGCCGCCCGTGCATTATACGGTGCTGGACATCGCCGGCTACCGCATGGGCGTCGGCGGCGATGACAGCTGGGGCGCTCCGGTGCACGACGCGTACATGATCCCCTCGGATCGGCCGCTTTCCTTCTCCTTCGTGCTGCGCGCGATCTGATTTGAAACAGGCGGCAACGTTCCAGGCAAACGGGCTTTTGCCCGGCCCTGGCCGTTGCCGCCTGTTGTCGCGCTGTGTTCAATCCGATGCGGTCAGAAAGCGCAGCACCTGGGCGTCAAAGTCATCCGCCTCTTCATAGGCCATATGCCCCAGGCCCTCGTATACGATGCATTTGCAATGAGGTATGCTCGCGGCGATTTCGTTCGTGGCGTTACCGCCAACGACCTTGTCGCTGCCGCCTCCGATCGCGAGCGTCGGGCATTGAATCCGCGGTAGCTCCAGGTAGGCGTCATGCTGCATGCACGCATGGGCCTGGATGATGAACCGGCCAAAATCCTTCGGCTTGCCGAGCCGGCTGAGGATCGGATAAAAAGGCCGGTATTTTTGAAGGGCCTTTTCGCTGTACGACCTCTCGGCCGTGTCGACGACGATGCCCCTGTAGTCGCCCGCTTCGGCCATGGCGACCCAATCCCCGACGGTGTGCAGCAGCGTGTCGTTAGGCCGGCATACGGTTACGGCCAAGACCAGCTTTTCGACCCGTTGCGGATGGCGGATGGCCATGTGCTGGGCGATCATGCCGCCCTGAGAAAAGCCCATCACGGAGGCCTTTGAGAGGCCCAGCTTTTGCATCGCCTCCGCCAGGTCGTCGGCCATATCCCGCGTGGAATAGCCGTCCTCCAAGCGACTCTTCCGGCTGAAGACGTAAACCTGAAAGCGTTTTGCATATTGCCTGTACATCGCCGCAAAAGGGATCGACATATGCTTCAGCGTTCTGAGCGCGTCCCCCAAGCCGGGGATCATGACCAGTGCCCTTTCTCCCCGGCCAAAGGCGATGTAATCCATCTGCGTATGCCCAATTTTTACGCTACCGTAATGCGCGCCGTAAAACATTTGAAGGCCTCCCGTCGATCCGACTTGTAAGCTTTTTGTCATTTTACCATGCCGCGGCGCAAGCGTCCAGCGATCTTGAATAAAATATGGATTTGCGGGCGTAATCCGGCTGCGCTGCATCAAAGTGGCACACATGGGGACGATGCCTCCAGCGCAGACTGTGCGCGGGAGGGATATTATGAACTTAAACAAAGCGCGTGAGCGCCTGCTCGTATTCGGCGTAGGCGCGGCAGGCTACAGCATGCTCGAAATCCTATGGCGCGGCTATACCCATTGGTCGATGGCGCTTACGGGCGGCATCTGCTTTAGCGCGATCTACGAGATCAACCGCAGGCTGCGCCATAAGCCCATGCTGCTGCGCTGCGCGTTGGGCGCGGCGGTGATCACCGGGGCGGAATTGCTCGTAGGCTTGCTCGTCAACGAGCGCCTGCACTTGAACGTCTGGGATTACTCAAGGCGCAGGTTCAACTATCGCGGACAGATCTGCGCGCTGTATAGTATGCTGTGGTTTTTGCTGTGTATTCCTCTGGGACCGTTTTGCGCGTGGTTGCGCCGGCGCGTGGTCAGATAGGCCGCTTGAGCAGGAGTTTTGCATGGGTTGCGCGAACCTTTTCTCAAACCTTAGCGGAGGAATGCGCATGGATGAATACCAAGGAAAGCACGCAGAGCTGACGATCGACCGGCCGGAGGCGCTGTGCAGGGTCGCACATGCGCTCTCTTCCCCTGTGCGCATGCAGATCATGCGCGCGCTGGGCAGGCGCAGCATGAATGTAGGCGAGCTGGCGGAGGCGCTGGGCATTCCCATGTCGACCGCGGCGCTGGGCGTCAAGACGTTGGAGGAAGCGGGCATCATCATGGCCGAGATGCAGCCAGGCGCGCGCGGCTCTATGAAGCTGTGCAGCCGTAGATTGGACTCGATCTCCATCAACCTGGCGCCGGCGGACGAGCAGTGCGCGAGCGTCATCACCATGCAGATGCCCTTGGGCGGATACAGCGTCGTGGGCAGCATCGCGCCGACCTGCGGCCTGGCAAACGAGAAGACCCATATCGGCGAGATGGACAACCCGGCCTCGTTCTATCTCCCCGACCGCTTTGGCGCGCAGCTGATCTGGTTCAGGCAGGGGTATTTGGAGTATCGCTTTTCCGTTCTCGAGCTGGGAAACATCGAGGTGGAGTGGATGGAGGTCTCGTTTGAGGCCTGCTCGGAGGCGCCCATGTACCGCGATCCGTGGAAGAGCGATATCGCGGTGGCCGTCAACGGCAGGCGCCTGGGCGTATGGACGAGCCCGTGCGACTGCGGCGGAAGACGCGGCAGACTGACCCCTTCGTGGTGGTCGGAGCTTTCGACGCAATACGGCTTCCTCAAAACCTGGCGCGTGGACCGGACGGGCAGCTATTTGGAAAACATCCGCATCGGCGATGTCGGCCTGGACGACCTGGAATTATACGACAAAGACCATATCAGCGTGCGGATCGGGGTGCCCCCAGACGTACAGAATGTGGGCGGCATCAACCTCTTTGGCGAACAATTCGGCGATTTTGAGCAATCGATCATCATGCGGATCGGTTACCATCTGCGCGCGCTCGCGCAACCATAATGGACAAAAAAACCGCAAGGAATTCAAAAAATAATACAGATTTAATGGAATAAATAAAATCACTTGACAGGCGGCCGGTACGATGATATGCTTTGTGCGTGGAATTGATCCGGCTTTTTTAGCGCGATTTTGCCGAAAAAAGGTTTTCGCCAGATGGCTTGCAACACATTTACATCCATTAATTTTGAAAATGATGGGGCGAGGGCCGGGCATTTTCCATGCCTTGCAAACGATTTTGGGAGGAAAAGAAAACATGTCCTGCGAATGGAACCAAAGCATTCCCCGGCCGGAGCATCCCCGGCCCGATTTCATGCGCGACACATTCTTGAACCTGAACGGCGCGTGGCAGTTTGCGTTTGACGATGCAAACGAGGGCGTGCGCAAAGGGTGGCAAAACCCCGGCGTGAAGCTGACGGGGGAGATCGTCGTTCCCTTCTGCTATCAAAGCAAGCTGAGCGGCATCGGGCCGACGGATGAGATCCATCCGATTTTGTGGTACCGCCGCGCGTTTACCGTGCCGGAGCAGATGAAGGGCCGCCGTGTACTGCTGCGCTTTGGAGCCGTAGATTTTGAAGCGACGGTGTACGTCAACGGCAAGCAGATCGGCATGCACAAGGGTGGATACACGCCCTTTGCGTTCGACATCACGGAGGCGCTGCGCGAGGGTGAAAACGACCTGTGCGTGCGCGTGCAGGACGATCCGGATTGTACGCAGCCGCGCGGCAAGCAGTATTGGCGCGAGGGACTGATGGGCTGCTGGTATACGCCCGTCAGCGGCATCTGGCAGACGGTCTATCTGGAGGCGGTGGGCGAGTATGCGCTGCAAAAGATTCACGTGACGCCGGATATCGATCGCCATATGATCAGCGCCGAGATCGCGCTGGACCGGATTCCCGCGCAGGAGCTGGAGCTTGAGCTGACCGTATCCTTCGAGGGTAAGGTTTGCCGCGTCGTTCGGCTCAATACCGCCGATCGCATCACGCGCGTACCGGTCGACATGATCGTGCGCGGCGACCTGGACCCGGTGCACATTTGGGCGCCGAACACCCCGGCGCTGTACGACCTGCGGGTTCGCGTATTGAAAGCGGGCGAGGCCGTCGATCAGGTGGATACGTACTTCGGCATGCGCAAGGTCGAGGTGAAGGACGGCAAGGTCTACCTCAACAACTGTCCGATTTATCAGCGGCTCATCCTCGATCAGGGTTACTGGCCCGAATCGCTGATCACGCCGCCGAGCGACGAGGCGATTCAGACCGACCTGCGCTTCACCCGGGAATTCGGATACAACGGCGCGCGCAAGCATCAAAAGCTCGAAGACCCGCGCTACTACTATTGGGCCGACAAGATGGGCGTGTTGGTGTGGGGCGAGGTGCCCAGCGCTTACGACTTTACGGACGAGACGGTGCATAACCTGGCCGATACGCTGCTCGACTTTATCGACCGCGATTTTAACCATCCCTCGATCATCGCGTGGGTTCCGCTCAACGAGAGCTGGGGCGTGCGTCAGATTTATGCCGACAAGCGCCAGCAGGCCACGGCGCGCATGCTCTACCACATGACCAAGGCCGCGGACGGAACGCGCCTTTGCTCCTCTAACGACGGCTGGGAGCAAGTGGAGACCGATATCTGCGCGCTGCACGACTATGCGGCGGAGGGAGCGGTCATGGCGGATCACTTTGCGAGCCGCGAGGCGGTCGAGCGCCATGCCTGCGACTGGCGCGCGTGCTACGCGCAGGGCGAGGAGCCGACGGGCAAGGAAGCCTTCATGGTTACGGAATACGGCGGCATCGCCTTTACAAACGTGGGCCTGCAGGGCGAGATGGGCGGCATGGAGACCTGGGGCTACCACGGCAAGGTGACGGACGAAGAGAAGTTTTTCGAGCGCTTTCAGGGCGTGACCGACGCCATCCGTGAGATCCCCTACTGCCAGGGCTACTGCTATACGCAGCTAACCGACGTCATGCAGGAGATCAACGGCCTGCTCACGCCGGACCGCCAGCCCAAGATCGATATAAGGCGCTTCGCGGCGCTCAACCGGAACCCGCTGGGCCGCACCAATCAGGTGATCTGAGGCTCAGAAGCTGTACCTTTTAGGACATTCTACCGCTGGAACTACCAGGCGCTCTTTTGCGCCGGATGCTTCCGGCGGTCTTTTCTTTTGGCATGTCAAAAAAGGTACACATTACGATGCACCCTACCGCGAAAGGTTGCGGTAAAAATAAAAGGAGGTTTACCCCATATGAAAAAGTCTTTGGCTATCGCGCTGTCGATGATGCTGATGGTGCTCTGCCTGGCGCCCGTCGCGCAGGCGGCGCCCGTCGAGATCGACTACTGGTCCGTGTTCACGGGCGCCGACGGCGCCACCATGCAGGGCATGGTCGATGCCTTCAACGCCTCGCAGGACGAGGTGCACGTTAACCACACGCCGATGACGGCGGACGACCTGTATCAGAAGATCCCGATGACCGTGCAGACGGGCACCGGCGTGCCGGATGTGACGATCGTGCACATCGAGCGCATCCCCAACTTCGTGGATCAGGAGATGCTTTACGCCTACGATCTGGATCTGATCGCCGAGAGCGGCGTGAAGCAGGAGAACTACAACGCGGCTGCGTGGGAGCGCTCCGACATCGACGGCGAGCACTACGGCATCCCGCTCGACGTGCACTCCTACGTGACCTACTACAACAAGGACCTGTTTGACAAGTATGAGCTCAATGAGTTCGTCGAGGACGGCTACCTGACCTTCGACGAGATCAAGGCGCTGGGCGACAAGGCCCGTGCGGCCGGCTGGGAAGGCGACATCTTCAACCTGGGCTGGATGCGCGCGCAGGTTCTGGGCTACTACGGCCAGCTGAACGGCAAGCTGACCGAGGACGGCACCGCCCCCGCTATCAACAACGACGACATGAAGAAGGTCTTCGAGACCATGAAGGAGCTGTGGGAAGGCGGCTACACCACCGTCAAGAACACCGACTACTCCTCTAAGTTCTACGGCGGCGAGCTGCTGGTCTGGACCGAGGGCATCTGGATGAAGGCTGCGGCCGTGGATGCGGGCATCAACTTCGGCATGCTGCCGGGCGTGACCTACGATCCGGCGAACACCAAGAGCTGGACCTCCTCCCATAACTTCGTGCAGTTCGTCGACGAAAACCGCACCGAGGAAGAGGATGTGGCGGTAGCCAAGTTCATCAACTGGATGGGCGAGAACTCCCTGACCTGGGCGAAGGACGCGGGCCAGTGCCCGGCGCACCTGTCCATCAACGACGTCGCCGAGTTCAAGGATATGCCCCAGGCCTTCCTGGCGGACCCGGAGCGCGCCGACGAGCTGTCGATCTACTCCTACCAGTATTGGGGACTGTTCGACACGGCGATCTCCCGCGTAGGCTGGGACTTCGTGGACGGCACCATCTCCATCGACGATGCGCTTGCGCAGATAGAGCAGGAGATCAACGACGCCATCGCCGCCCAGTAAACAAACGTTTTCAGCTGAAAGCACGCGCAAGGCAGGGGAGTATCCCCTGCCTTGCGTTGGTCAGCTAAATGGCATGTCTGTTTGAACTCAGCAGAAAAGAGGTGTCGTGATGACACGTTCCAAGGTGGCTGCGCTGCTGGCGCTGGCTTTTATCGTGTTATTCTGTCTTTCCGGCGTAACGGCGACGACGACCGTCAAGGAAACGGCGGCGACCATCGAGATGTCGATGCCGCAGGTGCTCTTTTCCCTGTCGAGCGCGAGCGTCCTGCTGATTCCGCTATCCATGTGCGCCATGGTGGGCGCCCTAATCGCCCTCATGCGCAAGCAAGAAAACGTCGGAATGCTCTTCGCCGGGATCTCCTGCGTGTGTTTTGCGCTATTTATGGTCTTCTTTTCCCTGGAAAAGGTCAATTCCTGCCTCTATACGCCGATCAGCGATCAACTGAAAGAGCTGGGCGTCAAATTCAAAAAGCGCGATGTCGACCAAATCTTTGTGCACTTCAGCCCGATGACGTATTTCGCGCTGGCCTGCGCTGGCCTGGCCGCCGTCGTAGCCAAGCCCTCCTATAAGACGGAGAGCGCACGCCGTTCGCTCAAGCGCGATCTGCTGCCCTACGCCTACATCGGGCCGCACCTGTTCTTCTTCGTCATCTTCTTCATTACACCCGCAATCTACGGCGTATACGCCGCTTTTACCAAGTGGGACCTGTTTAACGAGCCGGTCTTTACGGGCCTGTCCAACTTCCGTACGCTGCTGCTGGATTCCAGCAATACGTATTATAAGCAGCTGCGAAACGGCCTTTGGAACACCATCAAATTCGTCGTCTATTGCGTGCCGTTCTGCATTCTGGTGCCGCTGTCGTTGGCGGTTGCGCTGCATACGCGCTGCCGCGGCAACAAGTTCTATCAGGCGATGTACTACCTGCCGAGCCTGATGTCCATCACGACCGTGACGCTCACCTGGCGCTACGTGTTCAACGTGGATTACGGCATCGTCAACAAGTTCCTCGGCTCTACGGCGAACTGGTTTACGCCGCCCTATACGTGGATCGTGCTCGTGGTCGTCACGGTCTGGTGGTGCACGGGCGGCACGATGGTCATTTATCAGAGCGCCTTGGCCTCGATCCCGACCGATCAATACGAGGCCGCTGCGGTCGACGGCGCAAACGCCTGGCAAAAGTTTGTGACCATCACGCTGCCCGGCATGCGTTACCCGATGATGTACACGTTCGTCATGGCGGTCGTCGCGCAGTTCAACATCTACGGCCAGCCGCTCATCCTGACGGGCTTCAACAATCAGGAGGCCAACGCCGTGCTGCTCATGTACGTGTATGAAAACGCTGTTAAGAAACAGGTGGCCGGCATGTCCGCCGCGATGGCGCTCATTTTGGGCGTGTGCATCATGGCTGTATCCTTCGTGCAGATGCGCGTCATGCGCGCCAACGCGCCGGAATAAGGGAAAGGAGAGAAAACCATGGCTGAAAACAAATTGACGAAGCGGATTGCGTTTATCTTCCTTTTCCTGCTGGGCATCGTATGGATCGTGCCGATCTTCTGGCTGATCATCAACTCGTTCAAGTACGACTCCGACTTCATTACGTCCTTCGCCAACGTCAAGGGCCCGCTCGATTATGTAACGCGCCTATGGCCGCGGCAGTGGACGGTCGTCAATTACATCGAAATGTTCGTCGGCGGCGCGGGCACCAATACGACGGCGAACCTGCTTGCGATGTTCAAAAACTCGTTTATCGTCGCCATCGCGCAGACGGTGGGCGTGCTCATCATCACGTCTCTCTCCGCATACGCCTATGAGCGCCTGAACTTCAAGGGCGGCAACGCGATCTTCTGGGCGCTGATGTACATGAGCATGTTCCCCAATGTCGTAAACCTTTTGCCGATGTTCCGCATCGCCAACGCGCTGGGGTGGATCAACAACCTGAACGCGCTGATCTGGCCGGGCCTGGCGGGCGTGTTTAACATCTTCCTCATCCGCAATTTCATGAAGGGCATCCCCAAGGCGCTCGACGAGGCGGCGACCATCGACGGCGCGAACAGCCTGCAGGTGTACACGCGCATCATCCTGCCGTCCATCCTGCCGGTCATGATCGTGGTGGGCCTGTTCGCGTTCAACGGCGCGTGGAACGACTTCCTCTGGCCGACGATCGTGATGACGGACGTCAACAACCAGACGCTCACCGCAGGCCTGCGCCTGCTCAGCGGTCAGTACGAGCAGAAATGGGCGCACATGATCGCCTCCTGCCTCGTATCCATGATGCCGCCGTTCCTCCTCTACCTGGTGGCGCAAAAATATTTCCTGCAGGGCATCTCCGTTCAGGCGGGCGTGAAGGGGTGACGGGGGCAAAGGGGGACTGCGTCCCCCTCCGCTGCCACCCCCTGGGGGATTCGGCCTGTCGGCCCTGCGGGGCCTCCCGGGCGGCCTCAGGTGTGGGTACCCTTTTCGCTCCGCTGACGCTACGCGAAAAGCGCGCAAATCCACCGCGCATGTCGCTGGATTTGATTGCATTTGGGGAGGCGCGGCCTCCCCAAACCCCTCTGGGGGCGCCTACGCTTCGCTCGGCGCGGGGGGCGCGCTCGCTTCGCTTCGCGGGGGGGCGCCTGCGCTTCGCTCGGCGCGAGGGACGGGGCGCCTGTGCTTCGCTCGGCGCGAGGGACGGGGTGCCTGTGCTTCGCTCGGCGCGGGGAGACGGGGGTGTTTTGCTGTTGCGGATGATTTAATCGCGGCCTTTGGGGCGCCTCAGACTGTCGACAAACCTATCGAAGTCAGACAAACCAAAAGCCGTCTGCAAGACTGTAATCGTATCCGCCGGCTTTGCCGGCGGGGCGGGGATTTTTCCGCAGCAAAATGTAGTTTGCGGAGGAAAAAGTCTCCTGTAAACTCGACAAAGTGGCAGACGCCACTTTGTCGACACGCAGTCGCGGCCTTTGGGCCGCCTTTTTAGAAAGGTGGGGAATCCATATGCCAACCTCGCGCGCGGCGAAGACCGGCGCATTTTGCTTCCTCTTCCTGCTGGGCGTCGTATGGTGTGTGCCGCTCGTGTTCGCGCTGCTCAGCTCCTTCAAGACGGATGCAGGATTTATCACGTCGTTCTCGAATTTAAACGGGCCGTGGGATTATTTGACGCGCCTGTGGCCTAAGGTCTGGACGACGGAAAACTACATCGAGCTCTTTACCGGTCAGGGCCACATCAACACCTACTCGGGCATTACGACGATGTTCAAGAACTCGTTCATCGTCTCGATCGCGCAGACGGCGGGCGTGCTGGCGGTCACCTCCCTTTCGGCCTATGCCTACGAGCGGCTGCAATTTAAGGGCGGCAACGCCATCTTCTGGACGCTGATGTACATGAGCATGTTTCCCAACGTCGTTTCCATCCTGCCGCTGTTTCGTATCGCCAACGCGCTGGGCTGGGTGAACCGTTTGCACGCGCTGATCTGGCCGGGCCTGGCGGGCGTGTTTAACATCTTTCTCATTCGAAATTTCCTGAAGGGCATTCCCAAAGATTTGGACGAGGCGGCCACGATCGACGGCGCGGGCAGCTTCAAGGTGTTTTTGCACGTGATCGTGCCCTCCATCGCGCCGGTGCTGATCGTGGTCGGACTGTTCGCGTTCAACGGCTCCTGGAACGACTTTCTCTGGCCGTCGATCGTCATGACCGACGTGCGCAACCAGACGCTGACCGCGGGTCTTCGGTTGCTGCAGGGACAGTACGACGGCTACTGGGCGCACATGATCGCCTCGTGCATCGTGTCGATGGCGCCGCCGCTGCTGCTCTACCTGGTGGCGCAAAAGTATTTTTTGCAGGGCATCTCCGTGCAGGCGGCGGTAAAAGGGTGAGCAGGCCGATGGGCCGAGCGGACATCAGTGAAGATAGAAAGGTTAAGAAATGAAAAAGAAAAAGACGGCCTCGCTGTGCGCGCTCGCGCTTTGCCTGCTGGCATCCGGCGCTAACGCGGAAACCTACGCGCCGCTCCCCTTGCGCGACGCGGTGGAGATGAAGGAGCGCTTCTACCAAAATCCGCTGCCCGTAAAGGATATCGGCGATCCGTTCATCCTCCCAACACAGGACGGTTATTGCGCCTTTGCGACGGGCGGCGTGCTTGGCTTCAACGTCTGGCGAAGCGGTGACCTGAAGGCGTTTACGAAAGAAAAGGCGCTAAAAAAGCTATCATGGGCCGCGGGCGATTATTGGGCGCCGGAGGTCTTTGCCTACGACGGGCGCTATGTGATGCTCTACACCGTGCGCTGGACGGAAAACCAGAGCCTGCGCATCGGCATCGCCTTTGCGGATGAACCGCAGGGGCCGTATACGGATCCGCTCGAGCGGCCGCTGTTCGACTTTGGCTATGCGGCGATTGACGCTACGCTGGTGCTGGACGATACGGGCGCCCCCTATCTGATCTACTCGCGCGATTGCTCGGAAAACGTGGTGGAGGATCGTCACGAGAGCCATCTGTATGGGGTGGAGATGACCCGGGACCTGCTCACGGTCGTGGGCGAGCCGGTCCTGCTCACGCAGCCCGACGCGCCGTGGGAGACGCAATCCGGCGATTACCGTTGGAACGAGGGCCCGGCGGTCGTGCGCCACGACGGCCGCTACTACCTCTTTTATAGCGCCAACTACTTCGCGGGCAAGGAGTATGCCGTCGGCGTGGCGACGGCGGATCATCCGCTGGGGCCGTACACGAAGCAGGAGAACAACCCGATCATAAACTTCGTAGAATCGGACGGAGAGGTGCGGGTCTCCGGTCCCGGCCATAACAGCTTCTTTACCGTTGGGGAGGAGCTCTTCACGGCCTATCACACGCATACGTATCCGCTGGCGCCTTCCGGCAACCGCCAGCTGTGTTACGACCGCGCGGGCTTCCACGCAGACGGCACGGCCTACATCAACGGGCCGACGCTGGCGCGGCAGCTGTTGCCGCTCGGCCAGCTGGGACTTTGCAACCACGCGGCTGCGGCCAAGGGAGAGGGGATCGAATCGCTGGTAGACGGGGACGCCTGTATATCGCCTGCATCCGAGGCCTACGCGTGGCGCGGCCAGACGGCTGAGCTGACATGGGATGCGCCCGTCGCGGCGGACATGCTCGTCATCTACCCGGCAGAAAGCGGCGCGGTCAGCGGCCGTGTGATCATCAACGGCGCGTTTGAGGCGCCCTTCGCGATCGGCGGCGAGCGTCAGGTGGGCGAGAGCGCCATCCTGTCCTTTGACGAAATGACCGTGCAAAGCCTGCGCATTGAGCTGGAGACAGGGGATGCGCTGGGCGAGATCATGGTGATCGGTAGACCGGAAGCTTAAAACAACAAACATGCGCGCCCTCGGCCATCAGGCCGAGGGCGCGCGTTATCCCCAATATCAGTCGAGGATGCCGGGCAGCTTTGCGCGCTGCATGGGCGCATTGCGCTCATAAGCGGTGCACATCTTCACCCAACCGCCGCTCTGGGCGCTGCGCTCAAAGCCGGTGATGGCGTCGAGCACGTGGAACGTCTGCCGATAGTCCGCCCGAAATGGCCGTCCGGTTTGCAGCGCCCGGCCCATGTCGGCCAGGCCGAGGCCACGGCTGTTCTTCGCGTAATCGAAGAGAAGCGGGATCTCGCGATAGGCGCCGTCCTCCGGGCGATAGAGCAGCACCGGCCCAGAAAACGTGTTTGGGTCAGGGACGATCAGCGTGCCCTCTGTGCCGTATACCTCGAACTGCGCCTGCGTGGGGTAGTGCACGTCAAACGTCGTGAACAGGGTGCCGATCGCGCCGGACGCATACTGCACGGTGCCGGCGACGTACGTGTTTACGTGCACATCGATCGGCGTTCCGGCCAGGGGCTTGCTCGTGATCAGGCGCTGGGGGAACGTGATGCGGCTCGCGCTCATAACGCTGTCGATGCCACCCAGCAGGTTGATCATGGCCGTGAGGTAATAGGGCCCCATGTCCATCATGGGCCCGCCGCCCCACTGATAGTAAAAGTCGGGATCCGGGTGCCAGCTCTCGTGTCCATGGCAGACCATGGCTGCGCGGCTGCCGACCGGCGCGCCGATATAGCCGTCGTCGATCAGCTTGCGGCAGGTCTGAATGCCCGCGCCGAGGAACGTGTCCGGCGCGCCGCCAAGCATGAGCCCACGGCTGTGCGCCAGCTCTTTTAGCGCGAGGCCCTCCTCCAGGCTCGCGCCCAGGGGCTTTTCGCTGTAGACGTGCTTGCCCGCCATAAGCGCCTCGCGGCTTACGTCGAAATGCTCATAGGGGCGCGTGAGGTTGAGCACGATGTCGACCTCCGGATCCGCAAAGGCGTCGTGCATCGTCTCGTAGAGCTTGGGAACGGCGTACTTTTCCTGAGCGGCCTGCGCGCGCTCGCGGACGAGGTCGCACACGCCGATGAGCCTGAGCTCTGTAAAAAGGGTACAGATATTCTCCAGGTAAATCCCGCTGATGCATCCTACGCCAATCATGGCGACGTTTACGCTGCGCATGCCGCACCTCTCAATACATCTTTGCCGCGTTTTCAAAGCGCGCCGTCGTAAGGCCGCGTTCAAGCGCGACCTGTTTGCCCTCGCCCGCCCAGCGCATGCCGCGCTCCATCAGCGTCTGGGCGGAGGGAGAGCGGTCGAAGACGTCGTCGTGATGGCCGAGCGACGTGTAGAAGACGCGTCCGTTCCCCCAGAACTTCGTCCAGGCGACGGGCATATCCACGGGCTTGTTGCTGATGTGGTAGTAGGGGACGATGGGGAAGCGCGTCGTCGCCAGCACCTCGATGGCGGGGTCCACGTGCAGATAGTAGTGCTCGCTGCACACCTCAAAATCGTCAATCCCGTCGACGATGGGGCTGGAGCCATGCCTGATATTGACCGTATAGGGGATGCCGTCCCCGCCCGGATGGCTGACCCACTGGCCGCCCGTGATGAACTGCCACTGCGTATCCTGCCGGAAGCTGTCGCACATCCCGCCGTGGCATCCCGCCAGGCCCATGCCCGCGCCGATGGCTCGGGAGACGTTGTCCACGTACTTGCCGTCGATCGCGCCCATGGTCCAGCAGGCGACGAGAAGGTCCAATTGCTGCAATGCCCCTGCGTCGGCAAGGCAATCCAATGTGTCGAAAACCTGCGCCTCGTAGCCGTTTTTTCGGAGCAGCCGGGCGAAGCGCGCGCTCGTGAGCTTGGGCTCGTGGCCGTCCCAGCCGCCCTGTACGATCCATGCGTTTTTCATGGGGTCAATCCTCCTTTTGCGTCGTTAAATATGGCAGCTCAGCCCCGCGCCCTCGGCGGCGGAGCGGAAGAGCAGGTCGATCACGCGCATGACGCGCAGGGCCTGTGCGGGCGTCACCCGCAGCTGCGCTTTCCCATCCAGCACGTCCGCGATGTTTTCGTAATAATCCGCCCAGTCCGGGTTTACATCCGGCAGGGGGACCTCCTCCATCGTATAGGCGGGACGCGGCGCCATGGTGCGTGTGGGTCCGGCCTCGGTGTAGACGATGTCGTCCGCCCAGGCCATTTGCTTGTCTTGCGTGAGCTTGAGCAGCTTGCCCTTGCCGCTCCAATCGTCGATTTGAAGCGTGCCCTCCGTGCCCTGTACGTGCCAGCGCGGCGCGTTGATCAGGCAGTTGGTGGACATCTCAAGCAGCGCCGAACAGCCGCTCTCAAAGCGCAGGAAGAGCTTGATGTTGTCGTCCACCTCGGGGGTGAAGACGGATAGCAGATGCGCGCACGCCGAGACGACGGGGCTGGGGTCCAGCTGCATCAGCTGATCCAGCAGGTGCACGCCCCAATCCAGCAGCATGCCGCCGCCGTTCACCTTGTGGCCCCGCCAGCCGTACATGGCCTGGCGTGAGCCCTGTACCTTGCTTTCTACAAAGCATAGGTCGCCCAGCAAACCGCGGTCCTTGCAGGCCTTGACGACTTGATAATCCTTGTCCCAACGGCGATTTTGGTGGATGGAAAAGAGCTTGCCCGTCTCCCGTTGTACCGCGATGATTTCCTCGAGCTCGCCGGAGGAGAGCGTGACGGGCTTTTCGCATACGACGTGCTTGCCCGCGCGCAGGCAGGCGATGGCGAGCTCGCGGTGAAAGTTGTTCGGCGTCGCGATGGTGACGAGATCCACCTGCGGATCGCGAAGCAGGGCTTCCAGGATAGCGTAGGGCTTAAGACCCGCCGCTTCCGCTTTTTGAAGCGCCTCGGGCCTAATGTCATACGCCCCGGAGACCTCGATACGGCGCACCTTTTCGCGAATGTTCCGTGCGTGCCAGGAGCCCATGCCGCCATAGCCAAGAATTGCGCAACGATAACCCATGATATCGATCACCTCATCCAAATTGTTGCTTGCATTATAGCATCGAACGCAATATAATGCTGGAAAAGAACCGATGGAAAATAAGACAAAAATTGCGGTGATGTAAAATGCTGCCCATGGTCGAGACGCATCAGGAGGAAGTCGTGTGCAATGCATTTGAACGTCTCGTATTCCCCAGCCATGTGCATGCGCATATGGAGCTCTGCTATGTCGCTTCGGGGCGGCTGACGGTCAAAATCGACGGCGAGAGCTATGACCTGCGCGCGGGCGAAATGGCTGTGGTCTTTCCGGGCCTGCTGCACGAATACATCGGGGCGGGGTCTGCCTGCGAGGGCACGCTGCTCATCTTTGATCCCGCCGTCTGTCGGGATATGTCGCCCGGGGGCAAGCGCCCGGTTTGCCCCATCCTGAACGCAAAGGATTGTCACCCCGACGTCGCCTACTGCCTGAGGCGTCTCCAAGACGCGTCCGCACGCGCGGCGCCCCGCGTGCAAAGGGCGTATTTACAGCTCCTCATGGCGCAGATGCTGGAGAAAATGGCGCTGACGGACGAGCGCCATACCACGCCAGCCGACATCGCGCATCAGGCGATCGTCTACCTATCCGCGCACTTCGACGAGCCGCTGACGCTGCAAGGCGTCGCGCAGGCGCTTTGTGTGAGCGGCTACCACCTGTCGCACGTGTTTGCGCACCGCCTGCATATGGGCTTTCGCGCCTATTTGAACAGCCTGCGCGTCGCGCAGGCGAAGCAGCTGCTGCGCGACGCGGATCAGACGGTGACGCAGGTCTGCTTTCAATGCGGCTTTGAGAACCTGCGCACGTTTGACCGCGTGTTCACGAAGCAGTGCGGCGTCACGCCCAGCGCCTATCAAAAGGCCGCGAGGTCGGGTAAAGCGCGCTGAAAGTGCGTTCGACTGTTCGGAATGCTTGCGATTCCCCGGTTTTTATTGTATACTGACATCTGTGGATTGGAGCTGAGAGCGATGGGCGGCGTAGAGGCGGCCGGCATGGGCCGGGCCTATTTATGCGTGAAGACAGGGCGTCAGCTTTTTTTGATACCCGTCGATCAGGTGGTAGCCGTCGCGTCCGTCGATCGCCTCCGCGAAGGCGTGGGGAAAATCGCGGACGATGCGTCGAAGCGGGAGCCCGACTGTATTGGCCATCTAGGCGGCCTGCTGGGGCTGACGCCCGCTAGGGAATCGGGTTTAGCGCTTATCGTGCGCGTGCCGTGCGGGCGCTATGGCGTAGAGGTTGACGAGGTGCTCGGCCCCGTCTTTTTGCGCGAAGCGGAGATTATGGAGGTGCCGGTGCAGGTTTTGAGCCCGCACAATGCTTACCTGACGGGGCTGTGGATTCAGGCGGGCGGGCAGGAAATCGGATTTCTGCTGGACATGGAAAGGCTTCTGGCCGCTGCGGCCGGGCATGAAGGGGAAGGAAGAGACGGTGCGGATCAGGATTGCGGAGGAATGGACGGCCTTTGATTCAGGGCGGATGGTCGCCATCGTGACGGCGCCCAGGGTGATTCCGGTGCCGCAGTCGCCGCCGCGCGTCGCGGGCCTTTTGATCTATGAAGGAAGGCCGTTGCCTGTGATTTGGCCTGTGGACAATACGGATGCGCCCTGGCGGTGCGCCGTGATCCTGCATGCCGAAGAGGGCGGGCTAATCGCTTACCCGGCGCAGGAGGTCTACGGAGATATCGATGCGGAGGATGCGCGGGTTGATTCAATTTTCTGATGCGGAATTCGAGCGGCTGACCGCTTATATCGCCCGGGGTTACGGCATAAACCTGACGAAGAAGCGGACGCTATGCGAGTGCAGGCTGGGGCTGGAGATGGGCAAGCAGGGCATCCCGACGCTGGACGACTTCCTCGATGCCGTGCAGGCGGATCGATCGGGCCGGATGGAGGCGGCGATGATGAACCGCCTTACGACGAATTACACGTTTTTTTTGCGGGAAAAGAGCCATTTTGACTTTCTGACGCGGGAAATCCTTCCTCGTTTGCCTAAGCGGAGCGAGCGCTTTAGCGCGTGGTGCGCCGGCTGCTCGACAGGGGAAGAGTGCTATACCCTGGCGATGACGCTTATGGATTATGCCCGGCGCTTCCCTTTGCCGCCCGCGCACATTCTGGCGACGGACGTTTCCGAGGCGGCGCTCGAAAAGGCCAAGGCAGCGTGTTACCCGCTCATGGCGTTCGAACAGCTGCCGCGGGAATGGCAGCTGGCCTACTGCAGGCAAGAGGGCGACGCCTTTCGCATCGGGGAAGAGATCCGGCGCATGGTCGCCTTTCAAAAGATGAACTTGATGCATCCCTATGCGGGAAGGACGTGCTATGACCTGATCCTATGCCGGAACGTCATGATTTACTTCGGGGAGGAAGCGCGAAGGACGCTGACGGACAAGCTGTACGACAGCTTGCGGCATGGCGGTTACCTCTTCGTGGGCCATACGGAGCTGATCGCCCGGGAGCAAAAACGCTTCGAGTACGTATGCCCAGCGATTTATAGAAAGGTTTAGGGTACGCAAGATGAAAAAATCCGCCTGCGCTTTGATCACAGAGTCGGAGGCGCTCGCAGGGCAGATAGACTGCGCGCTTGAGCTGGAGGCGACCCGTCTCAAGGGACTCGGAACAGAGCCCGGGCTTGTGTTCGACGTCTACGTTTTCGCCGGGCGTCAGCCCGCATTTTGGCAGGCGCAGCGCAGCGCTATAGAAGGCCTTCAGGCGAAGGGCGCCTGGCTGATTTGTGCCTTTGAGCGCCGGCCGGATTGGCTTGGCCGCACGTGCGCGTGCGATGGCGTTGAGCTGCCCTCTACGGATGACGCGCACGGCTGGACGCTCTTTCGCAAGGCGCTACTGGTCAGGCTCAAGGTCGGTTACGGCGGGCGCGGGCAGGGCGTTCATCCAAGCCCGCAGCCGCTACTCAGCCGTAGGCTGGTCGGCATCGGCGCTTCAACCGGAGGGCCGGGCGTCTTGCTGAGCGTGCTACGCGCCTTGCCCAAGGAAACCTGCGCGATCCTGGTGGTTCAGCACCTGACTTACGGCTTTTCGGCTCGCTTTGCCGCCTACCTCGGTTCGTATTGCGCCATGCATGTAAAGGTCGCGGAGCATGCGGAGCGTATCGTAGAGGGGACGGTTTACCTCGCGCCGGACGGGCGGCACATGACGGTGGAACAGCGGCCGGAGGGCTATGCCGTTCGGCTCGTGGCGGGGGCGAAGGTGAACGGGGTTTGTCCAGCCGCGGACTGCCTGCTTTTCTCGCTCGCCTCGCAGGCCGGCGTCAGCGCCATGGGCTTCGTGCTTACGGGCATGGGAAGCGATGGGGCGGCAGGGCTGCTTGCGCTGCGCAGGGCCGGCGGAGCGGGGTATGCGCAGGATGTTTTCAGCAGCCCGCTCCCCAGCATGCCGTGCGAGGCCGTACGCTACGGCGGGGCGCAGGGGTGTCTGACGCCCCAACAGATGGCGGAGGAGATCCGCCGCTTCTCCCGGGCGGAATAAGCGGCGGCGATAGGCCGCTTTGCGTGAGCACACCGAAACATATGAAAGAGGGATCAACAGGATGAAGCGGGATTTTATGCGGAATATGAAGATCGGAAAAAAGCTGCTCACCTCTTTTGCAGTGATTATCGTGCTCTACGTGATCACGGTATCGGCGGCGCTGGTGGGCGTCAACCGGGCTGCAAAGATGATGGATGATTTTTATAACCGATCCTTTCAGGCGACGAGTTCGGCGCAAGGGGTACGCGCAGCTATTCAGGGGGTAGGGCGCATCATCCTCAGCGTCTCCTCCGCCGCGTTCATTCCGGATGAGAAGGCATATCTGGAGGAGGCGAGAACTTACGCCGGTTTAATCGACAGCGGTATGGCGAAACTTCACACCATGTTTGCCGATCAGAATGTGATTAATGAGGTGCAGGCGGCATGCGACGAGCTGCAGCCGGTGCGCGATAAGCTGCTGGATATGCTCGATGCTGGGCGCAAGGACGAGGCGATCGCCCTATACGGCACGGATTACGAGCCCATCGCAGCGACGGTTCGCTCGCAGCTCAAGACGGTGGAGGACATCGCCAAGCAAAACGCGGCTGCTTACTGGAAGCGAAGCCAGACGGTCACGCGGCGAATCGACTGGATGATGATCTTGCTCGGCCTCGTGGTACTGGCTGTGACGACGGCCCTATGGCTCAAGATCACCCGTAGCATTACCCGGCCGATACAATCGCTTCAGGCCGCCTCGAAGGAGCTGGAGAACGGCAACCTGAGCGTCGAGATCTCCTATGAGTCCGCCGACGAGCTGGGCGGGCTAGCGGGCAGCCTGCGTCAGACGGCCGACGCGCTGAGCCGCTATACGTCCGAGATTACGCAGGGGATGCTGGCGCTGGGCAGCGGCAAGCTCAATTACCGCTACGACGGCAGCTTCAAGGGCGATTTTTGCGTGCTGGGCGAGTCGTTGGAGCGCATTTCGTCGATGCTCAGCGACGCCATCTCTCAGATCGCCAACAGCGCCGATCAGGTGGCGGGCGGCGCGGACCAGGTGGCAGGCGGCGCGCAGGTGCTCTCTCAGGGCGCGGTAGAGCAGGCGAGCTCGATCGAAGAGCTGGCGGCGAGTATCAACGAGATCTCCGACGGAGTGCGCGCCAACGCGGACGACGCGGTCGGCGCGAGCAAGATGGCGGACGACGTGGGCCTGCAGGTGCGCAGCAGCGACGAGCAGATGTTCCGCATGAACGAGATCATTAAGAAAATCAAGGGCGATTCCTACCGCATTACCGAGATCGTCAAGGAAATCGAGGACATCGCCTTTCAGACGAACATTCTGGCGCTCAACGCGGCTGTAGAGGCCGCGCGGGCCGGCGAGGCGGGCCGGGGCTTTGCGGTCGTGGCAAGCGAGGTGCGCCATCTCGCCTCCAAGACCACGGAGGCGGCCAAGATGACGACGGAGCTGGCCCTGGAGACGACGCGCACGGTGGACGAAGGCGCGACGGCGGCGGACAAGACGGCAGAATCCCTGCGTCAGGTCGTTCGCGGGGTGCAACAGGTTTCCGACATGCTCGATCGGATTTCCGATGCTTCGATCCATCAGGCGGACTCGGTCGTGCAGGTGCGGCGCAGCATCGAGCTCATTTCCGAGATCGTGCAGGGCAATTCCGCGACGAGCGAGGAGAGCGCGGCGGCCAGCGAAGAGCTCTCCGCGCAGGCGCAGCTGCTGAAAAAACTGGTGGAGGAATTTGAAATATGAAGACCGATAGGGTGATGATCGTCGACGACGCGCTTTTTATGCGCTCGGTGCTGCGCCGGACGCTGGAGGGAGCGGATGGCCTGGAGGTGCTGGAGGCCTCGAACGGCGAGGAGGCCATCGCGATGTACGAGGCGCAGCGCCCGGACCTGGTGCTGCTCGACATCTCGATGCCCGGCATGAACGGCATCGAGGTGCTGCAACGCATCCGATCGCTCGACGACAAGGCCTGCGTGGTCATGTGCTCCGCCATCGGGCAGGAGAATATGATCGCCGAGGCGGTCGATAGCGGGGCGGTAAGCTTTATTGTCAAACCCTTCAAGCCCGAACATATTTTAAAGGCGGTAGAGATGGCCTTGCCCCATCGCCGGGAAGGCGGCGCGTCGTGAGCAGCTCATGGACGCTCGGCGCCAAGGCCAGGGACGCGCTGGTGGAGGTTGGCAACATCGGGACGGGCAACGCCGTGACCGCGCTGTCCTCCATGATCGGCGGGCGCATCGATATGGACCTGCCGACGATCCGCATCCTCCCCTTTGGCGAAATCCCCACGCTCCTGGGCGGCGCGGAGACGATGCAGGTGGGGATTTTGCTGGAGATTGAGGGCGACCTAAAAGGCATGTTTATGTTCCTGCTCAGCGAGGGGTTTGCCCGGGAGATGCTTCGTAGCCTCTTGGGCGAAGAGCCGCAGGACGTGATGCGCCTGGACGAGATGAACCGCTCGGCCGTGTGCGAAATCGGCAACATCCTCTGCTGCGCCTATATCAACGCGCTGGCGAAGATGATGGACGTCAGGGTGCAGGTGTCGGTGCCCGATATGTGCAGCGACATGGCGGGCGCGCTCCTCAGCGTGCCCATGATCCGCTTTGCCACGCTTAGTGAGGAGCTGATCTTCATCGAAAACAGGTTTCGTATGGGGGATGTGGCCATCGTCAGCCACGTACTCTTCCTGCCGGAGTTTGAGTCCATCGAGCGCATTTTGCAGGCGCTAGGGGTGGACGATGGACGGTGAGCTGATCGCGGTAGGCATCGCGCGCGCCGGCATCTCGCGGCCGCCGCAGCGGCTGGCCGCCTATGCGCTCGGCTCCTGCGTGGCGATATGCCTGCACGACCGCAAAGCGCAGGTCGCCGGCATGGCGCACATCCTGTTGCCCGACAGCGGAATCGCCGCCGGGCCGGACAACCCCTATAAGTTCGCGGACAGCGGGCTGGAAGCGCTGATCTGTGAGATGCGGCGCTGCGGGGCGCAGCGCAATCGCCTGCGGGCCAAGCTCGCGGGCGGGGCCGAGATGTTCGGCGCGCTATACGCAAAGACGGGCGGCATCGGCGAGAAAAACAGCGCCGCCGCGCAGCGGGCGCTGATGCGTTGCGGCATCCCCCTCGTCGCGCAGGACGTCGGAGCAGATTACGGAAGGACCATTATTTTTTCCGCGCAGACAGGGCTGCTGACGGTCCGAAGCATTCGCTATGGCGAGCTGACGATCTGAAGGTTTGACGGAAGGAAAGCAGGGTTTACGCATGGGTATAGAAGGCAAACGAACGATACTGGCGGTGGACGACAGCTTGCTGGTCTGTCAGCAGATCGAGGCGGCCCTCAAGGATGAGTCGGATCTCGTCGTCCATACGTCGCATACGGGCGCGCAGGCGCTGGAGATGGTAGGGCGGTGTACGCCTGACCTGATCCTGCTCGACATCATCCTGCCCGATATGGAGGGATACGAGCTCTTTGAGCGGATCAAGGCGGTTGACCGGGGGAACGCGTCCATCGTATTCATCACCTCCAAGGATAGCGAGCGCGACGTCATCCGCGGTTTTTCCATGGGCGCGTGCGATTACATCAAAAAGCCCTTCCGTCCGGAAGAGATGAAATCGCGGGTTATGGCACACCTGAATACGAAGAAGCAGAAGGATGAGCTCAAGCTGCTCAACGAGGAGCTGCGCGCGACCATGGAGAAGCTCAATTCCATGGTGTTTCGCGATGAGCTGACCGGGCTTTACAACCGGCATTTTGTGGTGGAAAAGCTTGAGAAGCAGCTGCGGGAGGACGACCGCCAGGACGCGCTGATCATGGTCGATGTGGATAACTTCAAGCAGATCAACGACACGTACGGCCATGAGGCTGGCGATACGGTGCTCGTATGTATCGCCAGCATTATGGAAAGCATCTGCCGTCAGCACAAGGTGGTCCGTTGGGGCGGGGAGGAATTTCTCATCGTGCTCATAGGTGCGGACAAGGCCGAGGCGATGCGCATCGCAGAGGAGATCCGCCGCGAGATCGAGGAGTTCCCGATCGCACACCACGACGCGACGTTTTTTTGCACGGTCACGCTGGGTGTGAGCGCCTATCGTAAGGGAAACAGCCTGCGCCAAAATGTCGAGGATACGGACCGCGCGCTGTATAGAGGCAAGAAAAGCGGAAAGAACCGCAGCATCTGGCACGATGCCACACAGCATTGAGGAGGCAGAGGATGGCGTTTTTTGACGGCGAAATGGCCGCGATGCTGGATGTCTTTCTGCTGGAAACCCACCAGCTTTTGGAGCAGCTGGACGGCATCCTGTTGTCGGCGGAAAGAGAAAACCGATTTTCGAAGGAAGAGATCCATAGCATCTTTCGGATCATGCATACGACGAAAGGCTCCGCGGCCATGATGGGGCTGACATATCTGTCCGAGCTGACCCATAAGCTCGAGGACCTCTTCGCCGTCTTCCGTGAGGATGCGCGGCGGATGCAAGGCCTGGAAAAGGAGACCTTCGGCCTGCTCTTCGACGCCAGCGACTTCATCAAGGCGGAGATGGAACGGATGCGTGGGGCGGATTATGAGCCCCTGCAGGGTACGGAGATGCTGCAGCGCATCGCGGCGTTGATTGCGCGCACCGACAGCAAGGAGCGCGTGAGCGTTCGCCTCACATTTGAAAAGGACTGCAAGATGGAAAATGTCCGGGCGTATATGGCGGCGCGGCAGATCCGCCACCTGTGCTCGGACGTTCAGACGTATCCGCGGGACGTAGAAAAAAACCCCCAGACGGCGGAATTCATCCGCCGGGAGGGGTTTTATATCCGCTTTGTCTCGGCGGATAAGGCGGCCGTGTTGCGCCAACTACAGGGCGCTCTTTTCGTCGATATGTGCCAGATCGTCGACGACATCCCGTCCGAGCAAAGCGCTCAGGCGCCTGAAAGCCTGCCTGCGCAGGGCGCGGGCAACTACATCAGCGTCCGCGTAGAGAAGCTGGACGCGCTACAGAATCTGACGGGCGAACTGATGATCCTGGCCGCCGATCTTGCGAGCGAGGAGGAGGTGCGGCATGGACCCAGATCGGACGGGTTCGACCTATACGCAAGCCGCATCCTCAAGGAGCTGGAAAGTCTCGTCATGTCTATCCGGCTGGTGCCGTTCGGCAACCTGGAATCCAAGCTGCGTCGGGTCGTGCGGGATATGTGTATGAAGGAGAAAAAAGAGGTCTCCTTCAGCGTCAAAGGGCAGCAGGTCGAGGTGGATAAGACCATTATCGACAACATCTTCGAGCCGCTGATGCATCTTTTGCGCAATGCGATCGATCACGGGATCGAGCCGCCGCAGGAGCGCGAGGCGGCGGGGAAGAAGCGGGACGGGCAGGTGTGCGTGCGCATCGAGAATCTATCCGGCGAAATCCGCATAGAGGTCAGCGACGACGGGCGCGGAATGGATACGCAAAAGATCCTGGAAAAGGCCCGCCGGAAAGGGCTGCTCGACCGGCCGGCCGGCGAATACACGACGGAGCAGGTACTGGAGTTTTGCTTTCAACCCGGCTTTTCCACGCAGGAAAATGCGACGGAGTATTCGGGGCGCGGGGTGGGGCTGGACGTCGTTCACCGCTCCGTCGAGCAGCTCGGCGGCCATTTGAGCGTGAATAGCGAGCGTGAAAAAGGGACCCGGTTCATTCTTCACATGCCGCTCAGCCTTACCCTCATCGACAGCTTTTTGCTGAACGTCGGCCCCTGCGTGTTCGCCATCCCTGCTTATCAGGCCATACAGTTTTACGCGTATGACGACGCGAGCGAATGCCTGAAGGAGCAGGGCGGGCGAGGGCTATGGGTTGCGGATGAAAAATGCCTGCCCTTGATCCGGATGGCGGCGTTTTACGGCCTACCGCCGGCGGATGCGAAGGGCGCGATCGTCATCGCCGTCCGCGGGGCCACGCGGGAGGCTTGCCTGCTGGTAGACGGTGTTCGAGGCAAGCAGAGCGTCGTGAGCAAGGCTTTGCCCGGGTTGTTCGGGCCGCGCTTCAAGCAGTGCATGGGGATCGCCGGGGCCAGCATCCTGGGCGACGGCGGCATCTGTATGCTGCTGGACCCCGAGGACCTCATCCGGGCGGCGCTAGAAAGGGGGCAGGCGTAATGGCGAAGCAAGAAACGCAGTTGCTCTGTATGCCACTGGACGACGTGCTCTACGGCATCGAGCTTGCGTACGTCGTCGAGACCGTGCGCGATGCCCGCATCAGCCGTTTGCCGTTTCTTCCCGCGCATTATTTGGGCGTCTGTAGCCGTATGGGCGAGGTCACCCCGGTGGTTTCGCTCAGGCGGCTGTGCGGCCGCACGGACGGCGAGGAGAGCGGGCATACGATGACCGTGATGCTGCGCTGCGGCGCGTACGAATGCGGCGTGCTCACTCGCGAGCGTCCCGTCATCCTGACGGTGGACGAGCAAAGCCGCATGCAGGGCCTGGGAGAGGATGTCTCCGGCGAGCGCTGGCAGATCAAGGCGCTGTACGCGCACGAGGGAAAGATGCTGCTGGTCGTAGACGTGGAAAAGAGCCTCGAGCGCATGGTAATATGCGGTTAAAGCCGCTTGGCAGCGGCCCGGCGTTTGCGCCGGGCCGCGCAGGCGGGATGCCACACGGACGTTTTACAGAACCCGAACCGTGGTGGCCGCGCTCTGCGGGGGGAGGGAGCGCGTAGAGGCGGCGCTGTGGAAGACCTGGACGCGCGCGCCCTCGTGCAGACGCTCTAGCCCGTCGACGCGCACGCCGTCCTCGCCAAAGACGAAGGCAAACGCGCCGTTCTCGTTCTCGACGAGCATGCGGCCGTCTTCAAAGCCCGTAAACGTACCCTCGGTGTAGACGACCTCCACGGCCAACGCGTTCACCTGGCCGGGGAGCGACATGGTCATGACGCCGTTTGTCTCGACCGTGACCTCAAGGCCTGGATAGAGCTTGTCCACGGGCAGCACGCCTTCTTCATAGCGGACGAGCACCTCTCCGTTCGTCTCGGTCACGATCAGAAATTCGCGGTTTAATGCGTCGAAGGAGAGGACGACGCCGTGCAGGCTCGTATCCGGCGCGGGCGCTTCGGCCTCGTCGTACGTCGGCGCGGCTTGCGGAACCGGGGACGCTGCGGGCTCGTCTGTGGCCAGTGAGAGGGCGGGGACGCAAAGCAGGGACAGGACGGCGAGCTTGGAAAGAAACTTTTTCATAAGGGGTAACCTCCTCAATTCAATTTTGCATTTTACAGGGGTTCGTTCCCCCTGCATATCTTCAGACGCATCAAACGCCGGTTTGTTCCCGCAAATGTGAAAAATATTAATCGTCTGTTTGGCTGGCCCGGCGTCTGGTATAATAAGGCCAGGAACGAGGTGATCGATTGCAAAAAAAGGGGCTTATCCTGTTGTGCGCGGCGCTGGCGGTCGCCGGGTGTGTTGCGGGCGTCTGGGTAGGACGGGGAATGGTGCAAAGGCCTCCGGCCCTGGAGGCGCCCGCGGCTTCACAGACGCTGCAGGCCGCAGCAAAGGATCTGGATACCTATGAAATAGAGGCCGTCTTTGACGAGCAGACGATGACGTTGACCTGCACGCAGCTGGTGTCATACCAAAACCGAACGACCGGCTCGCTTGGCAGCATTTACTTTCATCTATACCCCAACGCGTTTAAGCGGCAGGGGACGTCCCCCGCCGCGCTTTCCGGGGATGCGTTTGATCCAGGTGAAATCTGGGTGGACCTGGTACGCGTGAACGGCGAGGATGCGGCCTGGGCCGTTGCTGGCGAGGACGAGGCGGCGCTTCGCGTTCCTGCTACGTTGGCCCCGGGCGAACGGGCGGAGATCGAGCTTACTTATCACATCCTCCTCCCGAAGCAGGCCTACCGCTTCGGCGAGGCGGACGGCATCGTCAGCATCGCCAACGCATTCCCGATCGCTGCGATATACGAGGACGGCGTTTGGCGCCTGGACGAGTACGGCGTCATCGGCGATCCGTTCTACAGCGCCTGCGCCAATTGGACGCTGCATCTCACCGTGCCCGCGGGGTGGGCCGTCGCGGCGAGCGGCGCGGTCCGCGCCAGCGAGACGGCGGACGGGCTTGCGCGCATCACGGTCGAGGCGCCCGCCGTGCGCGACATGGCGCTTTCCATGAGCAAAGGCTATGCTTGCGTGCAGCAGATGCAGGGGGATGTGCTCGTCTGTGCGTATGCCAGGCGCCAAAAGGACGCCCGGGCGGCGCTTCAATATGCGTGCGCGGCGCTTGCGCAGTACGAGGGGATGCTGGCCGCCTATCCGTATCCGACACTGACGCTCGCGCAAAAGGATCTGGGCGGTTACGGTGGTATGGAGTATTCGGGCTTCTTCCTGCTGGACGACGCGCTCTTCGAGGGCCGGGACCGGGAACCGCTCGAGCGCGTGGTCGCCCATGAAACGGCGCATCAGTACTTCGGCATCCTCGTCGGCTCCGATCAGATTGAAGAGCCCTGGCTGGACGAGGCGATGTGCGAGTACATGACGCTGATGTACTACGACAAGGAGCACGGGCGTCAGGCGTTCGACGCGCTTTATGCGCAATTGATTGAACCGGCGCTGCGCATCTCGCACCCCACCGGCATCACCGCGGGTAGCGCGATCACGAGCTTTACGTCGGCGGCCGAATACGTGCAGACCGTCTATCAAAAGGGCGCGGGCATGCTGCACGGCATCCGGGAGGCGCTGGGCGAAGCGGCGTTCTTAAAGGCGCTGCGAATGTACATCGAGCAGTATGCGTTTCGCATCGCTACGCGCGAGGACTTCACCGTCACCATGCAGGAGGCCACGGGCGCGAGCTGGCGCGGATTCATCGACGATTATCTGGACGACTGATCAAACGGGCGAACCATACGAGGAGGCATATGAATGGAGGCAATACAGGTCGTCGCCCTGGGGCCGGGCAGCGCGCAGCTGCTGACGCTAGGCGCGCTGGAGGCCCTGACCGCAGGGGAGCGCGTCATCCTGCGTACGGCGCGCCACGGCGCGGCGGCGGAGCTCGCGCGACGCGGCGTGACCTTTGAAACGTTGGACGAGCTGTACGAGCAAAGCGAGGACTTTGACGAGCTATGCGATCGGGCGGCTGCGCGTCTCATCCAGGCCGCCGGGGCGTCCGGCCGCATCGTCTACGGCGTGAGCGACCCGCTCAGCGATGAGACGGTGTACGCGCTGCTGCGCGCCGTGGGGGATCGGGACGCGATCGAGGTGCTGCCGGGGGTGACGCTCGCCGCCTACGGCGCGGCGGCGGCCCTGAGCGCAGGCGCGCAGACGGAGAACCTGTGCCAGGCCGCCGCGCTTTCCGTCGGGGAGCTGGAGCCCGACCCGGAGCGCCCGCTCATGGTCACGGAGATCGACGGCCGCGTGCTGGCCGGCGAGGTCAAGCTCTGGCTGATGGACGTGTACGACGCGGAGCAGATTGTCTTTTTGTCGCCGCCCGGAGAGGCGGGCTGCGCCCGCGCGCGGGCGATCCCTCTGTGCGAGCTGGACCGGCAGGCGGCATACGACCATACATGCACCCTGCTCGTGCCGCCTGCGTCCTATGAGCGGCGCACACGGCATACCGTGCGCGACCTGCAGCAGATCATGCGCCGCCTGCGCGCGGCGGACGGCTGTCCGTGGGATCGCGCGCAGACGCATGAAAGCCTGCGGCAATACCTGATCGAAGAGGCGTATGAGGTGGTGGACGCGGTCGATTCCGGCGACTCCGAGCGCATCGCGGACGAGTTGGGCGACGTGCTGCTGCAGGTGATGTTCCACGCGCAAATCGCCGCGGAACACGCGGACTTTACGCTAGGCGACGTAGCGACGGCGATCTGTTCCAAGATGATCTCGCGTCACGAGCGGCTTTTTGGCGGCGCGGGAACGGACACGGCGGGCGATGCGGGATGGGAAGCCGTGAAGCGGCGCGAGAAAGGGCAGGAGACCTTGACGCAGAGCTTGCGGGACGTGCCGGGGTATCTGCCTGCGCTGATGCGCGCGGCCAAGGTGCTGCGCAAGGCGGCGAGCGCGGGCTTTGACCCGATGAGTGGCGTGAACGCGATTGAGCAGGCGGAGCGCTACGCGAAGGCGGCGCAGGAGGCGATGAAACAGGGGAAGGACGCAAGCCGGGCGCTAGGGGCGCTGCTGCTCGCGGCCGCCGGGGCTTCGCGCGGCCTGGGGGCGCAGCCGGAGCTGTTGCTGGGCGCGGCCACAGACCGCTTCGTCGCCCGATTTGAGCGCATGGAACGGGCTGCATCGGCGGACGGCCGGGCGCTGATCGACTGTGCGGGAGAGGATATAAACGGCTATTGGATGAAGGCCTGCGAGGAAGAGGACGAAATAGGCAAATTTTGTTGAGAAAACGAAATATTTACGCGAAAAAAGCAAAGCATATGGAAGGGTTTTCTGAAATTTCGGAGAATATAGTAACGTTTGCTCTCGAACCCTAAACCTAGAATCGATAAGTCGTATTTTAAGGAGGATTTTGTTGTATGAATAAGACGGAACTGTGCGCGGCCGTTGCGGCGAAGGCCGGCATGACCCGCAAGGATGCGGAGACGGCTGTTGCTGCGCTGATCGATGTGGTCGGCGAAACCCTGAAGGACGGCGAGAAGGTCGCGATCGTCGGTTTTGGCACCTTTGAGGTGAAAGACCGCCCGGCCCGCAAGGCGCGCAATCCCCGCACGGGCGAAGAGATCGAGATCGCGGCGTCCAAGGCGCCGGTCTTCAAGGCCGGCAAGGCGCTCAAGGATATCGTCGACGCGTAAACAAAACCGTTTGGCCGGGCGACCGGCAGGGGCTGCCTGAAAGGCGGCCCCCTTTTTTCGATGGGAGGTAGCATTATGCGCTTGGACAAATTCTTAAAGGTTTCTCGCATCATCAAGCGCCGCTCCGTCGCCAAGGAGGCGGGGGATGGCGGACGCGTGACCATCAACGGCAAGCCCGCAAAGCCCTCCTCCGAGGTCAAGGTGGGGGATGTGCTGGAGGTGCGCTTCGGCGACAAGCTGGGGCGTTATGAAGTGCTCGCCATCAGCGAGCGCGCCCTGAAGGCGGAAGCGGGCGGCATGTACAAAATTCTTTCGGAGTGAGCGCTATGAATGAAGCCATCATCGTCGCGGCGGGCAAGGGCGCCCGCATGGGCCTTGGCTGCAACAAGGTGCTCTGTTCACTGCTCGGCGTGCCGGTGCTCGTGCGCACGCTGCGTGCTTTTTTAGGGTGCGGCGAGATCGGGCGCGTCGGCGTCGTCGTTGCGGCGGCCGACGTCGCGCAGGCGGAGAGCCAGCTCAAGGCCTACGGGCTTTTGGGGCGCGTCGCCTTTGTGACGCAGGGCGGGGAAGACAGGCAGGCCTCCGTCCTGTGCGGCCTTGAAAAGGCGGTGGGCGACATCGTGCTCATCCACGATGGCGCGCGCCCTTTTGTGACGCAGGATGTGATCGTCCGTACGATTCGCAGCGCGCAGCGCCTGGGCAGCGGCGTGGCGGCCGTGGCCCTCAAGGATACGGTGAAGCGCGCGGACGAAGACGGGCGCGTGCTGGTGACGCCCCCGCGCGCGCAGCTGCGCGCGGTGCAGACGCCGCAGGCGTTCAAGCGGAGCGATATCTGCGGCGCGCACGCCTGGGCGCGGGCGCAGGGGCTGCGGGCGACGGACGACGCCGCGCTGCTGGAGGCGATGGGAAAGGCGGTGTACCTGGTGGAAGGGGACATGGAAAACATCAAGCTGACGACGCCGGAGGACATGCAGGTGGCAGAGGCGATTCTCAGGCGGCGGGGGGAGGCCCCGCTCGCGGTGCGGATCGGTCAAGGTTACGACGTGCACCGTCTCGTCGAGGGCAGGCGGCTCATCCTCTGCGGGGTGGAGGTGCCCTACGAGCGCGGGCTGCTCGGCCATAGCGACGCGGATGTGGCCGTGCATGCGCTGATGGACGCCCTGCTGGGCGCGGCGGCGTTGGGCGATATCGGCCGCCACTTTCCGGATACCGATCCGGTCTATGCGGGCGCGGACTCCATCGCGCTCCTGCGCAGCGTCGTAGGGCTGTTAGGGCAAAAAGGATACCGGACCGGCAATGTGGACGTGACGATCATTGCCCAGCAGCCGCGGCTCAAGGATTTCATCCCGGCGATGCGCGCGCGCGTCGCGCAGGCGCTCGGCCTTGAGGTGGAGAACGTGAACGTCAAGGCGACGACGACGGAGCGCCTGGGCTTTGAAGGCGAAGGGCTGGGCATCAGTGCGCACGCGGTCGCCACGATTTGGCCAGGTTAAGCAGGCCTTTTTCATCCGCTGCAGGGCGGCGCGGTTGCGAAGCGCCGCCCGCTCTGCTATAATGGTTTTATTGCGGGAAGAGCCGCTTCTTTTGGCATGGGAAGCGGCGCTTTTCTTTGGGAGGGATCGCGGGTGGAGGACTTCGAGGCCGTCGTGGAGGAGACCGTCTTTCGTAACGAAGAGAACGGTTACAGCGTCCTGCAGGTGCGCGTAGGCAAGGCGCGCACGTCTGCTGTGGGCGTGCTGCCTGCGCTCGGCTCGGGCGAGCACCTGCTGATTCACGGGGAGTGGATGGAGCATCCCGTCTACGGAAAGCAGATAAAGATCGCCGCGTGCGAGGTCGTCAAGCCCACCACCCTTAGCGGCATCGAAAAGTATCTCGCCTCGGGGCTGGTGCACGGCATCGGCCCGGCGACCGCCAAACAGCTCGTGCAGCGCTTTGGCAAGGATACGCTCGACGTGCTCGCCTGCGCGCCCGAGCGCCTGCAGGAGCTGCCGGGCATCGGCAAGAAGCGCGCGGCCATGATCGCGCAGAGCTATCAGGAGCAGGCCCAGCAGCGCGATGCGATGGTCTTTTTACAGACATACGGCGTCAGCCCGTCGCTCGCGGTCAAGATCTTCAAGGTATACGGGGAGCGCGTGCAGGACGTCATCCGGGGAAATCCTTACCGCTTGGTGGAAGACGTCCCCGGCATCGGCTTCAAGACGGCCGACCGCATCGCTTTTTCGTTGGGGGTGGAAAAGGAAAGCGATTACCGCCTTTGCGCGGGCGTCAAGTACGCGCTGGAGGATGCGGGCGCGGGCAGCGGGCATACCTACCTTCCGCGTCCGGTGCTGCTGCAGCGCGCGGCGAAGCTGCTGGAGGTCGGGCCCGAACTGCTGGACAACGCGATCGATTCGCTGATCCTTGGCCATAACCTCGTCGCGCGCGAGATCGAGCAGGAGGGGGAACCGGTCGTCGCGGTGTACCTGCCCGCTTATTACAGCGCGGAGGGCGAGGTGGCCAGGCGCCTGCACGAGCTGCTGTCGGCCATGCCGTCCGGCGGGTTCGAGGACGTTCAAAGCCAGATTGAGGAGCTGGAGCGCATCGAGGGCATCGCCTTCCACAGCCAGCAGCGCACGGCGATCGAGACCGCGGTTAAAAGCGGCATGACGGTGATCACCGGCGGGCCGGGTACAGGGAAGACGACGATCATCAACTGTATCATCCGCCTGCTGCGCGTGGAGGGCGAGGTGGCGCTCGCCGCGCCGACGGGGCGCGCAGCCAAACGCATGACCGAGGCGACGGGCGTGGAGGCCAAGACGATTCATCGCCTGCTCGAATACGGCGGGGACGAGGGCAGCTTTTCGCGCGGGGCGGACAATCCGCTGGAGTTTGATACCCTGATCGTGGACGAGATGTCCATGGTGGATATTTTTCTGATGCGCTCGCTGCTGCGCGCGCTCTTGCCGGGCACGCGCCTCATCATGGTCGGCGATGCGGACCAGCTGCCGAGCGTCGGGGCGGGCAACGTGCTGTCGGATATCCTGGAAAGCGGCGTCGTGCCCTCCGTTCGCCTGACGGAAATCTTTCGCCAGGACGAGCAGAGCATGATCGTCGTCAACGCCCACCGCATCAACCACGGGGAAATGCCGCGCTTGAACGTCAAGGGCAGCGATTTCTTCTTCGAGCGTCAGGAATCGCCCTCCGGCGCGGCGCGGACGGTCGTCGAGCTCTGCGCGCGGCGCATACCGGGTTTTCTCAAGGTGGATCCGGTGCGCCAGATTCAGGTGCTTTCGCCGACGAAGAAGGGCGAATGCGGGGTGTATGCGCTCAACGCGCTGCTGCAGGCCTGCTTTAACCCGCCTCGCCCGGGCAGGCACGAGCGCCTGATGGGCGACATGGTGCTGCGGGAAGGCGACAAGGTGATGCAGACGCGCAACAATTATCAGCTCGAGTGGAAGCGCGAGGGCGCTTTCGGCTGGGAAAACGGGCAGGGCGTCTTCAACGGCGATATGGGCTTCGTACAGGCGATCGATCCGGAGTCGCGCACGGTTACGGTTTGCTTTGAAGATGACCGCGTCGCCGAGTATGAAGGGGAACAGGCGGACGACCTGGAGCTCGCCTATTGCGTATCGGTGCACAAGAGTCAGGGCAGCGAATTCCCGGTGGTCGTGCTTCCGGTGGTCGGGGGGCCGCCGATGCTGCTCACGCGCAATCTGTTCTACACCGCAGTCACGCGTGCGCGGCGCATGGTCATGCTCGTAGGCCGGGAGAACGCGATCCGCACGCTGGTGGAGAACGCCTATATCTCCAGACGCTACAGCGCGCTGTGCCAGCGGCTGAAGCAAGGGGTACAGTGATAGGTGATAAAAAGAAAGAGCGGCAGAGCCCATGCTGGCTCTGCCGCTCGCAGGTTGATATCGATAGTTTACTTGATCTCCTGCAGGTAGGAAAGAGAGACGAACGCCTGCGCGCCGCCGTAAGCGATGCGCGCCCAATTGCCGGTCCTGCCGAGCACCGTGACCTCTTCGCCGCGGCGCAGGGTATCCAGCTTGGCGTAGTTCGTGCCCGCGCCCGCACGCACGTTGACTGTGCCGGAGGTGACGCGGTAGGTGGAGACGCCCGGCGCATAGCCCGAAACGGTCAGCTGCACGCGCGCCGTACGGCCGCCGGTGGTCGAACTGGCCTGTAGCGTGACGGCGCCGGCGCCCAAGGCGGTTACCTGTTTGCCGTTTATCAGCACTACGCCCTGCGGCTGGCCTGATGCGAGCTGGAGCGTCCAGTCAAAGCCCGCGGAGGGAATGCCGGGCAGCAACAGCGGGGTTGCCGTCTCGCCAATGCGGAGGGTATAGGCGTCCTCGCTGAAGGCGACGCTCTGCGGGTCGGTTGCCGGGCCGGACTGCAGCTGCATGCCCAGCAGGCGCGTTAGGTCGCTCGCCGCGACGAAGAGCTTGCCGTTCTTGATCACGGGCGCTGCCGAAAGCGTATAGGTCTGCCCGTCGAGAACCGCCGTGCCGGAGAGCGCTGTGAATACCGCCAGCGCGTCGCCGTTCTTCACGCGCAGGCTGTAGCCGTCGCTAAACAGGTCGTAGGCTACGTCGAGATGGCCCAGATCGGTGGGCGCGACCATGAGCTGGCCGGTGGCCGTATCGAGATAGGGCGGCGTGCCGGTCACGTAAACAGCGCCGTCGTCGCCCGTGAGCACCGCGCTACCGAGCGTCAGATAGGCCGTCTGCGTGCTGGCTGGCAGGGCGCTAGGCGCCCAGGAACGCTCCGTCGGCGCAGCGGAGACGGTGTCGTCTGCCGCAGCCAGGCGGATGGAGCCCAGCTTGGTGCGGACGTCTCCGTTGACCAGCGTAACGCTCGCGCGGGCGTTCTTTTGCGGATGCAGCGAGAGCGTTATCTGGCCAATGCCGCCATCGACGTTCATATGCCCGATTTCAACGTTGAGGCGGGAGGGGCGCTTTTCGTCGATCCAGGCGCTCCGGACGAATACATTCTCGCCTGCCAGCGCGCCGTAACCGCCAAGCGACACGTCCGCGTCGCGCCAGCGTGTGCCGGAAAGGTCAAAGATCAGCGTGAAGACGCCGCTATCGCCGGGGAGCGGGGCGGCAGGCGTGTTGAGCACGATGCCGAACGCTGGGGTGTTCGCACCCGTCATGTCGAGGGCGAGGTCGGACGGCGCGGTATAGGCCTGCAGCTTCGCGGCGGCCGCCGTCTGCTCATAGTCGCAATAGTTGCACGCGCGGGACCAGAGGCCCGTCGTGGTCGTCGTGGGCATGCGCGTCAGGCGCCAATCCGCGTAGTCGTGGCCCAACGCATCGGTCTCGTCGTATTCGCGCCACGCGCCGCAGACCGAGCAATAGTCGGTGGTGTAGCCATCCTCCGTGCAGGTCGCATCCACGATCACGCGCCCCGTCCATTTATGGGAGATGGTGGGAATAGACTCCTCGCGCGTAGCGTGGCAGGTCGAGCAGGTATAGAGGCGCGTTCCGGCGGCCGAGCAGGTGGGCCAGCGCGTCACGACGCCAGCATCCCATTTATGCCCGAGCGCGGGGATTGTCTCCGTCATCGTCTTGCCGCAGATCGTGCAGGAGAACGTCTTTACGCCGGTTTGTTCGCAGGTGGGGTTCGCTGTGATGACGCCGCCGTTCCAGGCGTGGTTGCCCGTGGCGGGGAGCTTTTCGCTGCTAAGCTCTGCACCGCACACCTTGCAGCGGTAGACCTTGAGCCCCTCCGTGCCGCAGGTGGGCTGTAGGGTAATCGTGCCGCCGTCGCTTTGATGACCGGTCGCAGGGATCGGCTCGGTGCGGATGTCCGCGCCGCAGACCTTGCAGCGGAACGTCTTGCTGCCCTCGGCGGTGCAGGTGGGCTGCTGGGTGATCGTGCCGCCGTCGCTCTGGTGCCCGGAGGCGCGGACGGGTTCGGTCAGTATTTCACCGCAGGCGGTGCAGGTGAAGGTTTTGACGCCGTCCGTAGTGCAGGTGGGCTGAGGATCGACGACGCCTGCGTTCCAGGTATGCTGGCCCGCAGCGCGGACGGGTTCGGTCATGGTCTCTTGACAGACGGTGCAGGTGAATGTTTTGACGCCGTCCGTGATACAAGTTGGCTCAGGATCGACGACGCCGCCATTCCAAGCATGCTGGCCTGCAGCGCGTACGGGCTCGGTCATCGTCTCTTGACAGACGGTGCAGGTGAATGTTTTGACGCCGTCCGTGATACAAGTTGGCTCAGGATCGACGACGCCGCCATTCCAAACATGCTGGCCCGCAGCGCGGACGGGTTCGGTCATCGTCTCTTGGCAGACGGTGCAGGTGAATGTCTTGACGCCGTCGGTGGTGCAGGTGGGCTGAGGATCGACGTTGCCTGCATCCCAGGTATGCTGGCCCGATTCGCGGACGGGTTCGGTCTTCGTCTCATGGCAGACGGTACAGGTGAATGTCTTGACGCCGTCCGTGGTGCAGGTGGGCTCTTGGGTAATGGCGCCGCCATCCCAAGCATGCGATTGCGTCTTTCCACAGATGCAGGCATGCACGCTGGAATCTGGTATATAGGGCAGGTATTGGTGTTGCCCTGCAACCGATCCACAAGGACAGGCATGGTAATCGCCATGATTGACCATAGCTGTATGCTGGCACGCATAGCCGCACAGCTTGCAGACACCGTCCTCGTAGACATGTGGAAGGCGCATCTGACAAACATTACACCAATGCTCGGTCGGGCTGATTATGGTTGTCTCCGGGTCGGTATACTGCTGGATGTCTTCGCTGCTGTGCTCACACTCCGCGAGCGTTGCGCCGGATATGCCGATTAAGATAAGGCAGATAAGCACGCACATAAATCGCTTTTGTAAAAGAGGATTTTTCATGACATGAGGCCCCCTTTCATATGCTCAATCATATAACGTGGGGGCTTCCAACTTTCTTCCGGGATGTGGAGGAATTGTACCAGGCAGAATGCGGAAAAAACGCCGTCCTTCGCCCGGCGGCAAAGGACGGCGAAAAATGATCTGTGCTCAACAGAAATGACGCGCGATCGCCTCCTGAAACAGCCTCACGTGCACCTGCTCGTCCTTGATGATCCGCGCGAGAAGAGCCTTCACGTTCGGGTCGGAGATCTGTTCGATGTGTGCCTGATATTGCCGGATCGCCGCGTATTCCGAGGCGAGGTCCATGTGCAGGCGTTCGCACAGCGTCTCCCCGTAGGCGACCTGATCGGCGCACCAGGGATCTGGGCTCCCGTAAACCGGCTTTTCGCCGAGCAACACGATCATCTGGGCCAGCTTTTCCATGTGCATCATCTCGACAACGGCGGTCTTCTCCAGCAGTTCCGCTACGTCCGGATACGAACTCAAGGTCGTATGGTGGTACAGGTATTGATGGACGGCGGTGAACTCGCTAGTCCCGCCCGCATAGTCCTCCATCAAGAGATGTGCTGCGCAGGGATCTGGATGCAATACCTCGATTTCCGGGTACGGCGAGGGGTCCTGATACCCCTCCCTGTAATGCACGTCGTTCACAATGGGTTGCATGGCGTATCCCTCCAAACGTTCATTTGACCTCATAAGGGCCTGCAATATCCTACGATGTACGGTCGCAAATGACACAGGGCGTGCGCGATCGGCGAAAATTTAAAGGGTTTTTCAGATCGGCATTGACAGCCGGCAAAAAAACGGGTATAATATCTTTCGCTGGTTCCAATTCTTATGGAGAGATGGCCGAGCGGTTTAAGGCGCTGGTCTTGAAAACCAGTGATACAGCAATGTACCGGGGGTTCGAATCCCTCTCTCTCCGCCATTTCCGAAAATCGCATACGTGCTTTTGACATGGAGAAGTACCCAAGAGGCCGAAGGGGCTCCCCTGCTAAGGGAGTAGTGTGCGAAAGCGCAGCCCGGGTTCAAATCCCGGCTTCTCCGCCAGACGAAAAGCCCGGAAAATTGACGTTTTCCGGGCTTTTTATGTTTGATTTATAAGATCTACTTCCCCTATATTATGGAGGCGTCGGTCGTGTTGGATTATAAAAAACTGGGGTTGAACATCAAGCGGGCTCGAACGAATGCTGGATTAACGCAGGAAGCGCTATCCGGTCAGATGGACATCTCTGTGGATTATTATCGCAAGCTGGAACACGGCACGGTTCGTCCCAACCTAGAGCGGCTGCAGCAGATCAGCGAGTTGACATCGACCCGAATCGAAACCTTTTTTGCAGGGACTTACTCAGTTCGTGATTTTGTCGATCATCCTACTGAGGAGACAGCGCTGGTCGAGGATCTCCTACACGGCTGTAGTCCATTGGGCAAGGATGCCATCCTGGCCATTTGTGACATCGTAGCAAAGCTGGATAGAGAAATCAAAAATTGATTATAAAGTTGTAATGATAAGGGAGCGAGATACGTCCTCCCCGCGTCGCGGGGAAGGGCGATTTTTACTGCTGTTTGCGCAGTGTAGAACCTTCGTGCCGCAGTCATAACAGATTCTGGGAGTCCCTGGCATACATGTCCATGCACGGCGCTTTGCCTTCCAAACCCGATGCGACGTTATAAAATGATTTTTTCACCTTCAGAGATATAGTTGGCTAGCGCTTGCATGACCTCCGCCGGCATGGGTTTTGATATCGCCTTATGGCCGAGGACTTCTTCGAGCATCTCGCGGTCGCCATGATCCCATATTTCATCGACGGCACGTGCGATCTCCCTGGCAATGCGCTCCGGGTAAGAGTCATGAATGGCTGCAACCGGCGAATAGACCTTTTCGAAAAGTTCTTTTCGAGGAAGTTTTCCATATTGTGCGATGATTTCCGAGGCGGTGGCGAGAAAGAGGTAACCATACCTCGCCGTGTTTCCGCCTAACGACGTTGCGGCAGCATAGGGGTTTTTCATATGCAATAGCACTCTCCTTTGTGGTTGGTGCTATCATCATAGTCGATAAACTTCTTTTTATTCCGATTTGTGGCATAATATCTCGTGGCGAGTCAATAAATGACATGAAACTGCTGACATTTAGACTTTTTTGGCGAGCGTAATCAGATTAAATGACCATTCGTAACTTTAAAATGTAATTGCCAACATTTCATAACTCGATAAATGAAAAAAGCAATGTAGAGTAATACAATTAGTTACAAGGATTGCTTGGGTTATGCATTTGAAATGCTATATATAATAGACGAATATGTTGATGTAGAACGGTTTTTGGGGTGGCAACATGCCAAATAACTAATTTTCGTGTGTGATGGGATACGCATGCTATGAAGGAGACCTTTACGCTTATGGGGTTACTTGGGGTTCATTCGCTGAGGGTATAAATATTAAAACCGAAATATCGTACAAGCCAGCCTGAATAAGCTTGCAGCGGAGGTGTTGACGATGAAGACGGAGGTATATGATCCGCTGGATGCTGCCATGATGCATAGTAAGGATTTCACGCTGAACTTCCAACGGGCGATTCTTCTCTCTCTTTTGAAAAACCAGAAGCTGACTCAAATCCAATTTGAAGCTTGTATGGACAAGGTCGTTAAGAGGTATGCCGCTCGCTCGCCTTCGTGATCTCCGCACCTTTGCCATGTTGCGGGAAAAAATAAAATGAAGACAATCTCTAGAAATGATTTTGTAAGAAGTCGCGAGGAGCTGATTTCATGTTACGCGTGGCGGCATATTGTCGTGTTTCCACAGACAAGAACGACCAAGCCAATTCATTTGAAAGCCAACAGAGGTATTTCCGGGAGTACATCGAGCGTAACCCGGATTGGGAGCTGGTAAAAATTTATCCTGACGAGGGCATTTCCGGCACAAACACAAAGAAGCGGAAAGAATTTAACCGTATGATTGCAGCGGCCAAGGCTGGCAAGATCGACCTGATTATCACCAAGGAGGTAAGCCGGTTCGCCCGCAATACGGTAGATACCCTGCAATACACACGCGAACTGAAAAAGCTTAATGTCTACGTCCTGTTCATGAACGACAACATCAACACCAAAGACCCCGACGCCGAGCTACGCCTGACCATCATGGCATCGATTGCCCAAGAAGAGAGCCGCAAGACTTCCGAGCGTGTCAAGTGGGGCCAGAAACGGCGCATGGAACAAGGCGTCGTCTTTGGTCGCGATATGTTGGGCTACGACGTGCGAGGCGGCAAGCTGTTCATCAATGAAGCCGGGGCCGAAATCGTACGGCTGATCTTCCACAAGTTTTTAGAGGAGGGTAAAGGAACCTATACGATCGCCCGCGAACTGCGGGAGGCGGGAATTGAAACCACTACCCGCATGAAAGAGTGGTCGAACGTCGTGATACTCCGCGCCCTGCGGAACGAAAAATATTGCGGCGACCTGATTCAGAAAAAAACCTACACCCCGGACTATCTAAGCCATGACAAGAAGAATAACCGGGGCGAGGAAGAATTAGTCGTGCTACGCGATCACCATGAACCGATTATCAGCCGTGAAATATTCGAGCGGACGCAAAGGGAGCTGGAACGCCGTTCCCCGTCGCCGGAACAAAAGGCGAAGCATAGCAACCGTTATTGCCTGTCCGGTAAAATCGTCTGTGGCTGCTGCGGTTCCCGGTTTGTATCGCGGGCCAAGAAGCGGCAGGACGGTAGCCAGTACAAGGCGTGGCGCTGTTACGAGGCCGCCCAGCATGGCATACCCAAAATCGACAAGGTGGGAAATGCAATCGGTTGTTCCGTCAATCAGCAAATCCGCGACGAGGACTTTATGCTGATGATTCAAATGGTTGTAAAGCACCTGCGTCAAAACAAGGAACGTCTGATACAAGATTTAGTCGAGATCGTCAAGATGGTTTTATCTGCCGGGGACGCCGGAGAAAACGAGCTGCCCAAATTAGAGCGGCGAATAGAGGCCGTTTCCGAGAAAAAGGAAAAGCTACTTGACCTCTATTTAAGCAAGGACATTACCAAGGACGAATACCGCCGCATAGTGGAGCGTTACGAAAAGGAAAAAGCGGTTTTGGAGGAAAGAATAAAGGACGTCAATCACCAAAAGGAGCTGACCGACAATCAGGAGGAAATGATTCAGGACATAGCGGCCACAATCCGGGCGCTGGCGCTGGGAGAACAGCAGGACGATATTTTTTACCGCAATATCGTGGATAAGATCGTGGTTTATAGCCGGGAACATATTGAAATCTATCTGAATCTGCTC
>JAEYAR010000158.1 GCA_023404715.1 Bacillota bacterium | reverse complement strand
GTGTGGTACTGGCATATGGCGACCTTTTTCTACGAGTTTTGCTGGGATCTGCTCGTCTTCGCCCTGCTCATGGGTCTGCGCCGCTATACGCGCAGGAAGGGCGACGTCTTCCGGTTCTACCTGCTCTTTTACTGCGCGGGCCGTACCGTCATCGAGGGCCTGCGCGAGGACAGCCTGACGTTCATCAACGAGTTCGTCCGCGTGTCGCAGATCCTTAGCGCACTGGCGTGCGTGGCGGTCGTGGTCCTCTTCTTCTTGCGGCTCAAGCGAAAGGGGCAGCCTTTTTATATCCTGCCCGTCGCCTCCACCGTGCTCGCGCTGGCCGGCTGCTTCATCGGCGAGTTTGAGCGCGGCGCTTACGCCAATCTCTTCTCCGCCGCCCAGCTGCTCATGCTGGCGCTGCTGGCCTGCGAGATCGCCTCGCTCGCCCTATGCTTTCTGCAAGAGCGGCGGCGCAAGCTGAAAAACGTCGTTCCCATCGGCATCGCGTCCGCTTTCACGCTCGGCGTGCTCCTCTTCGGCTTGGGTCGCGCCGATTTAAACAACCAGCTCTTCGTTTCCTGGCGGCAGATCGCCTGCATGCTGCATATGATCGCCAGCGGTATCCTGCTCTACCCCTTCCGCAAGCAAGCCCCCGCGCGCGCCGGCGCGTAGACCCATGCCATCGGCTTAACGCGAATCATGCTTCAGAGCACATGTAGGAGCGCGCATCGCGCGCCGGCCCAAACAAATATGAGATAAAAAGAGGAATACACCATGCGAAATTTAACGATGATGACGGACCTGTACGAGCTTACGATGATGAACGGTTATTGGCGCTACGGCATGGCGCAAAACACCGCCGTCTTCGATCTCTTTTACCGCAAGCAGGGTGACGAGACCGCCCATGCCGTCGTCGCGGGGCTTGAGCAGGCGATCGAGTACGTGCAAGATTTGCATTTTTCGCCCGAGGACATCGATTACCTGCGTAGCCTCCATACGTTTGACGAAGGTTTTTTGCAGCTGCTGGCGGATTTTCGCTTCACGGGCGACATCGACGCCATGCCGGAGGGCACCATCGTCTTCCCCACCGAACCCATCGTGCGCGTCTGCGCCCCGATGATCGAGGCGCAGCTCGTCGAGACGGCGCTGCTCAACATCATCAACCATCAGACGCTGATCGCCACCAAGGCGAGCCGGGTCGTGCAGGCCGCCCAGGGCGACGGCGTGCTCGAGTTCGGCCTGCGCCGCGCGCAGGGGCCGGATGCGGGCATCTACGGTGCGCGCGCCTCGATCATCGGCGGGTGCGTGGCGACCAGCAACGTGCTCACCGGCCAGATGTACGACATCCCCGTGCGCGGCACGCATGCGCATAGCTGGGTGATGAGCTTCCCCTCCGAGCTCGACGCTTTCCGCGCGTACGCCGAGATCTTCCCACAAGACTGCCTGCTGCTCGTCGACACCTACGATACGCTCAAAAGCGGTGTGCCCAACGCGATCATCGTGTTTGAGGAGCTGCGCGCGCGCGGCTATGAGCCCAGCGGCATTCGGCTCGACAGCGGCGACCTCGCCTACCTCAGCCGGACAGCCCGTAGGATGCTCGACCAGGCCGGCTTCCCCAAGGCGCGCATCTTCGCCTCCGGCGATTTGGACGAAGAGGTCATCTGGGATCTCAAGGCGCAGGGGGCGGCCATCGACGTATGGGGCGTCGGCACCCGCATGATCACCAGCCAGAACAACCCCGCGCTGGGCGGCGTCTATAAGCTTTCGGCCGAGGAGGTGGGCGGCGAAATGGTGCCGCGCATCAAGATTTCTGAGAACCCCGCCAAAATAACGAATCCTGGCAAAAAGAAGGTGCTTCGCATCTACTCTAAGGCCGATCGACACGCGTTGGCCGACCTGATCGCGCTGGACGACGAAGTTTACGACGAACAGGCGCCATTGACGATCTTTGACCCAGAAAACACCTGGAAACGCATGACGCTGACGGATTACACGCTGCGCCCACTTCTCGTCCCCATCTTCAGGCGCGGCGAGCAGGTCTATCGCTCCCCCGGCCTACACCAGATCGCCGCCTACGCCAAGGAAGAGCTCGATACCTTCTGGAGCGAGTACAAGCGCCTGCACCGCCCGCAGCGCTATAAGGTTGACCTTTCTCAAAAGCTGTACGATCTCAAGCAGGATCTGCTCGCCCGTCACGGGCACTGACCTCCTTGCAGCAGGAATAAAAAAATGCCGGCCATGGCGCTTTGCCCGGCCGGTGTTTGCGGTTATTGCAGCTGCGTGAGCATCTGCGCGAACTGTTGCTTTGAGGTCGTGATCTCCTGCTGCTGCGCCTGCGGCATCTGGTACCAGCCGCGCGTGCGCATCTGGTCGAAGATCGTGTACTGATCCGTTACCGTCTGCTGCCAGTTCTCCATCAGGATGTTGCGCAGCGCCGGGCAGCTCGCCTCCAGGATGAGGACGCTGTAGCTGTTTGCGAGCGCCTTATGGCAGCCGAGGAGATCCTCCACCATGTCCTTCTCCGTCAGGGTCGCCTGCTGCTGGCCCGCCTGCTGCTGCATGGCTTGCTGGTTTTGCTGGTTTTGCTGGCCTGCCTGCTGCTGAGCGGCCTGTTGGTTTTGCTGCTGGTCTGCGCCGAAATACGGCATATTCTGCTGGCTCATCGGTATCCCTCCCTTAATTCTGGCTGTTCAAGTAGGTGAACAGGCGGTCATACTGCTGCTTATGGTGCTGCGCCATCGTCTGCGCCATGCTCTTCAGCGCCGGATCGGTGATCTGCGTTGCGTAATGCTCGAATTTCTTGTTTGCGAGCGCCTCGTGCGACAGCTGGTCGCCGATGAGCAGCAGGTCCTTCTGGGTGAGCTGTGCGTTTGCTTGTGGCATATGAATTCCTCCTCGTTTTGGGCCTTACGGCCGGCCTCGTCCGTTACGTCCATAGCTTGCGCGCTTTGTTCCATTTTATACATGAAAGTGGTGATCTGCATGGGTCGAATTACCTCCATTCAGAAAAGGCGGGGAATCGTCCTCGTCGAGATCGAGGACGAGCCCGCGCTGCGCATTCCCGCCAGCCTGTATAGAGAAAGGCCGCTTCAGGTCCATACGGAGCTCGATCTGCACGCGTATCAGGATTGGTTGAGCGGGCGCGAGCCGCAGCATGCGCTAAACCGCGCCGTCGAATACCTGGCTGCGCGGCCCCGCACGGAACGCGAGATGGAGACAAGGCTGCGCCAATGTGGCTATTCCGAGCGCTCGATCGCCTGCGTGATGGCGCGCCTTGCGCACGAGGGGTTTATCAACGACGCGCAGTTTGCGGATTTATGGACGCAGGCCCGTCAGGAACGCTCGCTCGGCAAGCGGCGCATTGCGCAGGAGCTGATGCGCAAGGGCGTTTCGCGCGAGCACGTGGACGCCGCGCTTTCGCAGGTGGACGAGGAAGAGCAGCTCCGGCAGGCGACGGAGCTGTGCGCCAAGCTGCTGGGACGCACGAGCGGGAAGGACGCGCGCGACGTGCGGCGCAAAGTGCTCGCCGCGCTTGTCCGTCGCGGATACGGTTGGGATACCGCTAAGCAAGCCCTCGCCCGCGCCGATGAAGCGGCACAGGAGGATGACGATTGGAACGAATAGATCACTTCACCGGGATCAGGATTTCGGTCACATAATCGTCGCTTTGTTGGTTTGTCAGGCTGTCCAGCACGCAGTACTCATAGGAATAGCCTACGGGGCTCTTTCCCAGGCGCGAAATCTCTTTCAGCATCCGCTTATAGGTCTGCCCCGTCTGTTCGTATGTGCCGGTATGATAAGCGCGCGCAGCCAACCCCGACGGCCGCAGTACGCATCCCGTCATCCGCTCCTCAAGCGGTAGAAAAGCGAATTGAGCTTGCAGGAAAGCGCCGCTTAGCAGATTCTGCGCCGTTACCATGGTGCCGAGCTGGTAATAATAAGGGTAGTTTTCATCTTTTGCCCGACGCAGCAGCCGCTTGAGCGCTACGTCCTGCTCCGCGAGCCCGCCGGGTGGATCGACCGGCTCTATCGCAAGAAAGTCTTCCTCCGTCTCTTCGAGCACGACCGCATCCTTTTGATCCGCATAAAAAGCCTTCAGGGTGCCGATCTTGCGTTCGAGCTTTTGCGCCACCCGCTCAAGGCGCTTGATTTTATTCCTTATGCGTACACGTTGCGCCGTCATCAGCTCGATTGCCTTTCGGTCGCTTCGATTGCGCATGAAGAGGCGGATTTCCTCCAGCGAAAGCCCCATCTCCTTGAGCATCAAGATGCTGTCCAGCACTTCTAGCTGTTCCGCCATGTAATATCGGTACCCGTTTACGGGGTCGACATGGCGCGGGGAAAATACGCCCTCGCGGTCGTAAAAAATCAGCGTTTGCTTGCTCAGCCCGCTCAGCTTCGCCACTTCCCCGACGGTAAAACGCGTATGCAATGCTTTTTCCTCCTAAAACGCTTGACAATATAGTTACTATATCCTTTATACTTCTTTCTGTCAACGGTTTAAATAAACCCAAGGAAAGGAGAATCCCCTTTGCATTCCTTCATCGGCCGCCGCAGACAGGCTATCCTCCATTACGGCTCTCTTCTGCTGGGCGCATGCGTCCTAGCCTTCGGCCTCTTTAACGTGCACAGCCAAAGCCAGATCACAGAGGGCGGCGTGCTCGGCATGACGCTCCTTTTGCAGCATTGGTTGAAAATATCCCCCGGTATTAGCGGCTTCCTCATGGACATGACGTGCTACGCCGTAGGCTTTCGCCTGCTAGGCAAGGCATTCCTGAAAAATGCGGTCGTCGCCAGTTGTGGCTTTTCATTTTTTTACAATCTTTTTGAGTATTGGGGGCCCGTTTTGCCCTCGCTCGCAGATATGCCCTTGTTCGCCGCGCTGCTCGGCGGTCTGTTTGTCGGCGTGGGCGTCGGTCTCGTCGTGCGTGCGGGCGGCGCCTCCGGCGGGGACGATGCCTTGGCGCTGATCATCGTGAAGCTTACGAAGCTACCCATCGCCAAAGCGTACTTTGCGACGGACTTCGTCGTGCTGATGCTCTCGCTCTCCTATATCCCGGTAATGAAAATTCTGTGCTCGCTTGTCACGGTCACGCTTTCGTCCTTCATTATCGGGCGCATTCATACGCTGGGCGCAAAACCGTTGCCCAGCGCGCCCTAAACGAAAGGAGTGATAGCGATGGCAAAGGTCATTTTGACGGTCGTCCAAAGCCGTTGCCGGGGCGGATACTGCAAAGCCGGGGATCAGTTCGTCGTAGAGGATCTCTGTCCGCCCCTGTGCCATGAGCTATGGCAAGGCATGTATCCGATGGTCTACGCGCTTTTAAACGGAGGCGATCTGGATTATGGTCCGTCGCGTTCGCCCCAGTTTGATTATCGCTGCCCCGACGGCGGTCGCGTGCTCGTGCATGGCGAAAGGTTGGATTCCGATTGAGGGCAGATAAAAATATAGAAAAGCCCCGCAGACGCATAAAAAAAGAGAAGATGACCTTACATAGCTGAGGTCATCTAGCTGAGGTCATCTCAGACTGTCGACAAACCTATCGGAGTCAGACAAACCAAAAGCCGTCTGCAAGACTGTAATCGTATCCGCCGGCTTTGCCGGCGGGGCGGGGATTTTTCCTCCGCAAAATGCCATTTTGCGGAGGAAAAAGTCACCCGTAAACTCGACAAA
>JAEYAR010000155.1 GCA_023404715.1 Bacillota bacterium | reverse complement strand
TTTGTCGAGTTTACGGGTGACTTTTTCCTCCGCAAAATGGCATTTTGCGGAGGAAAAATCCCCGCCCCGCCGGCAAAGCCGGCGGATACGATTACAGTCTTGCAGACGGCTTTTGGTTTGTCTGACTTCGATAGGTTTGTCGACAGTCTGCGGCAGGGCAAGGCCCTGCCTTTTTTCGTTGCGCGCCGGGACGGGGAATGGTAAAATAGAAACACGAAGATGGCTGGACGCGCTATGGGCGCTGCTGCGCCGAGCACGGGAGAGGAGACGACAGGATGGAGAACAAGGCGAGGTGCAGCTGGTGCTGCGACGGGGATCTATTAGAGGCCTATCACGATGCAGAGTGGGGCGTACCCGTGCATGCGGACCGCAAGCACTTTGAATTCCTGCTGATGGAATCCATGCAATGCGGGCTGAACTGGCTGATGATGTTGAAAAAACGGGCGGTTTTCGCCAAATGCTTTGCGGGCTTTGACATAGGTAGGGTGGCTTCGTTCGCAGAGGAGGACGTGGAGCGCATCCTGGCGGAGCCCGGCATGATCCGCTCGCGCGCGAAGATCCTGGCGGTGATCGGCAACGCGCGCTGCTTTTTGCGGATCGCTGAGGAATTCGGCTCGTTCGACCGTTACCTGTGGGGCTTTACGCAGGGCAAGATGCGGATCTACCTCGCGCACCAGCGAGAGGGCGGCGTAGCGCGAAACGAGCTGTCGGATGCGATCAGCAAGGACCTCAAAAAGCGCGGCTTTAAGTACATGGGCTCGATTACCGTGTATTCGCACCTGCAGGCCTGCGGCATGATCAACGACCACGACCCCGCCTGCTTCATGTATGAGGCGGTGATGGCGGACCACCCGGTGGAATGGATCGACTGATGGGAAGGAAGGCTTGCTATGCGAAGCGAAGGGGATATGCTCTCTCTTTTGATCGGCACGGCGCAGGCGGATGCGCGCATTCGCGCCGCTTTTCTGCAGGGGTCGCGCGTAAACCCGAATGCCAGGCGAGATATCTTTCAAGATTATGACGTGATTTACGTCGTCGAGGAGACTGGTTCCTTCCGGGAGGACAAGACATGGATCGACCGCTTCGGCGAGCGGCTTTACATGCAATACCCGGAGGACAACCCGGACTTTCCGGCGGATATTGAAAACTGTTACGGCTGGCTCATGCAGCTCGCGGACGGCAACCGAATCGACCTGCACGTGTGCACCTGGACGGGAGCAATGCGGGAACTTTCAGAAGACGGGATGTACCGCGTGCTGTTGGATAAGGACGGCTGTTTGCCCGCAGCCGACCGGGAGACGGACGCGCTATTTAATATCCGCCGCTTTACGCCTGTACAGTTCGCCTGCGCTTGCAACGAATTCTGGTGGTGTACGAATAACGTCGCCAAGGGCCTGTGGCGCGGCGAAATCCCTTACATCATGGATATGCTAAACACTTGCGTACGCCCGATGCTCACCCGCCTGCTCGCCTGGAAGGTGGGGCTCGATACGGATTTTTCCGTCAGCGTGGGCAAGTCCGCCAAGTATATGGACCGGTGGCTGCCGCGGGAAACCTGGCGGCGATATTTGGCGACCTATCCCGCAGGGGAGGTGGAGGCGGTCTGGCAGGTGATCTTTACAATGTGCGATCTTGTCGATGAGACGGCTACGGAAATCAGCGAGCGGACAGCCTATCCTTACGACACGGACGAGGCGCGCGCGGCGAGGCGGCATCTCGCGCACGTACGGGCCCTGCCCGCGGACGCGCAGGAGGTCTATTGAAGGCGGGGATTGGGTTGAACGACAGGCTCTATACGTTTGACGCGGTGATTCAAAAGGTGCCGGACATCGACGGCGCGTATGTGGAAATTCCCTTCGATGTAAAGGCGGCGTTTGGCAAGGGGCGCGTCAAGGTGCACGCGACGTTTGACGGAGCTCCATACGAGGGCAGCATGGTGCGCATGGGGACGCCCGGGCATATCCTGGGCCTGCGCAAGGACATCCGCGCCGCCATCGGCAAGCAACCGGGCGATACCGTGCGCGTGACGGTGCGAGAGCGGGTATAGGCGGCACGGGATGGGCCGCATGGCGGGGACAGAAATGATCGGAAGCATCGTCACCGTAACGGTGGATCGCCCGCTGGGCACATATCATCCGGAGCATCCGGATTTGTTTTATCCGGTGAATTATGGCTATGTCGCAGGCGTCATGGCCCCGGACGGCGAGGAGCAGGACGCCTATATCCTGGGCGTAACGCGCCCCGTATCGAGCTTTACCGGGCGCGTTGCGGCCGTCATCCATCGCAAGGACGACGTGGAGGACAAGTGGGTCGTCGTGCCGGAAGGTTTAACGTTGACGGATGCGGAGATGCTCAATCAGGTGTACTTTCAGGAGCGGTTTTTTGACGTTGAGATCATCCGTTGATCGAAAGGGGGACGCGCCGGTGACGCAAGCAAATATCCTGGACGGGCTAGTCGAACTCGGCGTGCGACCCGGCATGGAGCTGGAGGTCCACAGCTCCTTAAGCAGCTTTGGGCATGTCGAGGGCGGCGCATCCGCGGTGATCACCGCGCTCATGCAGGCGGTCGGGCCGCAAGGCAGCCTCTTTATGCCTGCGCTGCGCCTGAGCCCTGAGCTGCCGCTCACGGATGAGGACGAGCGGCTCGGCATCACCCGCAAGATCCGAATACTGTCCCCGGACGCAAAGCGCAGCGGGATGGGGATGATCGCGGATACGTTTCGCTGCCTGCCGGACGTCGCGGTAGGGGAAGGCATCTTTCGCGTCTGCGCGTGGGGCAGGAGCGCCCCCTGCGTGCAGCAGGGCTTTGAATACCTTCTGAAAAACGACGGAATGGGCCTGCTGCTCGGCGTAGATATCTACAGGCTGACGGCCATGCACGCCGTAGAGCACTTGCTGCCGCAGCGCGTACGAAACATCTTCGCGCCCACCCAAGAGATGTGCCGCATCTATTCGCCCGATCAATGGTTCATCGAGGCGGGCGCGCCGCCGGTTAATGCCTGGTATACGATTCAGCGTCTGGCAATCGAGCGGCGTCTCATTCGCGAAGGCACCATCGGTCCGTGCCGTTGCATGCTCTTCCGGCTGAGGGACGTCGTGGGCCTGTATGAGCAGGCGTTGCGCGAGCAGCCCTTGCAGCTATACGGCCTGGGCGTATGACGCTTTACAGGGCTGAAATGAAGGAGAAGATCATGAGACATGCCTATCCCAAGCAGATGACCATGATTTTTATCGCCTTGGTTATGTTGATATATGGATGCTTCACTTTTTGGACTGTAAAACTTGCATGGGATTATGACGTTTTTATTCCGCTAAGCTACGTGAACGGCGATACGGTGATTACTCGATTGCTTTTGGACAGCGTGCTTTCTGTTCCATATATTATATCTTTGCTTGTGCTAATGAAAAGTAAGTTTTTCACCTTAAAACCGCGCTGGAAATTTGAAAATGGCCATGTGGTAGCGCTGCTGTTTGCGTTTTATGTGTTTTTGTGTCTGTATAAGCAAAAGCTGTCGGTTAATGGATTTTATTTGTTTGGCTTTTATTTGTTTTTTGTCGGGTTCGTAGAGGAGTTTATATTCCGCGGCTTTTTGTTTTTAACGCTAAACAATCGATACGAATGGAAATTGGCTGCGTCTGTCGCTGGCATATTGTGGAGCATTCCGCACTTGTTCATACCGCTCATTACATCGAATGATTACATGCACATTGAAAAGTGGGCATCTGGAATTATAAATGGGGTAGGCGGATTCGCCGTATCGAGCATATTTTTTAGCTGGCTGTTATTGAAGGGAAAAAACCTATTTATACCTGTTTTGGTCCATGCGATACTGGACTATCTTGGCGCCTAATCTTTGATAGCAAAAAATGAACCGTCTCATTGCGCGTGCGGGCACGATGCGGTATGCTGTTTGCAGGAGGTGAATCCCATGGCAAACGAGGAACAAAAGGACTTTAACGCCATGCTGCGGGAAGACAAGGGCATGCCCAGGGTGCAAATCGTCACGGACGCAAAGACTATCGAGAAGTACGGCGGCGAGCGGATGTACTTCGCGCCGCCGATGGATTACGATCGGGCGATGAAAGAGGTGCCCTGCGGCAAGGTGACGACGGTAGGGCGCATCCGCGAACGCTTCGCGAAAGAGAACGGCGCGGACTTTACCGAGCCCATCACCGCGGGCGCCTTCGTCTCCATCGCCGCCTGGGCCAGCGAGCAGCGGGATGCGGACAAGACCCCCTACTGGCGCACGTTGCGGGCGAACGGCGAGCTGAACCCCAAATACCCCGGCGGCGTCGAGCGGCAGAAGGAATGGCTCGAGGCGGAGGGGCATACGGTCGTCCGCCGCGGTAGGACGAACATCCGCTATTACGTCAAGGACTATGAAAAGAGCCTGTGGTAGACCGCAGAGCGGACACAGGAGCGCACGAAATGACAGGAAATCTGCATCCCGCTATGATAGGATAAGGCCGTACCCCAGAGGTGCTGGGGGAGAGGAGGGATTAAATGGAGTGGATCCGCTGCATCAACCGCATGCTGCGCTACGTCGAGGATCACCTCGCGGACGATTTGGACATCCAGACGATCGCCAAGGAGGTTTCGTTCTCACCTTTTTACCTGCAGCGCATGTTCACCATGATGACGGACATGACGGTTGCGGAGTACGTCCGCCAGAGGCGGCTTTCCGCTGCGGGGCAGGAGCTGCAGGCGACGGACGCAAAGGTGCTGGATATGGCCCTGAAGTACGGCTATGAGACGCCGGAGAGCTTTCAAAAGGCGTTCAGGCGCTTTCACGGCGTGACGCCTTCCGCGGCCAAGCGGACCCATGTGCAGTTGCGCTATCTCAATCCCCTCCAAATTCAAGTTCAATTGACGGGAGGAAAGATCATGGATTATCGAGTGGAAGACATGGGCGAAATGCAGATGATCGGGATGGAACGGCGCTTTTCGTACGAGGACGCATTCGCACAGATTCCCAAGTTTTGGGATGCATACGGTCAACAGGGGCTGCAAGAGGTCGTGCCCGGTTGCTTGGGCGTATGCATCGACGAGGCGGACAAGCCGGACTTCGCCTACCTGATCGCGAGCCTGTACGAGGCAGGCTCGCCGGTGCCCGAGGGATTTGTGCTGCGCACGATCGCCCCGCATACCTGGGTAAAGTTTCGCAGCGTCGGCCCGCTGCCCGGGGCGCTACAGCGCGTGAACCGTCAGATTTTTACCGAATGGCTGCCGAACAACCAGGAATACGACCTGGCGGAGGGGCTGAACATCGAGATGTACACGATGGGCGATATGTCTGGCGACGATTACGTCAGCGAAATCTGGATCCCTGTGGTCAAAAAGCAGGCATAAGCGCATAAACGCGCCCCGCGTCCGAACGCGGGGCGCGCAGACTCGACAAACCTATCGAGGTCAGACAAACCAAAAGCCGTCTGCAAGACTGTAATCGTATCCGCCGGCTTTGCCGACACGCAGCGCGCCCCGTATCCGGCATCCGGACGCGGGGCGCGGCATATACTGTCCTTTACAGGGCTTTTTTCGGCGGAAACGGCGTTAGCGCGTGCCGCGCTCGACGTTGACGAGAAAGTCCTGCGCATTGGCGACAAACGTTTTCACCGCGAGGCTGCCCCGATCCCGCAACTTGCCCACGACGAACTCGGAGATGTCCACGCAGTACAGGAACACGGGGCGCACCCTGCCGCCTACGACGCGAAAGGCGGGGGTCATATTGCCTACGGCGATGGAATGCAGCTGCGTCGCCAGGCAGATGACGGTCGTGGCCTCGCTGACGAGCGCGCGCATAGCGTCCTGCGCGCGATATACGTCGCCGTATACCTCGGGGAGTGGCCCGTCGTCGCGGATGGAACCGGCGAGCACAAAGGGGATTTCCCCTTGTACGCAGGCGTTCATGATGCCGTCGTGAATGCCGTAGGCCGCTAGAAACGCGGGAATCGAGCCGCAGGCGCGCACCTTGTTGATGACGTCGATATGATGGTAATGGCCGTTCGGCGCGGCGACCTGGGTATAAATATCCTGCCCCAGCGCCGTGCGCAGCAGCGCGCCCTCCAGGTCGTGCGTGGCCAGTGCGTTGCCTGCGAGCAGACCGTGGCACAGCCCGCGCTCGATGAGCGAGACCATCGCGCTTCGCGCGTCGGAATCGAACGAGCAAGCGGGCCCCAGCACCCAGATGATGCGCCCATGCTCGCGCTCGTAGCGCAGCAGCTCGTACAGACGGTCGTAGTCGCAGGAATAGGCCGTCTCGCGCGAACGGCTCTGGCGAAAAGAGAAAGGTTCTTTCATGCCCGGTTCCGGGCTTTCAAAGCCGTCCGGATGCACGAAGATGCCCTCGCGTCCATCCTCTGATCGCCCCAGGATGATCGCGTCGCCTTTGCGTACGTTGCGAAATTCGCGCACCGAGATGGAGCCGTCCGGCATCAGTACGGCCACGCAGTCCATCCGGCTCTGCGCGGCCAGCGTCCATGCGCCGCGTATGCGGTAGTATTCGGGAAAGATCGTCGTGGCGTGATACCCCTCGGGGGCGACGCCGTCCGCAGGGGCGGGGCTGGTCAGCGCATCGGGCGCGGAAGCGAGCGCGGGGACGGAGAAATCAGGCTTGCGGTATGCGGGGAGAGAAAAGGGCATGATGAACGCCTCCTTACGCCGCAAGGCGCGGCGCGATCGATCGTTTTGTGGTGAGGGCATACAGCGTTTCCATTGCCTATTATAATGGTAGGAAGGATAAAAGAAAAGTAAAATTTCGCAAAGGATTCGGTGAAGAGATGCAGAAAACCTTGGAAAAGTGACTAAAACAAACGGTCTTCCGGGCGCGCCGATGACAAGAATGCAGGATTGCCCTTTTCAAATCTGCAAAGCTGTGCTATACTGCGCCCGAAAGCCAAGGAAGACGTATTTGGCTTGGAATGGAGGTAAAAAGCGTGAAACATCCGATTGGAACGATCGTATCCCAGATGGTCGATTACGAGCGGGGCGTGCCGCACCGCGTGCACCACTTCCTGAAGGTGTACGCCTTTGCCAAAGTGATCGGGGAAGCGGAAGGGCTCAGCGAGCGGGAGCAGGAAATCCTGCAGATCGCCGCCATCATGCACGACATAGGCATCCGCCCCAGCATCGCAAAATACGGATCCGGAGAGGGTGGCTTTCAGGAAATGGAAGGCCCCTGCGTCGCCCGCGAGGTCCTCGCCCGGCTAGATTACGATCCCGAGCTCATCGAGCGGGTGTGCTACCTGATTGCGCACCACCACTCATACGGAGCGCAACGGGAGAAGGATTTGCAAATTCTCGTGGAAGCGGACTTTCTCGTGAACGCGCTGGAAGAGAGCTTAAGCCGTGAGACGGTCGAAAGGATGTCGCAGGACGTCTTTCGTACCGAGCGCGGTAAGGCGTACCTGCAGGCCATGTTCCTGTAGGGCAGACGAAAGCGGGCGGCTTATCTCGGCCGCCGCTTCGTCTGTTTTTGTTTTTATGTGGGATGGGACGCGTGGATACCGGTTTTGGACGCGTACGCTTGTGCTTTGAATCCACTTTTGTGGATGAAACGGACAAATGGTGCTACAATAACAAAAGATCAAAGCAAGGGAGAAAAATGAAGATGTCAGATACGTTGTTTTACGGCGGCGATATCGTTACCATGGCGGGAAACGGGCCCGATTCCGTGCCGCCACAGGCGCTGCTCGTGCGCGGCGGCCAGATCGCCTGCGTAGGCGCGCTGGATGAGGCGCGCGCGCAGGCCGCGCCCGGCGCGCGGGAGATCGACCTGCAAGGGCGCTGCCTGCTGCCGGCGTTCATCGATGCGCACGGCCACATCGTAAATTTCGCGGACTCGCTGCGCTTTGTGAGCCTGGCGGACGCGCGCTCGTTTGAGGATATCAAGCGGCTGCTCAGGGACTTTAAAACTAGCATGCGCATTGCGCCCGCCGCCTGGGTGGTGGGCTTTGGCTACGACCATAATTTTTTGAAGGAGCACGCACATCCGGATCGCGCGATGCTCGACGATGCGCTTTCGGAAAACCCCGTCATCATTTCGCACGCGAGCGGGCATATGGGGGTGGCCAACTCGCTCGCCCTAGCGGCGACGGGGATCGACGCGACTGCGCCCGACCCGGCGGGGGGCTTGATTGGCCGTGAGGCGGACGGCAAGACGCCAAACGGTTATCTGGAAGAAAAGGCGTTCATGGCGATCGGGGCGAAGCTGCCGGGCCCTTCACGCGCAGAGTTAAAGGAAGCGTTGGATCGCGCACAGGACATCTACCTTTCTTACGGCATCACCACCGCACAGGAGGGCATCGCCAAGGCGCGGGAGATCGACGCGCTCAAAGGCGCGCGCCTGAAGATGGACGTCGTCGCATACGTCGACATGAAGGAATGCCCTGAAATCCTCAGGAGCGAGGCGGCGTATGTCGGCACGTATCAGGACGGTTTCAAGATCGGCGGATACAAGATCTTTTTGGACGGCTCGCCTCAGGGAAGGACAGCCTGGATGACGAAACCCTATCTGGGCGCGCAGAAGGATTACGTAGGCTACCCGATCTATACGGACGAGCAGGTCCGCGCATTCGTGAAGAAGGCGCGCGAAGCGCATGCGCAGCTGCTATGTCATTGTAACGGCGACGCAGCGGCGGCGCAGTTTATCACCGCGCACGAGGAACCGGCGGCGTATCGGGACGTGATGATCCACGCGCAGCTCGCGCGGGAGGATCAGCTGCCGGCCATGAAGGAGATGGGCATCATCCCCAGCTTTTTCGTAGCGCATACGTACTACTGGGGCGATACGCACGTAGAGAACTTCGGCATGGAGCGTGCTGAGCGCATCAGTCCGGCCAAGGCGGCGCTGGAGGCGGGGCTACCCTTTACGTTCCATATGGATACGCCTGTCCTCGCGCCGAACATGCTGGACGTGCTCTACTGCGCGATGAACCGCGTCACCCGCTCGGGCGTAACGCTCGGCGCCGACCAGCGCCTGACCGCGTGGGAAGCGCTGCTGGGCGTGACGCGCAACGCAGCTTACCAATACTTCGAGGAGGACTCGAAGGGAACGCTCGAGGCGGGAAAGCGAGCCGATCTCGTCGTGCTCTCGGCGAATCCCTTAAAGACGCCGAAGGAACAGATGCGCTCCGTACAGGTGGTCGAAACGTACAAGGACGGCGTCTGCGTCTATCAAAAAGGCTGACACGGGAGCGAAGGCGGATGAAGGCAAACTATCACACCCATACGGACCGTTGCATGCACGCGCGCGGGCGCGACGAGGCGTACGTGCGCGCGGGCATACAGGGCGGCTTTGACGTGCTCGGCTTTGCCGACCATACGCCTTGGCCTTATCAGCGCGGGTATGTCTCCGGCATGCGCATGAGCGTGGGGGAGCTGGAAGGGTATGTTGAAAGCGTCCGCAGGCTCGGGCGGCGCTATGCGGGGCAGATCGAGGTATGCCTTGGGCTGGAGTGCGAATACTTCCCCGAATACATCCCCTGGCTGCGCGATACGATGGCGCAAAAGCATATCGATTACGCCATTTTGGGCAACCATTACGCCCTGACGGACGAGACGGGGGTCTATTTCGGTTATCCGCGGGATGCGCAGGACGTGCGCCGGTACGTGAAGCTCACCGTAGCGGGCATGGAGACCGGGCTATTCGCCTATCTGGCGCATCCGGACCTGTTTATGCTCGGATACGGCGACTTTGACGGTGCTTGCAAGGAAGCGGCCCAAGCGCTATGTGGGGCGGCCAAGGCGCTGGATATGCCCTTGGAGTACAACCTGGCGGGGCTGCGAAACAGCCGCAGGTTTGGCAGGGAGGGCTATCCGCACCGCAAATTCTGGGACATTGCGGCGGAGACGGGCTGCAAGGCGATCTTGGGCGTGGATGCGCACAGCCCCGGTCGCCTGACGGAGAACGAGCTTTGGGAAGAGGCCGAAGGGACGATTGAGACCCTCGGCATGGAGCGCGTGGAGCGCTTGGCACTTTGAGTGGGGGTGTCGCTGTGATCATCGAGCGGGCGTCGCTTTTGGATGCCAAGGCCGTTTACGGCCTGACAAATGAGCTGGAGGAAAAGAGGTTGCCTTGGGACGGCTTTTGCCGAACGTATGAGGCGCTGCTGCGCTCGCCCTGCGATTCCGTCTTCGTACTGCGGGAGGAGGAAATCCGCGGCTATGTGCACGTGCGGATCGCCCCGCAGCTGCACCACGCGGCCCCCATAGCCGAGGTGCAGGAGCTGGTGATAGGCGATCGATGGCGCGGCCAGGGCCTAGGCTCAGAGCTGATCGTATTTGCCTTGGCCTTTTGTAAGGAATGCGGCGCGCTTCAGGCAGAGCTCACCTCGAACTTTACGCGGGCGGGGGCGCACCGGTTTTACGAACGCGAGGGATTTCGTAAGACGTCGTATAAATATGTAAAGGCGCTATGAGCCCCGCGTTATGTCCTATGAAAAATCTTTTTAACGCGTCAAAGGATGCCCGCAGTCTGCCAGCGGATCCACTCAACCAAACCATAAGCGGCATGCCTGATCCGTTGCGGCTGCTCTGTGAAAAACTCGACCATAGGTTCACGATTTTTGATGTTCCATAGCCCCGCCACCTGCCCGTTTACCGCGATCGTGGGGAGGCAAATGCCCGATTTCATGACGACCGCTTTTTTGTATTCCGGCGGCAGCGCCGCGCCGCGTTCAGCGTACGATACGATGAGCGGGTCGAAACCGGAAAGCAACGTCAATTCGGGGATATCGCCCATGTCCGTGCGATCGTCTATGAAGTAATAAGTATTCTTGTTGTATTCAAATCGCCCGTACTCGTCCAGATTCAGCGCGTACAGGCTCTTTTTTCTATCCTTCGTAAGACCGAAGAACCACGCCGCATCCGTGAGCGTCGCGGGAGCGTAGGCCGAGAGATACCCTCGGAAGAGCTCGGGCAGCACCTCCTCAAACGTTTGCGTCGGCTCGGCGTCTATTAAATCAAAATCCCGGCTGGTCATATCGCGGAACGCGACCTTGCCCAACCGCGCCAATTCGCAAAAGACGCCGCCCCATGGAGACAATGCCCTGTCGAGCGTCTGCCTGTCATATGCGTCTGCGAGGATTACGCGCATTTCGGCGCGGGAATAGACGCCGTCCTCCATAAGGCGGATCACCTGATCGGCTATTTCTTTGTAGGGCTCCCCCCAGCGCCACTCGCCTGAATTGAGCGCGAGCAGCGTCGGCAGGTCCTCGTAGACCACGCCGTGCAGCGCATGATGCACCCATGTTTTCGTGAGCTTGCGCTTCCAGCCCGCCAGCCCAGCGCCACGAATGAGCGCGGAAAAGGCGACGTTGCGGTGAAACCAGCAATGCAATCCGAGCAGCTCGTGCGAAAGCTGGGCAATGTCTTCACATTTGCGCGACAGGTACAACCCGTGCATACGCCTTCGCAGAATTTGTTCCGTTGTTTGATCCATTTTTGCTATCGCGGGTGCATGACACGTTGCGCCCGCTTGCCTTCCTTCCTGCCGGCTTAGGGGAATCTTCATCATTAGGGAGATGGCTTGACTCGCTTTTATGCTTCATTTTAACACGGTAAGCTTCGAGGCGGCAAGGGTTTGATGTAGATATCGCAAATGCGCCGTCGTGACGCGCAAATTAAACGGCGGGTTTTGTGAGAATTTCCTTTCTCTGACGGGATTTATCCCGTATAATAGATAGGGGATCAAACAAAGAGGAGAGAGGCCGCATGTTAAAGGGTTTTACGCGGGAAGAAAAGAGCTGGATTTTTTACGACTGGGCTAACTCGGCGCAGTCGGCCATCATCGCCGCCATCATTCTGCCGATTTTTTTCAAGACCGTCGCCAAGGGGAGCGGCGTTGCGGATGTGGACGCCACGGCTTATTGGGGTTACGCCACCAGCATCGGCACGCTCATCTGCGCGCTATGCGCGCCTTTCATGGGTTCGCTGGGCGACCTGCGAGGGTATAAGAAAAAGCTGTTTACATTTTTCGTATTCGTGGGCGTTAGCGGCACGGCGCTGCTCGCCTTTACAGGCAGTTGGAAGTGGATGCTCGTATTCTACATCCTGAGCACGCTGGGCTTTAACGGCTCGTGCGTGTTTTATGACGGATTTCTCAACGACGTGACGACCGCGGAGCGTATGGACAAGGTCTCGACCTACGGATACGGGCTGGGGTATATCGGCGGATCGACGATCCCCCTGGTCGTGGCGCTGGCGCTCATCCAGTTTGGAGATGCGATCGGCGTCTCGACGCAGGCCGCCACGCGTTTCTCCTTCCTGCTCACGGCCGTGTGGTGGCTGGGCTTTACCGTGCCGATGTTTCGAAACGTGCATCAGAAATACGCCATCGAGCCCGAGCGCAACCTCTTCGCGCAGACGCTGCGCCGCATGGGCGGGACGGTCCGCGATATCGCGGGGCACCGGCCGGTGCTTCTGTTTTTATTCGCGTATTTCTTTTATATCGACGGCGTGGGTACGATCATCCATATGGCCACGGTGTTCGGAGATTCGTGCAATCTGGGCAGCATGGAGATGATGCTCGTGCTGCTGGTCGTGCAGATCGTGGCGTTCCCATTCGCCATCCTGTACGGCAAGCTGGCCCAGCGCGTCGGTGCGCGCACGATGATCCTCGTGGGCATCGCCACGTACCTGCTCGTGTGCGTGATAGGCTTCAAGCTCGCGACGCTTAGCGATTTTCTTATGCTGGCGGTGCTGGTGGGCACGGCGCAGGGCGGCATCCAGGCGCTCAGCCGCAGTTATTTCGGCAAGATCATTCCCAAGGAGCGTTCTAACGAATTCTTCGGGTTCTTCGACGTGTTCGGCAAGTTTTCCGCGGTCGTCGGCCCGGCGCTGTTCGGCCTCGTGGCGCAGGCGACGGGGATCGCCAACTACGGCGTGCTCGCGGTGATGGCGATGTTTGTCGTCGGCGGGGCGATCCTGCTGCTGTGCGTGCCCAAAAACATGGGGCGCATCGGATGAGGCGGGGGCGCGCGGCGGATAAGGCCGCATTTGGAAGGCATTACGACTTGACAGTCAAGGCGCGGTGAGCGTACAATAGACGGCGATAACAATCAAAAAAGCACTGCCAAAGAAGCATGGAGGGATGGTCATGGAACCGGTTCGCGTGACGCTGACGCAGCATCCAAAGGAGAAACCGCAGGATGAGTCGAAGTTGGGCTTCGGTGTGATCTTTACGGATCATATGTTCGTGATGGACTACAACCCTGAGCAGGGCTGGCACGACCCGCAGGTGCTCCCGTACGGTCCGTTTGAAATGGATCCGGGCACGGTCGTGCTGCATTACGGGCAGGAGATCTTTGAGGGCATGAAGTGTTACCGCCGACAGGACGGCGCTCTGCAGCTCTTTCGCCCGCGCGACAATTTTGCGCGCATGAACCGCTCGGCGGAGCGCATCTGCATGCCGAAGATCGATGTAGAGCAGGCGATGGCGGGCCTGATGGCGCTGCTTCGGGCCGACGCGGATTGGGTGCCCTCCGCACCCGGCACGTCGCTCTACATCCGGCCGACGATGATCGCCACCGACGTCATGCTCGGCGTTCACGCCTCCCAAACCTACCGGTTCTTCATCATCTGTTCGCCCAGCGGCGCTTACTATGAAAACGGGCTTGCGCCGGTCGGTATCTACGTAGAGAGCGAGCTCGTGCGCGCGGTGCGCGGCGGCGTTGGCTTTACCAAGACGGGCGGCAACTACGCGGCATCGATTCTCGCGGGCGATCTGGCGGAGAAAAAGGGGTATTCGCAGGTGCTCTGGCTGGATGGCCGCGAGAACAAGTATATCGAAGAGGTCGGCTCCATGAACATGTTTTTCAAGTTCAAGGATGCGCTCGTCACCCCGCCGCTGAATGGTTCCATCCTCGGCGGCATCACGCGCGACAGCATCATGCAGCTGGCCCGCGAGATGGGCGTACCCATGGAAGAGCGGCGCATCACCGTGCAGGACGTGTTCGACGCCGCGGACCGGGGCGAGCTGGAGGAGGCGTTCGGCACCGGCACAGCGGCCGTCGTCTCGCCGGTCGGGAAGCTGCTGTGGAACGAGCGCGAGATCGAGATCTCCGGCGGAGAGATCGGCGCGCTCACGCAGAGGTTCTACGACCGGCTGACGGGCATTCAGTACGGCACGCAGCCGGATACGCTGGGATGGATCGTCCCGGTGAAGTAAGCACAAAAGAAGCTTTGAGGCGGCTGCTCTGCGGGGGCGCAGGGCAGCCCCTTCGTGCGCTAAAGGGGAAACTGCCGGAACTTCCCATGGCGGGAAATGGCGTAGGCCTGCCGGCATAGAGAATAGGCGGAAACGGGGGAGAGCTGTTTGTTCAGGACTGGGGACATGCCCGATGCGGAGTGGGCGGATAGAACGTTAGACAGGGCGCAGAAGAACCGCTTTGAGCGGGCGGTCGCGGCGATGCGGCCTGTGCGCCGAAATGCATTTGAAGGGAAGAGCGCACAGGAGCTTTCGCGCACCATCGAGCAGTGCTGGCAGGATGTGCCGAAAAAACCCCTGCGCATGCAGCAGGAGCAGGAGGCGCGCCGGGCGGTGCTGCGCTCGCTCGAGCGGCAGGCGGACTGCCTCTCCGCCGGGGAGCATGCGCTGGTCGAGCGCCTGCTGATCCTGGACGGCTGCGCGCTCATCGTGGACTATGAGGAACTGTGCGCCGCGCAGGCACTCGCGCTGAGGCTCTGGGCGGACGTGGGCATACAGGAGGGCAAGCCCGTCGTGCGCCTGGACGAGACCCTGATGGCCCCGCTCGCCGTGGCGCTGGCGCGGCCGGAGCATGCGGGCGTGCGCATGCGGCTATTCTCCTTTGAGGCGACGGTGAGCGCGGCGCTCTACATCGCCGGCGCGTTGGACGACCGCACGCCGGAGCGCCTCTTCTGCACGCAGGTGCTGCTGGCGGACGAGCGCGACGAGGAGGCGCGCAGCCTCGCACGGCAATACCTGTGGGCGAGCTTTGACTGCATGGATTATGCGGACGGCGTGTTGCTCCTGCATCCGGCGCTGTACGACCCGGAGCCCGTGCTGTGCGGGATGCGGCCGGAGCTTTGCTCCTTCACGGCGGCGCAGATTCTCGGGGGCATGCAGGGGATTTTGCCCGAGGAGGAAGGCGCGCAGCGCGCGATGGCGCAGGCGCTCACCGGCGCGCTGCGATCGGGCGAGGATGCGGAGGCGTGCGCGCAGGAGCTGCGCCTGCTCATCAAGCAAGGGGCGGACGAACAGGCCCTGCGCGCGGTGCTCGCCGGCCGGGTGACGGTGATGCCCGGCAGCACGATGATGCGCGCGCTGCATACGATGCTCAGGGCCGTGCCGCGCTGGGTGTGCGAGGTCGAGCAGGCGGCCATGCTGCAATAGCGGCTCGCCCGTTTAGCGGAAAGGGAGAAGAAAATGGATATCGAGGTGCCGAAGGAGCAAGCGCCTGTGACGCTACGTGCATTTTTGCCACGGGCGCTGCCGGACGCGCCCATCTGGGCTTTGCAAGAATGCCTGCGAAGGCGGGACGTTCGGCGAGGCGGCGAACGCCTTGGCGGCACGGACGAGGTGGTGGGCGGCGACCTGCTGCGCGTCTATCTGCCCAAGGTCGCGCTCAAATCCGCGCCCGGCCAGCTGCAGGTCGTCTACGAGGACGCGCGTGTGCTCCTCGTGAACAAGCCGCAGGGCGTCAGCGTGTGCGAGGACGAGGGCGGCGGGGATACGATGCTCGCCCGTGCGCAGCGCCACATCGCCGCTGAGGGCGGGGACGCCGGAGCGGTCGCGCTGTGCCACAGGCTCGATCACCATACGGGCGGTTTGTTGCTCCTGGCCAAGGATGCCGCGGCGCTGGAGGCGGCGAAGGAGGCCTTTCGCCTGCGCACGATTCATAAGACGTATACCTGCCGCGTCGTCGGCTGCCCGCAGCCGCGCGAGCAGGTGCTCTTGGCATATCTCAGGAAGGACGCCGCGCGTGCGCGCGTGCAGGTGGCGGAGCATCCTTTTCCCGGCGCGCAGCGGATCTTGACGGGTTATCGTGTGGTCGAGGAGGAAGGGGATGCCTCCCGCCTGGAGGTGGATTTGATCACGGGCCGCACGCATCAGATACGCGCGCACCTGGCTTTCATCGGCCATCCGATCATAGGCGACGACAAATACGGCCTGCGTGCCGTTAACCGCGCGCAGCATGCGCGCGGCCAGCAGCTTTGGGCGACGCGCCTTGAACTGCACGCGAGAGGCGCGCTCGCGTATTTGGACGGGCGATCGTTTGAGGTAAAGGCGCCTTTTTAACGGAGATGGGAACGCGTGAAACGGACCGGTTGAATCTGCCTCGTAAAAAGATTATAATAAAGCGTAAACGCCCTATTGCGTTGCGCTTTTTGTTTATCTCACATCGGGAAAGGATACACGCATGAAACCAATCCGTATGATCGCCGTCGACATGGACGGCACGCTGCTGGGAAGCGATCAGGAATTGCCCAAGGAAAACGCCAGGGCCCTCCGCGAGGCGGAGGAGGCTGGCATCGCGGTCGTCATCTGTACGGGCCGCATGATGGAGGACGGCAGCCAGTTCGCCCGCGCGGCGGGCCTTCGCTGCTGGATCGCCGGCTGCAACGGCGCGAGGCTGCTCAGCGCGCCCTTGCCGGAGGGGCGCGTCATCGCCCGCCATGACCTGCCCGCAGGGGAGACGACCCAGCGTGTCATCGACGTGCTGATGGCGCACAACCTCATCGTCAACGGCTTTCAGGACGGGCGCCTCTTCACCGTGCGCCCGCCGCAGGACGAGGGCTGGCAGGAGCAGTGGAGCCACCAGCTCGCCAGGCGCGGCATCGTGCGCATCGATTACGGCGAGGCGGCCCTGCGCTTAGCCGCGCAGGAGGGGCTGATCAAGCTCGTCGCCATCGAAGAGCGCAGGCCGGAGCGCCTAGTGGAGGCGGGGGCGCAGGTGGCGCGCCTTGCGGGCGTCGACGTCACCAGCTCCTGGACGAACAACATCGAGATCATGCCGTCGGGCATCGACAAGGGCAGCGCCCTGCGCGAGATCAGCGCGTATCTAGGCCTTACGGCGGACGAGGTGATGGCCATCGGCGATCAGGAAAACGACCGCCCGATGCTCGCCTTTGCCGGGCATTCGACGGCCATGGGCAACGCGACGGATAAGATCAAAGCGATCTGCGTACACCGGACGCTGACGAACGACGAGGCGGGCGTGGCCTATGCGGTGCGCAGGTGGGCGCTGGGGGCGGAGGCATGACGGATGTGTCGCTCATCGCCTGCCCCGGCTACGAGCAGGCGGCCGTACGGGCGGCTGTGCACGAGGCGCTCGCCCATCTGGGCGGCATGGAGGCGTTCGTGCGGCCCGGCATGCGCGTTGTGATCAAGGCCAACCTGTTGATGCGTCGCGCGCCCGAGCGCGCGACGACGACGCATCCGCAGATCGTACGCGCGCTCTGCGAGGAGGTCGCGGCGGCGGGCGCTACGCCGGTCATCGCGGACAGCCCGGGCGGGCCCTTCACGCCCGCAGCGCTTCGCTACGTCTACGAGACCTGCGGTATGCGCGCGATTGCGGAGGATGGGCTCGCCGCGCTAAACGACGACTATACGAGCGTGACGCGCGCGTATCCCGAGGGACGCATCGCCCGCTCGCTAGAGATCATCGCCTGCGCGGAGCGGGCGGACGCGATCATCACCGTCGGCAAGCTCAAGACGCACGGGCTTACGACGATGACGGGCTGCGTCAAAAACCTCTTCGGCCTCGTGCCGGGTACGATCAAGGCTGAATACCACGCACGCTATCCGGACGTGGACGATTTCTCGACGATGCTCTGCGATCTATGCGCCTGCGTGCGGCCGGTCCTCGCCGTGCTGGACGCGGTGGAGGCCATGGAGGGCGAGGGGCCGTCCGGCGGCCGGCCGCGCCGCGTAGGGGCCGTCGTCGCCTCTGCGGACCCGCATGCGGCGGATACGGTCGGCGCGCGCCTCATCGGGCTCGCGCCCCAGCGCGTGACGACGCTGCGCGCGGCCGAACGGATGGGGCTGCTGCCGGAGGCCCATGTCGTCGGGGCGAGGCTGGAGGCGTTGGCCGTCCCCGATTTTGACATCCCGATGCAAAAGCACGGCGTGGGGTCGGGCTCCTGGTGGCTTACGCACATGCCGGCGTTTCTGAAGCCGCGCCCGATCTTTACGCATAGGGCCTGCGACGGCTGCGGCGCCTGCGTGCGCGCCTGCCCGGCGCATGCGATCGTCCTGGGCGAGGGACGCCGGCCGCGGGTCGACATGCAAAAGTGCATCCGCTGCTTTTGCTGTCAAGAGCTCTGCCCGAAGACGGACGTCGAGGTATACAGAAACCCAATCTTCAAATGGCTTAAATAGGAGGCCGAAAGATGGAGCAGCAATCCTTTTTCGACGACCGCAAGGCCGGCGCGCCGCTGGCCAGCCGCCTGCGCCCCACGACGCTGGACGAATTCGTCGGCCAGCAGCATCTGATCGGCAAGGGCCGGGTGCTTCGTCAGCTCATCGAGCAGGATCAGGTCTCCTCGATGATCTTCTGGGGGCCGCCGGGCGTAGGGAAGACGACGCTCGCGCGCATCATCGCGGGGCGCACGCGGGCCAACTTTGTGGACTTCAGCGCGGTGACGAGCGGTATCAAGGAGATCAAGGAGGTCATGCAGCGCGCGGAGAGCGCGCGCGTGATGGGGCTGCGAACGCTGCTGTTCATAGATGAGATCCATCGGTTTAACAAGGCGCAGCAGGACGCATTCCTGCCGTTCGTAGAGAAGGGCAGCATCATCCTCATCGGCGCGACGACGGAAAACCCCTCCTTTGAGGTCAACGCCGCGTTACTTTCGCGCTGCAAGGTATTCGTCCTGCAGGCGCTTACGACCGAGGATCTTATGCAGCTGCTACGCCGCGCGCTGTGCGATCCGCAGGGGTTTGGCAACCAGCGGGTAGATATCGCGGACGAGCTGCTGGCGCTGGTGGCGACGTTTGCCAACGGCGACGCGCGCACCGCGCTGAGCACGCTGGAGATGGCCGTGCTCAACGGGGAGCTGCGCGCCGACGGATCCACGCTCGTCACGCGCGAGACGCTCTCGCAGTGCGTCAGCCGCAAGTCGCTGATCTACGACAAGAGCGGGGAGGAGCACTACAACCTCATCTCCGCGCTGCATAAGTCCATGCGCAACAGCGATCCGGACGCCGCGGTGTACTGGCTCGCGCGCATGCTGGAGGCGGGGGAGGATCCGCTGTACGTGGCCCGGCGCGTGATCCGCTTCGCGAGCGAGGACGTGGGCCTATCGGATAACCGCGCGCTCGCCCTGGCTGTGGACGCTTACCAGGCCTGCCATATGATCGGCATGCCGGAGTGCACCCTCGCCCTCACGCAGGCCGTGGTCTATCTCTCCCTCGCGCCCAAGAGCAACGCCTGTTACGCGGCCTATGAGACCGCGAAGCGGGACGCGCAGGAGATGCTCGCCGAGCCCGTGCCGCTCGTGATCCGCAACGCGCCTACGCAGCTCATGGCGGACCTGCATTACGGGGAGGGCTACGTCTATGCGCACGACACCGAGGACAAGATCGCCCTCATGCAGTGCCTGCCGGATAGCCTCGCGGGGAAACGGTACTATGTACCCACGTCGTCGGGAAACGAGGCGCGGCTGGGAGAGCGGCTCGCTCAAATTGAGGATTGGCGGGCGGCGCAGCGTAAACGGGAAAAAAAGTAAGTCGGGGGCGCAAGCATGAGGAACGACGATATGGGCAAGGCGCTGGCGGACCTGCTCGAGGCGATCGGGATGGAGCCGGAGGCGAGGGATGCCGTGGCGGCATATGCGATGCGGCACGCGGCTTCACTCGGGCGCGCAGCGGACGAAGCCTACGCCGGGGAATTGCCGGAATATCCGATCTGCGGGCATCGCCCTTTTCAGAGACTGGCCGCCCTGTGCTACGGGCTGCTCGGCCTGAAAGACGCCTGGTGGCAAGATGGCCTGCCACAGGACGTATTCGCCGCGACCTGCGCCGACATCGCGCTGCGCCAGCGCCTGTATAGGGAGAAGACGGGAAGGATCGGGCTGTCCAAGGAGGATGCCATTTGGCTGCGCCATCTGTTCGGAAAGCGGATCTTTAAGCTGGGTTCTTTGCAGTTTCAGCCCTTTGAGATGATCTATCTGGACGAGGAGACGATCGGGGAGGCGTATATGTCGTTTGCGCCCCGACAAAAAAAGAGGCTTCCGCCCGGGGCGCCCGTCCTGAACGTACATATCCAGGAGGGCGCCGATTTGTCGCCGGCGGCGGTCGATTGCTCCTTTGAACGAGCGGAAGCTTTTTTTCGGGCCTATTTTCCGCATGATCGTTACGAGGCGTTTATATGCTATTCATGGCTGCTATATCCAGGCATCGCCGGGCTGCTTGCGCCGGGCAGCAACATCCTCGCGTTTGCGTCCCGCTTTACGATCGTGGGCGAGGTGCGGGACGACGCGCAGGCGATCGAGCGCATCTTCGGCAGACGCCGCCGCGCGAAGCGGGATTATCCGCAGCGGACCTCTCTGCAGCGGGCGGCGCTCTTGCATTGGTCGAGCCTCGGGTACGCGTGCGGCGTGATCCCCTGGACGCGCAGGACATGACGCGGTTATGTTCATTTCTTATGAAAGCTTAATAGGGACGCTGCCTTGATTTGATGTGAGATCCAGATGCAAGGCGATTAATTTGTGCTATTTGCACATCGAACTGTGTGCGTATTTGATGATTGTGACGTATTCACAAAAACGTATAGACAATCGTGTGAAATGATGCTATCCTACAGGAGATAAGACATAGGTTCATGGCCCGTCGTTCATTGCGAACCAAGCATGGCGGGGCCGGAACCCCCGGATGCATTATTCGCGTCGCGAACATCAAAAAGGAGGAACCCTTTCATGAAGAAACTGTTGTCCATGGCGCTCATCCTGACGATGATCCTGACCTTCGCATCCATCCCTGGCGTTGCGCAGGGCGAGGGGCCGATCCAGATCACGCTATACTACTCCGACAACGCCACGTTGCCCTTCCAGGAGGATTGGCTGACCGTCAAGACCATCGAAGAGAGGTTTAACGTGGACCTGGTGTTCGAGGTCATCCCGATCGCGGACTACGCCACCAAGGTATCCACCGCGCTCAACGTCGGCGGCAACACCGTGCCGGACGTGATCCTCTATCAGACCACCAAGGGAGAGAACGGATCGCTCGCGCTCAACGGCGCGCTGGTGCCCATCAGCGATTACAGCGACTGGACGCCGAATTTCAACGCGCGCGTCGAAGAATTCGGTTTGCAAAGCGCGATCGATGAGCTGCGCCTGAGCGACGGCAAGCTGTACTATCTGCCCTCGCTGACCGACGTCCCCTTCTACGACGGCGGCCTAATCCTGCGGCAGGACTATCTGACGCAGAAAGGCTTTGAAGCCCCGAAGACGTTCGACGACCTGTACGAAATCCTCAAAGCCTACAAGGCGGACAATCCCGATTCCTACCCGCTGACCATCCTGGCCGGCCCGCGCGTGCTCTACCGCATGACGATGCCCTCCTTCGGCGTCAGCCTGGGCAAGAACGGCGCCTCCGGCACCAACACCCTCAGCTGGGATTACGAGAACAAGGCGTACTTTGAGGGCGCGATCAGCGAAGAGTACAAGGCGTACATCACCTTCTTCGCCAAGCTCTACGCCGAGGGCCTGCTGGACCCGGAGATGGCCGACCCGATCGACGGCGACCGCTGGACCCAGAAGATGGCGAACGGCAGCGCCATGGCGACCTACGCCTATTACGATCAGATCGGCGGCGTGGAGGCGGCCAGTGAGATCGAAGGCTTTGACCTGAACATGTACCCCGCGCTCGCGGGTCCGGCAGGCGCGCACCACCAGCCGAAGAGCTCTACCGGCTCCGGCATCATGTTCCCCGCCAAGACGCTTGGGCGCGACGACTTCGAGCAGGTCGTGCGCACGATCGACGCCTGCTTCTTCTCTGAAGAGGCGGCAAAGATCTGGTGCCTGGGCGTGGAGGGCGTGACCTACACCGAAAAGGACGGCGTGGTTACCTACGCCGACGAGCTCGTGAACTCGCCGGACGGCGTCTACAAGACCATGCAGGTCAAGTACGGCTGCGGCTCCGACGTGACGCAGATGGTTTGGTACAATGCCCGCGAGATGACCAAGTACGACCAGAACTACGCGGACATCAACGCAGCCGTCGCAGCGATGGACGGCGTGATCCAGCCCATTCCGCCGTCTCCGCTGTTCGACGACCTCACCGCGGAGGATGCGGGCATGCTTCAAACGCCGCTGAGCGACGCGTGGGAGGTATGGAACGACGCGTTCCTCACCGGCAAAAAATCCATCGAGAACGACTGGGATGCTTATGTCAAGGAAATGAAGGACAAGGGCATCGAGGAGTTCTGCAAGCTCTATAACGACAATCTGGTAAAGTAAAGCATGAGCCCGCGCGGCGGCATGCCCGCTGCCGGCGGATGCGTTGGCCTGATCGATTTGCGGGCGGTGCCATGGGAAACCGTGGCGCCGCCCTTTTTCTCTCAAGGAGGTGTTCGGATGGCGAAAAATAAGAGGGCGGTAGAAGCGCGCGGCCGGGTCATGAACCGCCCGGAGCCCTTTCGCGCGCATTTTGCGCGCTACTGGCAGCTTTACGCGATGATGCTTTTGCCGGTGCTCTACTTCATCGTCTTTAAGTACGTGCCCATGTTCGGCAACGTGCTGGCGTTCCGCCGCTACCGCCCGGGCCTGGGGCCCTACGGCACCGAATGGGTAGGGCTTCGGTATTTTGAGAAGTTCATGGGCGACCGCGCCTTCTGGCAGGCATTCGTCAACACGCTGACGCTATCGCTCCTCAACCTGCTCGTCAATTTTCCTATCCCGGTCCTCTTTGCGGTCATGCTCAACGAGGTACGGCATCTTCGCTTTAAAAAGCTGGTGCAGACCGTAAGCTACATGCCGCGTTTCATCTCGACGGTGGTCGTCATCGCGATTATGGGCGAGCTGCTCTCGCCCTCCACCGGCCTGATCAATACGTTCCTGCACAGCGCATTCGGCATGGAGCCGATCTATTTCATGAACGAGCCGCAGTATTTCCGCATGCTCTACGTGCTCACCGATACGTGGCAGTTCACCGGATGGACGGCGATCATCTATCTCGCCGCCATCACCGGCATCTCCAGCGACCTGTTCGAGGCTGCTACCATCGACGGCGCCTCTCGTTTTCAACAGATCCTTTACGTGACCATTCCCTCCATCATGCCTACGATCATGGTCATGTTCATCCTGAACATGGGGCGTCTGCTTTCGCTGGGCTTTGAAAAGGTCCTTTTGATGTACACGCCGTCCAATTCCAGCGTGAGCGACATCATCGATACCCTCGTCTACCGCACGGGCCTTGCCAACCAGAATTACTCCTATGCCACGGCCATCGGCCTGTTTAGCGGCGTCATCGGCGTCATACTGGTGTCGCTGAGCAATTACATCAGCCGCAAGACCACCGGCGACGGCATCTATTGAGGAGGGAGGGGAAGCTATGACGACTGTAAGCCGGAGGCAAAAGCACAGGGCGATCCGCCGGGGCGCCGGCAGCGTGATCATGGATCTGGTGATCTATGCGGTCATGGTGCTCGTATTGCTCGTGTGCTTGGTGCCGTTCCTCTATATGCTGGCCCTATCCTTTTCGGATGCGAAGGCCATCGTGAACAATCAAGTTACCTTCTGGCCTGTGGGCTTTAACCTTGGCTCTTATGAGCAGATCGTGACCTATCCGAACTTCTTTCGGGCCTATGGCAACACGTTTTTCTATACCGCCGCAGGAACGGCCATCTCCCTGCTGCTGACCACGCTGTTTGCCTATCCGCTCAGCAAGCGCTTTTTGCGAGGGCAGGCGTTTTTTCTCAAGATGGTCATCGTCAGCATGTTTTTCTCCGGCGGCATGATCCCGAACTTCTTGCTCATATCGAACCTGCAACTGACGGGCACGGTATGGGCGATGCTGCTGCCCTTCGCCATCAATCAGTTTAACCTCATCATCCTCGTCAATTTTTTCAAGGCTCTGCCGGGCGAGATCGAGGAAGCCGCGTTGATTGACGGGCTGAACTATTTCGGCATCCTCTTTCGCATCGTGGTGCCGCTATCCACCGCTGCGCTGGCCACCGTGGGCCTTTACACCGCTGTTTTTTTCTGGAACGACTGGTTCAATGCGCTCTTATACCTCAAATCGTCCCAGTACCCGGTCATGCTGTTTTTGCGCAACATCGTCAACGGCACGGCCATGCTAGGCGACGCGGCCGGGTTTGGAGATAAGTCCACCATCGCCATCTCGATCAAGTCCGCGGTTATCGTCACCTCTACG
>JAEYAR010000153.1 GCA_023404715.1 Bacillota bacterium | reverse complement strand
GTCAAGTGGATCGACCCGCGCAAGCAGTAATAGGAGGTGTGCAGGAAATGGCTCTGTTTGAAGGTTATGAACGTCGCATGCCCCAGCTCCAGCCTGTCCTCGAGAAGTACGGCTTCAAGGATTTTGAGGAGCTGAAGGCCTATAACAATTCCAAGGGCGTCGATGCCTATAAGATCGTGGAGGGCATTCAGCCCATCGCCTTTGAGAACGCCAAGTGGGCGTACGAGCTGGGCGCGGCGATCGCCCTGAAGAAGGGCGTCAAGACCGCCGCTGAGGCCGCCAAGTGCATGGGCGAGGGCCTGCAGGCCTTCTGCATCCCCGGCTCTGTGGCCGACCAGCGCCAGGTGGGCCTGGGCCACGGCAACCTGGGCGCCATGCTGCTCGACGAAAAGACCGAGTGCTTCGCCTTCCTGGCGGGCCACGAGTCCTTCGCCGCGGCCGAGGGCGCCATCGGCATCGCCCGCAACGCCAATAAGGTGCGCAAGAACCCGCTGCGCGTCATCCTCAACGGCTTGGGCAAGGACGCCGCGATGATCATCTCGCGCATCAACGGTTTTACCTATGTGCAGACGAAGTACGATTACCTTTCCGCCGACGTGAAGGAAGACCATGCGCTGAGCATCGTGAGCGAGACGGCCTATTCGAACGGCGAGCGCGCGAAGGTTCGTTGCTACGGCGCGGACGACGTCCGCGAGGGCGTGGCCATCATGTGGCATGAGGGCGTGGACGTTTCCATCACCGGCAACTCCACCAACCCGACCCGCTTCCAGCATCCGGTCGCGGGCACCTACAAGAAGGAATGCTGGGAGGGCGGCAAGCAGTACTTCTCCGTCGCCTCCGGCGGCGGCACGGGCCGCACGCTGCACCCGGACAACATGGCTGCCGGCCCCGCCTCTTACGGCATGACCGATACCATGGGCCGCATGCATTCCGACGCGCAGTTCGCGGGCAGCTCCTCCGTGCCGGCGCACGTGGAAATGATGGGCCTGATCGGCATGGGCAATAACCCCATGGTCGGCGCGACCGTGGCTGTGGCTGTGGCGGTCGAGGAAGCGCAGAAGTAATCAATCTGCAAATCAAGGAGCTTATCCGAAAGGGTAGGCTCCTTTTATGCAAGAATTTTGCTTCCATCCTGCGGTTTGCATTCTTCACAAACTGGCCGAGTCCCCTGTTTTCGTTTTTACCCCTGCAGCTTGTCGCTCGCCTGTGTGAGCGCGCGTTCGTACTGTGCGACGGCGTCCTACATCATTGTGCGCATTCTGCATCAGCCGCAAGATTGCTTAAAAGTGTTATTCGAGAAATAAGCAGGGTATCAGATTTTCTGGAGGGGACGCTTGCGGTTGGGCTATAGATCTGCTTGATGGAATGTGGTTGTCCCCAGAATATGTTGCTCGTTTGGCGAGGCCGGCAGATAACTGTTGATGTGCATAAAGCTGCTGCCGTCCGACCAGCCCAGCGTCAGCAGACGGAACCCCTTCCGATATTTCATATAGGCATGGTCGAATACCCGTGAGCACAGCTCTGTCTTCTTGTATCCCGTCCGGCTGTACAGGGTGTCGTCTATTATGAAGACGCCCTGCCTCTTCTCATCTGTCAACGGCCGAAGCGTCTCGTTGACGATTCTGGCCTTAGACTGCGGTCTCGAAGATATTGCAGAAACAGTGCAGGGTTGCGAATCTCCAAACCCCAAAAAAGGATTCTGAAACGAGGGTAACAAAAGATGAAACTATTCATTCCAGCGCCGCTGAATACCTGACCTATGTAGCATCAACGGGCGATAGCGGCATAGAAATGCGCTATGAGGATGAAAACATATGGCTTACGCAAAAAATGCTTGCGTCCTTATATAATGTGGATGTGCGCACCATCAATGAGCACATTCAAAAAATCTATGCTGACCAGGAGTTGATGGAGGAATCAACCATCCGGAAATTCCGGATAGTTCAAACAGAGGGGACACGGCAAGTACAGCGCGAAGTAATTCATTACAGTCTGTAAATGATTATTGCCAAAGGTAGACAGCGACAAGCTGGCTATGCCGGAATTCAAAGCACTTTGGTCGAAGATCAATGCGAAGTCTGTCTATGTGGTGGACTCTGATACAGAGGAGCTGGTGCAGAACGCCAGCAGCGCACTCAACCGCTACCTGCGCGTATCGAGGATTTTTTTCAAGGTTGAAACAGGACATAGTAAAACGTAAAATAACCGTCGTACGATATCGAGCGGCAGCATTTGCGCTTGATATCGAAGACGGTTATTTTGTTTGATTACTACAGAGCCTGTTGAATACAGGAGACATTCCGGTAGGCGCGATGCCGGTCCCCGGCAACGCATCGGCTTTGGTTGAGACGCGCGACGGTCGAGCGGATATCCGCCTGCGTCGTTTCCGGGTTCAGGGTACACATGCGCAGCACTTTTTGACCGTTCAGTTCGGTGGTAAGGATTTGCGCATAGCCGCTGCGCGTGATTTCACGGGCGATATCCTGGTTGATCCGGTCGAGGCGGTCGGGCGGCGTGCCTGCGGGCGCGTACCGGAAGTTGACGATGCCCTGCTGCGCAGGACAGACGATTTGCCAGCCGGGGGATTGGCGGAGCGCCTTTTCGGCAAGCTCGGCCATCTCATAGCCATGCTCGATCATCCGGCCGACGCCGTCGCGCCCTAAGACCTGCAGGGTGATCCACAGCTTCAGGCCGCGGGCCGGCCGGGTGAGCTCGGGGCCCAGATCCCAGAAATCCGCCCTGTCGTTAAACGCGCCTGCGTCCTCAAGGTATTCCGGATGGACGGCGAAGCTGCGGACGAGGCGGGATGTATCCCGCACCAGCACCACGCCGCAGCCGTAGGTCTGCATCAGCCATTTATGCGCATCCCAGCTTAAGCTGTCGGAAAGCTCGATGCCGGTCAAGCGCTCCCGGTAACGCTCGGACAGCAGGATAGAGGCGCCGAAGGCCCCGTCGACGTGCATCCACAGATCGTGCGCGTGGCAGATTGCGGCGATCTGCGGCAGCGGATCGATGCTGCCCGTGTTGGTCGTCCCGGCGGTGGCGATGACGGCAAAGGGTTTTTTGCCGCGAGCGATGTCCGATTCGATCGCGGCTTGTAATGCGTCTGCGTCCATGCAAAAACCCGCGTCTGTCGGCACCTTGCGCACCTGATCCGCCCGGAAGCCGATGATGTGCAATCCCTTAGCGATAGAGGAATGGGTCTGGTCGGATACGTAGGCTACGGCGAGCGCGCGATCGGCATCCGTTAGCTTTGCATCCCGCGCGGCGGTCAACGCGGTCAGGTTGGCCATCGATCCGCCGGAAACGAAGAGCCCGCCGCTGCCCTTGGGGTAGCCTGCCAAACCGCACATCCATGCAACCAGCTGCTCTTCGATGCAGGCTGCGGCGGAGGCGTTCATCCGGCAGCCCGCGTGCGGGTCAAATGCGTTGGTCATCACATCGCCCATCCAGGAAAAAAGGGAGACCGGGCTTGGAATGCACGCAAAGCAGCGTGGATGTTGCACAAGGGTATTGTTTGAATAGACGTCGCGGAGCATTTCGTGATATACCTCTTCAACCGGCCTGCCCGAACGCGGTACGCCTCTGTTTTTTAACCGGGCAAGCGTCATTTCGTCCGGCTGACGGCAGACATCCTCCCGCTCGATATGCTGATAGAACGCCAGAACCGTATCGACAAACTCCTTCATCAAGACCCCTGTCTGATGAACCTGCTCTCTCATTTCAAGTTCCATATTCATGCCTCCTCAATGCGCTTGACTTTCATCGGGCATTACTGTACCATAAGGTCATGAATTTGTAAAATTCATGGTTTTTATAATACCGTTCAAAAAAATTGATGGATGCATATATGGAGATCAGAAACATTACGACCTTTGTGCGCATAGCGGAGCTGCAGAGCTTTTCCAAGGCGGCCGAACAGCTGGGATATTCCCAATCGGCGGTCACCATGCAGATCAAGCAGCTGGAGGAAGAGTTACATACGCTGCTGTTTGAGCGGATCGGCAAGCATGTCAGGCTAACCCAGGCGGGGAACAGGCTGTTGCCGCGTGCGCTCGACATTCTGGATACGGTTCGCAGGGCGGTGGATATTACGAGGGCTCCGGGGGATGTGACGGGCAGGCTGCGCATCGGCACGGCTGAATCGTTGCTGATCAGCGTGCTGCCGCCGATCCTCATGGAGTTCAGCCGGCTTTGCCCCCATGTTGAGGTCAGCACGCATACGGCGCTGATTGCAGACCAGTTCGATCAGGTACGGCGCAACGACATCGACATCCTGTACTTCCTGGACCGCAAGACCGACTTCCCCGAATGGGTCAAGGTGACGGAACGGCCGGAATCCGCGGTCTTCGTCGCCTCTTCTCAGTGCCATCTGGCGGGCCAGCGGCGAATCCCCGTAGAGCGCTTGCTGGAGGAGCCGTTCCTCTTGACGGAAAAGGGCGTCAGCTACCGCTACGCGATGGAGCAGGCGCTGGCGGCGCAAGGCCATGCGCTGCACCCGTTTTTAGAGACCGGCAACACCGATATCATCACAAGGCTGCTGCTTGAAAACCGCGGCGTGTCTTTCCTGCCGGAATTCGTCGTCCAGGATTACATTCGGGCGGGACAGCTGAACGTACTGGATACCGTCTGCCCGGAAATACGCATGTGGAGCCAGCTAGTCTATCATAAAAACAAGTATATCACGCCGCAGATGGAGCGTTTTATGGAGCTGATGGTGCGGCATGTCGGCGCTGCCAGATCTGAGGGTTAAGGTTTTATGGCATTTGCATGGATATGCAGAATGTGGTTTATGAACCATACGACGCTAATAAACCGTTATTCTGTACTGTTAGAAAGAATTGGAATAAAAAATTTGACGGATTGCTCATATACAATTGACAAGGCATAAAAAAAATAGTATAGTGAATGTAACATCGATGCCACAACGGGAGGAAAGAACATGGCTACGATTTATGACATAGCGCGCTATACAAAGCTATCCCCATCAACAGTGGGGCGTGTTTTGCGAAAAAGTGGATATGTCAGTGAAAGAACAAAAACCCTTGTCGAAGAAGCCGCACGGGAATTGAATTACACGCCTACTCTCGCAGCGCAGACCCTTCGGACAAAAAAGACGAAAAAAATTCTCTTTTGCATCGAAGGTATGAACAACCAATTTTTTAATAGGCTCAGCGAAGGGATTAACGCTGTGCTTGAACCGCACGGATACTATTGTATGATTTGCTTTACGGGCGCGAGCACAGAACGGGAATTGGAAGTGATGCATCTGCTGGACGAGCAATACGCCGATGGCATGATTATGGTTTCGACGGATGTCTGCCGACCCCTGTTGGATGCGATTAATAAACAGATGAAGCCTGTCGTGCTAATCAACTGGGTAGATCATAAGTTGCCTACGGATCGTTTTTATAACGTTTATACGGATGTTACGCGTGGTACCTATCGTGCGACAGAACTGCTTATCAACCATGGACATCAATGTATCGGTTATCTAAGCGGCGGCATAAGCAATTCAACGGGACTATCACGTTGGTTGGGTTATCGACAATGCCTGGAAGACCATCAACTGCCCCTAAATGAGGCGCATGTCTTTCAATGTTCTCATCGTGAGAGCATACAGGATATGGCGGATCGCTTCATACAGCTGGATCCGAGGCCTACCGCACTCGTATCCACCAACGACATTTTGACGCTTCAGGCTATCTTCGCGATGAAGAAAAGGGGAGTACGTATCCCTATGGATGTTAGCGTCATCAGTTCAGACGATATCGATTTTTGCCAATACAATGATCCGCCGATTACATCGGTTGCCCTGCAGGATCGGCGTCTGGGGAAAATAGCAGCACAGCTGATAATGGATCATTTGGCGGGAAAACAAGGGGATTATCAGACGATCGTGCTGGATACGGAGATCAAGTATCGTGAATCCGTTTCGGCAGTCAGATAATTTGTTTTTAAATATGACATCGATGCCATTTTATTTTCATAATAAAGGAGAGAGATGAATGAAGGAAAACGAGGGACAGAATACGATCGTCATTTGTAGCGATGAGCACCATTTCCGTTATAGCGGGTATGCGGGACATCCTTATGTACAAACGCCCAATTTAGACGAATTAGCGAAAGACGGCGCAGTTTTTCAAAGAGCCTATTGTCCCAGCCCTGTCTGTACGCCGAGTCGCATGGGTTTTATTACCGGAAAATACGTATCGCAAATCGGAAGCTGGTTTATCGGATGTCCACTCGATAAACGCGAATCGACCTGGGCGTCACGTCTATCTGCGGCCGGCGTTCATACGACGATGCTGGGGAAAATGGATTTTTGTGGGCCCTATCAATCGGGCGGTTTTGATGATTACAGAATCATCGAACGGCGTGGGGCCTTCAAACCGTATCCAAGGATTGCGCCGCTCGGCTCACGGACGAAGGATTATGTCCGCGAGGATAAATTACGTCATATTCTGCATTCGGGTATACGCAAGGATATCCAAACGGACGGAAGAGGGGGACACGACGACGAGCTTGGTTTTTTTGATCACGACCGCATGGTAACGCAATGGGCGTTAGACTTTTTGCGAGCGAAGGAGAAGAAACGGGAAAAAAAGCCATGGGTTTTATACCTGGGTTATCTCATGCCTCATTGGCCGTATATTTGTCCCAAGGAATACTTTGATCTATATTATCCCAACCGAGTAAATATGCCTTTCGATTGCGTCATGCCGGAGAACGAACGCCTGCATCCGGCCATCCGTGCATTTCAGCGGGCCTGTAACTTTAAAGATGTCACCCAAGAGGATATTCGCAGGGTGTTGGCCTCATATTCCGGGATGATCACCGCTATGGATGGGATGATAGGGCAGGTTCTATCGGAATTGAAAAGACAGGGGATTTATGAGAACACCAATATTCTGTATACGTCTGACCATGGGGATAGCTGCGGAGAACATGGATTGTTTTACAAGCAGTGTTCGTATGACGGCTCCGCGGCCGTGCCTTTGATCGTAAAAGGCCCATGCGTTCAACCGGGGATCACGGTGTCCACGCCTGTTACGCTTGTGGATATGTATCCGACCTTGCTTTCACTATACGGCCTTTCTCCGGAGGTGGACAGACCTGGAAAGAGTTGGATTCCTTTGCTGCGCGGCGAAAGTGCATATGGCATGTCGTATGCTTTCTGTGAATACCACGGCAATTTTTTCCGCGACAGTTGGTATATGCTCTTACAAGATGGGTTTAAATACACCTACTATGTGGGAGATCGTCCGACGCTATATAACATAGAACAAGATCCGCACGAAATGAACGACCTGGCGGGCGAAGCCGACCAGGTATCGAGGCTGGTGGCGTTTGAGAAGTTGCTTCGCGAAATTCTTAACCCGGAGGAGGTGGACCGTAAATCAAAAGAAGACCTTGGCCTCATTGGGAAGCACGGTGAGGACTATACAAAAGAGCTGACATATGAACAGCTACAAAGAGGTTTTATAGAGGGGACATTTGAGTATCAACCGGAGTTTGCCGCGTTCGACGATTATGAGAACGAATACTGAGACGATGTGAAGTTGGGACTGTATGGAACAGGAAAGGATGGAATTCGATGAAGAAGATCGCTTTATGGATGCTCATGTTGACGACGACGTTATGCACGCTATTTCCCTTATGTGGGCAGACGGAATATAAGCTCCCTGTAAGGCTGCTGTCTGAAAACAAAGTGTCGATATCGCTCATGGCGGCCATGCATGCGCTACAGACGGACGTCGAATCACAGACCTATCTGAAGTGGTTGGAAGAGGCGACGAATGTGCAGCTTGACGCTACCTTTATCGCGGCGGGTCAGTTCAATGAAAAGAAAAACATGGCGCTTGCAAGCGGCGAACTGGCGGATATTACACTTGGCGTAACGGCAGCGGACGTGACAGTGTATGGACCGCAAGGATATTTTTTGCCGATCGACGCCTATTGGAGCGAAGAATTGACGCCAAACCTTTGGAAGCTATATCACGAAAACCCATCGTATAAGGCTTACGCGACGGCAGCGGATGGACATATGTACATCGTGCCGACGATTA
>JAEYAR010000121.1 GCA_023404715.1 Bacillota bacterium | reverse complement strand
GTTGTCGCCCTTCGCCCCGCGCCCGTAGCGCGCGGGGTACGCGTCGGCGATTTTCCAAATCGCGCGTCGCTAGTCGGCCGTTCGGCCTCCCTTATCGCTTCGCGGCGCTCTGCGGCTCATTGGCCTTCCGTCTCGGCTTTCCGCCCACCGGACGGCCTCGACTTCGGCTCCCTGGCGTGGGGCCCTCCCCTGGGGCAGACCACGTTTTCTTTGCTTTATATCCTAAAGTGAATGACATTGCTGTCACACGGTCCTCCGTCCGAGCGAACAGCCCGCCGTCAGAATGCGGCCTACGCCCTCGGCTGCGTTTTCCAGCAGCTCCTGCGCGCGGGCGAGGGAATCCGTAAGCGTGATCGCGCCGTCCGAGATGGAGAAGCAGGCGGTGACGCCATGCGCGTAGAGGCCGTGCCAACCGCCGCGCAGCGCGCCCGAGAGGCAGACGACGGGCACGCCGTATTTCGCGGCGATCTGCGCGATGCCCATCGGTACCTTGCCAAACAGCGTCTGGCTGTCGGTGCAGCCCTCGCCGGTGACGACGCAATCGGCCTTAGCGATGTGTGCTTCCAGGTTCGTCTCGCGCACGATGAGCTCAAAGCCGGGGGTAAGGCGCCCGCCGAGCAGCGCGAGCACGCCCGCGCCTGTGCCGCCCGCCGCGCCGCTGCCCGGCACTTCGCGCACTTGGATGCCGAGCGCGGGCTCGATGACGTCCGCATAGTGGGCGAGCGCCGCGTCCAGCAGCGCGACGTCCTCCGGCGTCGCGCCCTTCTGCGGTCCGTAGACGGCCGCCGCACCGGCAGGGCCGCACAGCGGATTGGTCACGTCGCAGGCGACGATCAGCTCGACGCCTGCGAGCAACTTCTTGGCCTCGGCGCAGTTTACGTGCGCGAGCGCGCCGAGCGCTGCGCCGCCGCGGCCAATCTCGCGCCCCTGCGCGTCCGTCAGACGCACGCCGAGCGCCTGGGCAAGCCCCGCGCCGCCGTCCGTCGTGGCGCTGCCGCCGATGCCGAGGATGACGCGCTTGCAGCCGCGTTCGACCGCGAGGCGTATCAGCTCGCCCGTGCCGTATGTGCTGGCAAGGGCCGCATTGCGCCGCTCCTCCGGGATGAGCGGCAGGCCGGAGGCGGCTGCCAGTTCGACGACGGCCGTGCTTGGGTCGCCCAACACCCCCCACTGGGCGTCGACAGGGTCGCCGAGCGGGCCTGAGACGCGCGCGGTAAAGATATTGCCGTTCGTCGCGGCGCACAGCGCCTCTACGGTGCCTTCGCCGCCGTCGGCGATGGGAATGAGGCGCGTATCCGCGATGCCGGCGGCCGCAAGGCCGCGCGCGACGGCTTGCGCGGCCTCGAGTGAGGAAAGCGAACCCTTATAGGAATCCGGTGCGACGAGAATGTGCAAATCAATCCCTCCAAAATGTGATGATGAAAACGGATATAGATTGAATTTGTATTCACCATCACAATGGAAAAAACCTGCCGGCAACGAAAAAAGAGGATTTGCATTCGGCATTTCATGTACCGGATTCTTGAACGGTACGTTCCTTATTTTACCTTGGCAGAGATTAAAAACTGCAAGCAGCAAAATGATGTCGACTGGCGTCGAAAAATATCGACTTTTGTGCTTTTATAGCTTTTCTGTCGTATCATCCTGTTATCAAATAATGGGAGGTCATGCAGATGACAGAAGTCAAATCGGTGCTCAGAGAGCTCGGCGTCAGTGCGAAATACAAAGGCGTTAATCCGACCGCGATGGCTGTAAAGCTCGTCATAGACGAGGAAGAGCGGCTGCATCACGTGACGGATTCTATCTACGGCGCCGTCAGCGCACAATGCGGCATCCCTTGGAAGACGATAGAACGGAATATCCGCACGGTGGTCAGGCGCGCATGGCGCTGTAATGCCAGCCGGCTGCGTGATATGGCGGGTTATCCCTTGGACGATGCACCGCCGGCATCTGAGTTTATCGAAATTTTGGCAAACTGGATACAAAGGAATGGCGGCATAAAAGACTAGGGGGAACAAATAGCGCATAGCGTCCATCGCTATGCGCTTTCAATTTTCTCCCCATCATTCGCTGCCATCAGACCGATGATTTTCAAGGATCAGTGAGATTAGCTCCTATTCGGGATTATCCCTCGTTGTTCGTTGTACCCATCGGGCCGTAAGCGACCTGGGCGGTGAGCGTGGCGATGAATTGCGCTGAGGTGGGTTTTTTCGCAAGCGGGCGGCCGGAGAGCTCGGCCAGCAGCGCGGGATTGTTCTCCCAAGCGGTATTGATGATCGTACGCAGGTTGCGCTCCACGGCCTTCCAGGACGTGCCGCAGTGTTCGGCGACCGCCGGGTAGAGGCTAGTAGAGACCTCGCGCAGAAACTCCGGGTGCGATGACGAAAGCGTTACGGCGTATACCGCCTGGTTAAAACCTGCATAGTTGGGCGTGATCCCCAAAGACATGAGCTGCTTGGCGACGGTGGCGATGGGGCCGATGAGAGAGTTTGGGACGTTGAGATTGGATGCTTTTTTTGTGAGCATTGAAGGCGCCTCCTGTTCTTTTGTGCTATATTTAAATTTTAACAAATTTGTGCGGGATATTCCATGAGGCGCACTTCAAGTGCATTATTTATCTATCGATTTCGACGATAAAAGTCAAAGGTCGTCGTAGAGACTGTTTCGCTGGAACTGACGGACGGACGAATATGTAAAAGCGCACTGCCGACGTATAGGGCAATGCGCTTTAAAGTTTCTTCTCAATCGTAATCTTGAGGCCGTGAATTTGAGCGATGTTCTGCAGGGCCTTAAACGTATAATCCCTGCGCCCTTGTTCATAGTTGCGGATCGTCGCTTCCGAACGGTGAATGGATTTGGCAAAGTCCTTTTGCGTCAGGCCGGACCATTCTCGAATGATTTTCAGCACTTCTTCTGCGCTGTAGGCATCTGTTTCAATCTTCATCGGGCCCATTCCTATCGTCTGTTTAGCATAGTATAATTGCGAATTAGCTAGATGAGATGAAAGTACGCCGAGATGGCGCAGATGCCGCCGGATAAAGCTTTTTACTCGCCTTTATTCCACTGCCCTCCCTGTAGCGATACGGATATCTCCGAACATTTGAACGATGGTATCCTGATTGGTTGACATCATGAATAAAATGAGAACCGGGGTGGAACATAGGCTTCTTCCGTGTTCGAGATTGGCGTAGGAGCGAACGGATATCCCCAGTTGGTCGGCCATCTGCTCCTGGGTGAAGAGGCTGGCGCGTCTGGCCTTCTTGAGGTACGAGGAGAGGATGGGGCAAAGCACCGGTTTTAGAGCGTTCATTTGTGAGCCTCCCGTTCTTTTGTGTTTTATAAAATTTTAACGAATTCAAGGCGGAAAATCCATGAGGTACGCTTCCGATGAGATCGATATCTACTCTATGCGACGAGAATAGACAAAAGTCGTCATCACGCTGCCGGAGCGGATTCTTAACGAATACAAAAAAACAAACAGAGGGCGTCAACCCGTCTGTTTGTTTTGGCCTATATCGGAGGATTGAAGATGCCGGGCGCGCTCAGCCCAGGCCGAACAGGCGAGCGCAAAGGGCTACGAGCATACATAGCGCCATGCCGATGACCGTAGGCAGCAGGAAAGCGAGGATCGTCCACTTGGCGCTGCCCGTCTCCTTGTGGATGGTGAGCATCGTCGTCGAGCAGGGCCAATGAAAGAGGGAGAAGAGCATGGTACACAGCGCCGTGACCCAGGTCCAGCCGTTTTGAACGAGCAGCATCCGCAGGGCGTCCAGGCTATCCATCTCGGCGAGCACGCCGCTTTGCAAATAGCCCATGATCGCCAGCGGCAGCACGATCTCGTTGGCCGGGAATCCGAGGATAAACGAGGTGAGCAGCACGCCGTCCATGCCCATCAGGCGGCCCAGCGGGTCGAGAAAGCCGTTGAGGCGCGTCATCAGCGACATACCGCCGACGGAGATGTTCGCCAGACACCAGATGACGAGGCCCGCGGGCGCCGCGACCGCGACGGCGCGGCCCAGCACGAAGAGCGTGCGGTCAAAGACGGAGCGGACGATGACCCGGCCGATCTGCGGGCGGCGGAAGGGGGGGAGCTCCAGCGTAAAGGAAGAGGGCACGCCCTTTAAAACCGTGGCCGAGAGCAGGCGCGAGGCCAGAAACGTCATCAGCAGGCACAGCACGATGAGCCCGGTGAGCAACAGCGCGCAGGCGACGGAGCCGCCGAGGAACGCGCCCGCGCCCAGAAAGAACATCGTGATGATCTGAATGAGGGTGGGGAACCTGCCGTTGCACGGCACCAGCGCATTCGTCAAAATAGCGATCAGGCGCTCTCGGGGGCTGTCGATGATGCGGCAGCCGATGACGCCCGCGGCGTTGCAGCCAAACCCCATACACGTGGTCAGCGCCTGCTTGCCGCACGCGTGACAGCGCTTGAAGCAGCCGTCCAGGTTGAAGGCGACGCGCGGCAGAAAGCCGACGTCCTCAAGCAGCGTGAAGAGCGGGAAGAAGATCGCCATAGGCGGCAGCATGACGCTGACGACCCAAGCTAGCACGCGGTAAACGCCCAGCACCAGAAGGCCGTGCAGCCATTCCGGGGCGTTCAGCGCGCGGAAGGCGTCCGTTAAGCGGTCCTGTACCCAGAACAGACCGTCCGCCAGCAACTGTGAGGGCACGTTCGCGCCGGAAATCGTGAGATAGAACACGAGCGCCAGCAGCAGGAGCATGAGGGGGATGCCCGTGACGCGGCCGGTCAGCACGCGGTCGAGCGCGAATTGACGGCGGCCGTACTGCGCGTCGCCGATATGTACGGCTTTAGCGCATACGCGCTCCGCATCGCGATAGACCGCGCCGATGAGCGCGCTTTCGATCTGCTGGCCGTTTAGCCCCAGCGTCCCGCGCGATTCGGCCGCAGCCTGAAGCAGTTCAGGCGTGATGACGGGGCCGATATGCGCCTCTATCGCATGGAGCACCGATTCGTTCCCCTCCAGCAGGCGAAGCGCCGCCCAGCGCGCGTCGATCTTGCCGCTTAGCGAAGGCGCCAACAAGGCGGAAAGTTTTGCGGCCTCCTTCTCGATCGCGTCGGGGTATACGGTTCGCCGGATCGCCTGCGGAGCCGTGCGCGCCACCTCGCCGACGCGGTCCATGAGCCGGTCGAGGCCGCGTCGGCTGCGGGCGCTGGTGCCCACGACGGGGATGCCCAGCTGCGCCTCGAGCGCTGCGGTGTCTACGCGGATCTGCTTTTTCGCCGCTTCGTCCATCAGGTTGACACAGGCGACGACGCGAGGGGTCAATTCCATCACCTGCATCAGCAGGTTCATGTTGCGCTCCAGGCAGGTCGCGTCGCATACGACGACCGCCGCATCCGCGCCGCCGAAGCAGAGGAAGTCACGGGCGACTTCCTCCTCGGCGGAATGGGCGGTCAGCGAGTACGCGCCCGGGATATCCACGAGCGCATACGTACGCCCCTTGTGCCGGCAGATTCCCTGAGCGCTGGCGACCGTCTTGCCGGGCCAGTTGCCGGTATGCTGGTGCATGCCCGTCAGGGCGTTAAACACCGTGCTCTTGCCGACGTTAGGGTTGCCGGCCAGCGCTACGACGCGCGTATCTTCATCGGGGCGCTCGACGGCGAGCATCTCGCTGAGCGCATGCGATCCGGTCGACGATGCGGTCAGGCCCATGCGCTCACCTCCCGCAGGACGAGCGATTCGTCCGGTTCGATTTCGATGGCGCGGGCGTCCTCCTTGCGCAGGGCGATGACCGCGCCGCGCACGAGATAGGCGCGCGGGTCGCCGCCCGGCGCTTTGTATAGGCAGGTCACGGGCGTTCCGGGCGTGAAGCCGATGTCCAGCAGACGGCGGCTCATCGCGTCCCTTCCCGGCACGCGCAGGATGTGCGCGCTTTTTCCCGTGGGAATATCATATAAGTTGGATGAGTACATTGCGCATCCCTCCAAACGGACAGTATCGCGGAGGCGGACGCCTCCTGCTTTACTGTATGTGAAAGGCGCGCAGAGGTGAAAAAAAGCCTGCGCCCAAGGCGGGGCAGGCTCAGCGTGTCGACAAAGCGGCGTATGCCACTTTGTCGATTAAACGGGTGATTTTTTCACTCCGCAAAACTACGTTTTGCTCCAGAAAAAGCCCCGCCCGCCCGGCAAAGCCGGGCGATACGATTACGGTCTTGCAGACGGCTTTTGGTTTGTCTGATTTCGGTGAGTTTGTCAACGGTCTTAGCCTGCGCCCAAGGCGGGGCAGGCTGGACAGTTGGTTCTATTTTTGCACCTTCTCGATTTGGCAGGTGTGCTTTTTCTCCGCGCGGTCATAGCCGATGCCTACGAGCAGAAGATTCCCTTCGTACTCTCGCAGGGCGTCCGCGTATCGCTTTTCCTTGATCTGCGCGATCGCGCCCTCGGCGGACCGGTCCCACTTGAGCTCGATCACGGCGGCGGGTTTATCCACATGAAGCTTGCGGGGGATCAGGCAAAGATCCGCAAACCCCTTGCCCGCGGGCAGCTCGCGCACGAGGGTGTAGTATTCCCGCGCGAAATAAAAGGCCAGGTTGATGGTGTAGCTCAGAGCGTTTTCGTCGTTGTACTGCAAAATCGATACTTCCTGATGCGCGCGTTCGATTCCCTCGGCGACGGCCTGGGCGTCGAGATCCCAAAGGGCCTGCAACAGCTTTCTGGAGTTTTCGACGGTACGGATGACCTCGCTCCAACCGATGGAGCCGATCGCGTTGATGTATTCCTGCGCGACCTCCCTGTTAGGGATGACGACGGTCGCGGTGTCGAAGTCATAGCTCAGGTAGCCCAGGTGTGTGAGCAGGGTAAAGACGTCGTCCTTGCTGCCAAGCGTCGTCATGTCGTTCGTAAAGGTGCCCGTGTTGATCCGAACGCGCCCGCCCGCCAGCATCTTGACGACGGCGTCTTTCAGCCCGTCAAAGTTCATCTGGATGTAGACCTTCAGGGCCTCGTAGGTCTCCGTCTGGTTCCAATAGGTGCTGAAGCGGTGGCGCAGCATGGCCTCCACGACCGATTTGGGGCTGTACATGGACAGCGTTTCTTCCGCGCCGTCCTGATAGACCTTGAACGCATAGCCGTCATACCAGGCGCGCGTCTCCTCAAAGCTCATGGCGTATCGCTCGCATAGGCCCTGCACCTCGCCTTGCGTGAAGCCGAAATAGGCGGCCAGGCCGCCGGGGTCGGACATCGAATATTCCAGGAACATGTTGAGCGCCGAGTGCGTGCCGTATTTTTTGATGGGCAAGATGCCTGTCATGTAGGCCAGGCCGACGTACGGCTGATCCTTGAGCCAGGCGCGCAGGAAGTCCAGATACCGGCGCTGGGCCTGCGTATCGCCGCTGTACTCGCGGAACAGACAGTCCCACTCGTCGATCAGGATGACGAACGGCCGCTCGGTGGCGGCGAAGACGTCCTGCATCACCTGAACGAAATCGTCCGTATCCAGGTAGCGCACATCCGCATACCGGCTTGTCAGCTCGATCGTCAGGTAGCGCTTTAATTTTTGCAGCATGGCCTCGACGGAATCCGTACCGCTCAGAAAGCCCTGCATGTTGAGCTTGATGACGTCATAGCGGTTCAGGTGCGTCCGGTAGGAGGCGTCTTGGCTGATTTTCAGGTCTTTAAACAGGGCGTCCGTGTCCTCGCCGCAGGTGTAATAGGCGGCCAGCATGTCCGCGGCCATGGATTTGCCGAAGCGGCGCGGGCGGCTGACGCACATGTATTTCTGTTTGGTGTTGATTGCCGCGTTTGTCATCACAATCAACCCGGACTTATCTATGTAAATCTCGGACCGAATGCTTTCTATAAAATTTTTATTTACTGGATTTAAATAGACGCCCACCGCGATACCTCCCTTTAAGCCGGCGCGTTGTCCCCAAGTTTATTATATCATATCATCACCGAAAGAGCCAGCGAAACGCGGCCAAGCGAAGGGCGACGGGCGTCCGTCAGCGTCCGTCGCCCTCTTCCAGTAGACGCAGCGTGCTTTGCATGCTGCGATCGAATTGCTCCGTCGTGGAGTTTTCAAAGATGATCAGGTCGTCCGGCTCGTCCGGGCCGTCGAGCTCCACGGGTATGTTAAAGTTGACGCCCTTGATGTACGCATCCCAATGGGCGAGCTTCCAGGTATCGCGGTCGCTGGCGCGCTTTATCATGCGCTGGTGGACCACCTCGACGTCGGTTTGCACCCAGATGACGCACAGCTTCGCGCCCTTTTTTTGCAGCTGTGCGCGCAAGGCGTCGATGTAGGCGCGGTCCCGGATCTCGCGCGTGAACGGCGCGTTGATGAGCACGGTGTCGTCGTAGTCGAGCGCCTCCATCGCGAGCGCGACGATGGCCTCGTATTCATAGTCGCGTATCTGCTTTTCAAAAAAGTCCGAGCTTCGGTCGTAAGGTTCGCCGGCGACCGCGAAAATCTGCCGGGAGAGGACGATGAGCGTGTCCTTGTCCAGATAGACCACGTGGCGAAGCGCCTGGGCCAGCTTTTTGGAGACGTACGTCTTGCCGCAGGCGGGCGGCGAGACGACGAGAATCAGTCTTTTCATAACGCTTTACCTCGATGCCTCATTATGTTATGAGGATAACGCTGTATGCAATATCCGTCAAGAGGGAAGATGCGCAGAAAAGGCGAACGCTACACTGGAAAAGAAAAGGCGCGCGGGCGTTTGCCAAGCGAAAGTGCTTGACAGCGGCGGATGAACGCGGTATAATCAACTGCGTGTCAAGCGATATGCCTTGACGCGCGAGGAAGAGACGTGGAAAAACGCATTGAAACGGCATGGCTGCTGGAGTTCTACGGACCGTTGCTCACGGCGCGGCAGCGCGAGCTGCTCGAGCTCTACTGCGACGAGGACCTGTCGCTCACGGAAATCGCGGCGCAGGCGGGCATCTCCCGCCAGGGCGTGTACGACGCCGTGCATCGCGCCCAGCGGCAGCTGGCGGATTATGAGGAAAGCCTCGGGCTGCTCGGGCGCTACCGCCGGATGACGGAGGGCCTGCGGCAATGCCGGGCTATATTGGATACGGTTCAGCCGGAGCCGGAAAGTAAAGCGGCGCTCGCTGTGGCGAAGGAGACGCTTGCCGCGCTGCTGGCGGACGAGGAGGGTTAGGATGGCTTTTGAAGGGCTTACGGACAAGCTGCAAACCGCATTTCAAAAGTTAAAGGGCAAGGGGAAGCTGACCGAGGCCGACGTCAAGGCGGCGATGCGCGAGGTGCGCATGGCGCTGCTGGAGGCCGACGTCAACTACCTGGTTGTAAAGGAATTTATCAAGCGTGCGACGGAGCGGTGCATCGGGCAGGAGACGCTGGACAGCCTCAGCGCCCAGCAGCAGATCATCAAGATCGTCAATGAAGAGCTGACGGCGGTGATGGGCGGCACCAACGCGAAGCTGACGTTCTCGTCGTCCCCCATTACGGTCTACATGCTCTGCGGCCTGCAGGGCGCGGGCAAGACGACCATGGCCGGAAAGCTCGGCGGCTACCTGAAAAAGCAGGGCAAGAAGCCGCTGCTCGCCGCGTGCGATATCTACCGCCCGGCGGCCATCAAGCAGCTTCAAGTGGTCGGCGCGCAGGTGGACGTGCCTGTGTTCGAGCGGGGCACGCAGGATCCGGTCAAGACCGCGCAGGAGGCGGTCGAACGCGCGCAATACTACGGCAACGACGTGATCATTTTGGACACGGCCGGCCGCCTACACATCGACGAAGCCCTGATGGACGAGCTGGCGCGCGTAGAGGCGGCCGTGAAGCCGCAAGAGATCCTGCTGGTGGTCGACGCGATGACGGGTCAGGACGCGGTGAATGCCGCGCAGGCATTCAACGACGCGCTGGATATTGACGGCGTGCTCCTGTCCAAGCTCGACGGCGACGCG
>JAEYAR010000119.1 GCA_023404715.1 Bacillota bacterium | reverse complement strand
GTTGTCGCCCTTCGCCCCGCGCCCGTAGCGCGCGGGGTACGCGTCGGCGATTTTCCAAATCGCGCGTCGCTAGTCGGCCGTTCGGCCTCCCTTATCGCTTCGCGGCGCTCTGCGGCTCATTGGCCTTGCGTCTCGGCTTTCCGCCCACTGGGCGGCCTCGACTACGGCCCCCTGGCGTGGAGCCTACCCCCGGGGAAAGATTGCGGTCGCATATTATGACCGAATCGCGGCCTACAGGCCGCAATCTTCGCCGCAATTGCTTCCAGCTATGCAAGCGGACGAAGCGGCGCGCGGTCATGGAGGGATGCCGACCGCGTCAGCGGTCATTCAGGGCATCCCGTAATATTCTAGCGCGCCCGCCCGTGGCGCTTAATTATCACGCCGTCATCACGCGCAATTGCAAAAATCAGCGCGATGCGCTATACTGATAGGCAAAACAAAGCGCCCGGAGGGCGGGCAAAGGAGGGGGATGCGCGTGAGGCGGCGCTGGGCCTGGGGGATCGCCCTTTTGCTGTGGGCGGCGCTGCTGGCGCCGCTGTTCATCGGCGCGCTGGGCGCGCACCCGGCGACGGATGACTACGTCTTCGCCTCGATCACGCATCGGACCTGGGTACAGACGCACTCCCTGCCCCATGTGCTCAAGGATGCGCTCAGCTACGCGCTACGCACCTGGCGCGATTGGCAGGGCACGGTCAGCGGCATCCTGGTGATGACGCTCAGCCCGGCGGCCTTTTCGCTCCCGCTCTACGCGCTGCATCCCGTCGTGTTGCTGATCGTGTTGCTGACGTCGCTCTTCTTCGTCGTGCGCCGCCTGTGCCTGCGCTGGCTGGGGCTGGGCCCGGCGGAGGCGCGCGCCGCGTTTCTCGCGCTCTCGCTTCTGCAGCTGCTCTTCTGGCCCGGGTATGTCGAGGGGATTTACTGGTTTAACGGCGCCTGGTTTTATACCTTTACCCAGGCGCTGGCCGGGTTTGCGCTGCTGCTGGCGGACGACTTGCGCGCGGGCGTGCGGTTGGGGCCGCTCAGGCTCGCGGGGCTCTGCCTGCTGCTCGTGTTCATCGGGCTCAACAATTACATTACGGCGCTGTATACGCTCGCGGCGCTCTTCCTGCTGGGGGCAAAGGCCGTGTGGGACGCCGGGCCGGGCGCGCGCAAGCGCCCTTTGCTGCGCTTCCTCGCGCTGCTCGCGCTGCCCGCTTCCTGCCTGCTGGCCTCGATCGCCGCGCCGGGTAACGGCGTTCGCCTCGCGACCGACGGTTGGTTTGCAAAGGAAAGCTTCTGGCTGGCGCGCTCCGTATGGCGTACGGCCGTCGCGGCGGCGGGCTATTTCTGGCGCTTTCTGACGCGCACGCCGCTGCTGTGCCTGTTGCTCGTATCGACGCCCGCGCTCTACGGCCGTATGCGGCGGGCGAAGGGGGCGTTCCTAGCGCCGTGGCTGGCGGCGCTGTGCGCATTCCTGCTGCTTTGCGCGATGATCTTCCCGCATATGTACACCTCCGGCTACGCAGGCCCGGCTCGCATCGTCAACCTCTACCACGCCTATGCGCTGTGCGCGCTGTCGTTCGTGTACGCGTACGCGCTGGGGGCGCTCGCGCGCAGGAAAGAGAAGGCCACCGCCGCGCAAAGGCGCGGGGATGGCGCGCGCACGCGCGCGCTGTGGGCGGCTGCGGGGGCGCTTGCGCTGTGCCTGACCGCCGGCAATTTTCAGGGGAGCTATCTCCCCGCCGCACGCGAGGCGCTCTCAGGCGATGTGCTGCGCTATCGCGCGCAGGTGCAGATGCAATACGACGCGCTGCTTGCGGCGGGGCCGGAGGACGACGTCGCGCTGCCGCCCGTGACGCGAGAGACGCAGTTTGCGATGGGCACGGCCACGTCCGATCCAGAGGATTGGAAAAATGAAGGGATGGCCGCCTATTTCGGCGTGCGAAGCGTACGGGAAGAATAAATTTTTAGGATAGGGGGATTTGAACATGAGAGAAGAGGAAAAGATCATGGCGGGGGTGCTGTTTTGTCCCGGCGAGGCGCAGCTGCGGGCCATCAAGCGGCGCACGCACAACCTGAACTGCGACTACAACCGCACCTATGAGGACGAGACGGAAAAGCGGGCGGAGATTTTGCAGCAGATTCTCGGCGAGCTGGGCGAGGGCTCATTTATGCAAGGGCCGATCCATTTCCACTACGGAACGCATACCAGGATCGGTAAAAACTTCTTTGCTAACTTCAACCTGACGATTCAGGACGACGCGCCGGTCGTGATCGGCGATCGCTGCGACTTTGGGCCCAATATCACGATCGTAACGCCGGTTCATCCGATGCTCGCGAATGAGCGTAGGGCGATGCTGGATGAAAAGGGCGAAATCAAACACATGTGCTACGCGAAGCCGGTAACCATCGGCGACGACTGCTGGCTGGGGGCGAACGTGGTCGTCTGCCCCGGGGTGACGATCGGCGACGGCTGCGTGATCGGCGCGGGCAGCGTCGTGACGAGGAGCATCCCCGCGGGCAGCTTTGCGGCGGGCAACCCTTGCAGGGTCATCCGCCCCATCACGGAGGCGGACAGCATGGTGCACAAGCCCGAGGTGCTCGCCGGCAATGCCGTGATCGTCGAGGAGGAAGCTGATTGAAGGTTGACGCCCTTCTGATTGGACATAAGAGGGAAGAGGCGAGCGTATGACGAACACGACGATTATAATGAGTAGAGAAAAGCGGGCTGTTGCATTTCTTTGGCAACAGCCCGCTTCACCATTTGTAGGGTATATTCGACCTTTTACGCCAAATCGCCCGCTTTAATCCCTGATTATGAAACGTCGCGGGGCGCGCAGCCCCGCGACCGGAGCGCGCGCCCCGCGCAAGTCTCTTTACTTCGCCGCCGCGGCGTTCGCGCCCGCGATGCGCCCGAAGACCAGGAATTCGGTCATCGCGTTGCCGCCCAGGCGGTTGCCCGCGTGCAGGCCGCCGACCACCTCGCCCGCCGCGTACAGGCCCGGGATGGCCTCGCCCGCCGTGCTCAGCACCTGCGCGTCCGTGTTGATCATGACGCCGCCCATGGTGTGGTGCAGCGAGGGCGAGCGCGGGGTGGCGACGAATGGCGCCTCGTCGATCTTCTCGCCGAAGAGGGGCTTGCCGAAATCGTCGTCCTTCTGCGCGTCCACAAAGCCGTTGTAGCGCTCGATCTCCGCGACGAACGCGTCCGCCGGGATGCCCAGCTTCTCGGCCAGCTCCTCGAGCGTATCGGCCGAGACGACGTTGCCCTTCGCCTCCATGCCAGCTACGTCCGCCTTGCCCGCGATCTTGTTGTCGCAGATGATGTAGAAGATGCCGTCGGTCTGCTCCAGCGCGGCCTTCGAGAGCACGTCGCGCTCGGCGTATTCGTTCACGTAGCGCTTGCCTTCCTTGTTGACGAAGACCTGCGTCTCCGCGCTGCCCCAGATGCCGCTGAACAGCGAGCCGTCCACCGGGTGGGAAGAGGGCATCAGCTGCGCGTAGCCCATGCCGGTGAGCGCCGCGCCGATTGTGTCCGCCATCACGATGCCGTCGCCGGTGATCGTGGGCGCGTTGGTGGAGGGCATGGTATCCGAAAGGCCCGGCCAGTAGTTGTTGTACTGCACGACCATCGGCGCGTTCGCCGCGAAGCCGCCCGTCGCCAGCACCACGCCGTTGCCCGCGTGCAGCACGACCTTCGCGCCCGCGGTCGTCTCGCAGTTCACGCCCGTGACCTTGCCGTCCTCGACGATGAACTGCGCCGCGCGGGTGTCGGTCATGATCTCCACGCCTGCCTCGCGCGCGGCCTTCTCCATGGTGAGGGTGATCTTCTCGTTCGCTACGCCGTGCGTGCGCGGCCACATGGCGCCCAGCACGGTGCTGATGTTGTCGCTCCACGCCACGCCGTAGCCCGCGATCCAGGTCAGCGCGTCGTTTGCGTGATGCGCGAACGTATCCGCCAGCGCGAGGTCGGGCTCGATTTTCGTGCCGTCAAGGCCCGTACGCGTGCCGCCCAGGTAGATGTGCAGCATGTGCAGCTCCGGGCTGTCGAACAGCTTCGTCGTGTCGCCCGCCAGGTAGGCCTCGATCTGGCCCTGCACGGTCTCAAGCACGCCCGCGAAGGAGCCCACGTCCGCCGCAGTCAGATTCAGGTAGCTCTTCAGCTCGCTCAGCAGCGCGTCGCTCATCTCTACATCCGCCTGGCGCGCCGGATCGCACGCGTTGAACGCGCCGCCCGCCAGCACGGAGTTGCCGCCCAGCGAACCCGCCTTTTCCACGAGCATGACGCTGGCGCCCGCCTCGCGCGCGGAAAGCGCGGCCGCGAGGCCCGCACCGCCGCCGCCCACGACGACGACGTCATACGTCCCCTCGAAATCCTCGACCGGCGCGGCCTCGACCTGGGCCGCCTTGAAGGCTTCCACGTCGCCGCCCGCCTGCTTCACGCAGTCCTCGACCGCGTCGAGGATCGCCTTGGATGTGTTCGTCGCGCCGGACACCGTATCCACCGCGAGGGACTGGTTCTTCACGATCGCCTCGGGTATCTCGGCGATCGGACGCTCGCAAAGGCCCGGCGTCTCCTGATGCGCCGTGACCTCCACCGCGCTGATCGCGCCGTCTTCAAACGTGACCGATACGGCCACCGGCCCGTTGTTGCCCTGTGCCTCGGCCGTGTACGCGCCCGTTGCGCCCTCGGCGGCGGCCGTAAGGCCGCATAGCGCGAGCGCCGCTAACAGCAGCGCAGAGATGATCTTCCTTGCCATGTGTCTCTCCTCCTGTCGAAATGGGGGCTTTTTTGCCCGTCCGAGAAGCGATTATAAACCATAAAGCCGCTTTAGATACAAGGGGTATTTGTGATAAAATTGTCATTTACTTAATTCTTGCTTATTTGAAGAAAATCGGTTATAATAGATAAGATTTCGCTTAATCAGAAAGTAGAGGAAACAGTATTTGGAATTCCAGGAAATGAATCTCTCCGTCCAGGTTCGTCACGCGCTGTCGGATATGGGCTTTAAAGATGCGATGCCGATTCAAGAGCGCGTGCTGCCCGCGATGCTCGAGGGAAAGGACGTCATCGGCCAGGCGCGCACCGGCACGGGCAAGACGGCGGCTTTCGGCGTGCCGCTGGTGGAAAAGATCGACGTGCGCCGCCGCGCCGTGCAGGCGCTTGTGCTCTGCCCGACGCGCGAGCTATGCCAGCAGATCGCGCGCGAGCTCAACAAGATCAGCCATTACAAGATGGGCGCGCGCGTCGTCGCCGTGTACGGCGGCGAGCCGATCAACCGCCAGATCGACGCGTTGAAGCGCTGCCCGCAGATCGTGGTGGGCACGCCGGGCCGCCTGCTCGACCACGTGCGCCGCGGCACCGTGAAGCTTGATAACGTACAAAGCGTGATCATCGACGAGGCGGACGAGATGCTGCAGATGGGCTTTCAGGAGCAGATGGACGCCGTCATGGCCGCGGTGCCCGACGCGCGCCAGACCGCGCTCTTCTCCGCGACCATGACGCGCGAGGTGCTCGGCGTCGCGCGCACCTATCAAAAGCGCGAGCCCGTGCGCGTGAGCGTCGATTCCGGCGAGCTGACCGTGCCCCAGATCGAGCAGTACTACGTGAACGTCACCGGATGCGACAAGACGCTCTCGCTCGTCGAGCTGCTCCGGCGCACCGTGCTCGCGAGCCCCGAGGGCGGGCGGGCGATCGTCTTTTGCAACATGCGCGCCCGCGTCGAGGAGGTCGGCGAGGCGCTCGCGCAGGCGGGCCTGCCTGCCGCCGCGCTGCACGGCGAGATGCGCCAGGTCACGCGCGAGCGCGTGATGAACGGCTTTCGCCGCGGCAGCATCCGCGTGCTCGTCGCCAGCGACGTGGCCGCGCGCGGGATCGACGTGAGCAGCGTTGCCGCGGTGTTCAACTACGACCTGCCGCAGGATGTCGCGTTCTACGTGCACCGCATCGGCCGCACGGCCCGGGCCGGGCGCGACGGCGTGAGCTATTCGCTGGTCTCCACGGGCGAGCCCAGCCGCCAGCTGCGCGAGATCGAGCGCTTCACCCGCGTGGCGATCCGCCCGCTGCCGGGCACCGAGCCCCTGCCCGCCTCCCGCACCCGCACGCAGCCCGCTTCCCGCCGGGGATCGGCCCGCCCCAGCCAGCCGCGCCAGGGGGAGGAGCGCCGCCCCCGCCGCCTGAACAAGGACGGCACCCCAGCGG
>JAEYAR010000098.1 GCA_023404715.1 Bacillota bacterium | reverse complement strand
ACAGTCTTGCAGACGGCTTTTGGTTTACGCGTAAAGCAAGACTTTTTCAACACTCTAGGGGGCCGCCTAAAAGGCGGCCCCTAAGCTATTTTATTTTCTTCACAGCGACTCGCAGGCGGCAAAGATATCCACAAAGCCCTGCGGCAGCTCGCCCGTCGACACATACTGCATGTAATTGAGGTCGTGATCCGCGCCCGGGTAAATATGCACGGTCAGGTTGTCCTTGCCCTGCGCTTCAAACGCGGCCTGCACGTTATACACACCCTGCACGTCCACGTTCGCGTCGAATTCCCCGTGGAAGATGTGGATCGGTAGGTCCAGCGTAGGCAGCACCTCGCTGTTCGGCGCAAGCTTCCGGTGATCGGCGAACCATGCGCCCGTCAGGCGAACCGCATAATTGTCTCGAAGCCAATCGTCGTCCCCCCGCTCGATCGCGTCAAAGAGCGCCTCGCGGCTGGGCTTGAGCATGATCGAAAAGTCCTCCGCATTGAGCAGGCCGTCCTGGTTGACGTCGATGTCGCTAAAGGCGACGCCGCCCAGGGCCGCGCCCACGCCGTAGCGGTCCTCTTCGATCTCCTCCCGCGTAACCTTGCCATCCTCGTCGTAGTCGAAGTACTGGCGGTAGAAGATCATGCTGGAGCCGCCAGTCTGCTGCCAAGTAAGCACGTCCTCCATGCGCTCGTTCATATAGCCCGCAAGCAGCAGCGCATCCACGGGCACCTGCGCGCGCTGGGCTACCAGCGGCGCGATGGCCGTGCCCTCGCTCCAGCCCAGGAGGAAGACCTTTGCGTCCTTGAGACGCTCGTCGGACTTGAGCGCGGCGACCGCCGACTCTACGTCGCGCACGGTGTTCGACGGGATGTAGGTCTGATACGCTGCTTCGTCGATTTGCGCGTAAAGAGGCGGCGTGTCCCCCGGCGTCACGCCGCGCGTGCTCATCCGGAAGAACGCGATATCCTTCGCCGTCAGCTGCTCGGCGAAGACGTCGAAGTAGTTAAGCTCCACATCGCCTATCATACGGTGGTTGTCATAGGTATTGGGGCCCGAGCCGTTCACGAAGACCACGAGCTTGTCCGCCGTGCCCGCTGCGGGCAGGTCGAGCTTTCCCTCCAGCGTGTATCCGTCGTAAGCCTCGATCTGCAAAAGCTCCGTAATGGATTTTTGCGCCGAGGCCTCCATCTCGGCCTGCGCGGGAAATACCAGCGCGCCCAGCAGCAATGTCGTCACCGTTAACAGCGAGAGAATCGTTTTTTTCATGTCGTCCTCCTCATAGGATCTTCTCGAGATTTTTAGAAAGCAATAACGTCAGCAGGTGATAGGCGCAAAAGACGCCGACGCAGAGACCTGTTTGCCACAGCGGGGCGTCCTGCCAGATGAGCACGTAGGCCACGCCCATGGTCAGCCACGAGCAGGCGTTCCCCGCCTGCGCCTTGGCGCGCTCACGGATGAGGGTGGCGCGCTCGTCCGTGTATTCAATGCGCTCCTGCCTCGCCCGTCGCGGATGGCGCCTTTCTTCCTGCTTTAAAAGTAAGCCGCACCCGCCTCCGACGGCAAGGCTCACGCCCGCTGCCATCAGCACGGCCTCCAGCCCTTTGGGCGCCGCGCCACGCAAAGCGAAAAAAATTGTCAAAAGCACGGCGCCCGCCGCTAACCCCGCCGCATAATAAGACGCTTTCTTCAGCACGACACATCCTCCTCGTACAAAAAAATCTCCTCGATCGGCATCCCAAAGTAGCGGGCGATGCGGAAAGCCAACAAAATCGACGGGTTGTACCGCCCGTTTTCGAGCGAGCTGACCGTCTGGCGCGATACCTCCAGCGCTGACGCCAGCTCGTCCTGCCGAATGCCGCGTGCCTTTCTGATCTCCTCAATCCGGTTTCTCATTTTTTCCGCCCCTGACGTAAAGCTCACTTTACATCAATAGAATAGCACATTTGCGGCCGAATGTCAAGCCAACTTTACATCCTTTGCAAAAAACCGGCCTTTCATATAGAAAAGCCGGTTTTCCATCCAAGTTATGCGCATGTCAGACGACGCCCTGGGCCATCATCGCCTCGGCCACCTTCATAAAGCCCGCGATGTTCGCGCCCATGACGTAGTTGCCGGGCATGCCGTATGCCTTGGCGGCCTCGTCGGCCATGTGGAAGATACGCACCATAATGCCTTGCAGTTTCGCGTCGACCTCGTCGAAAGTCCAGGAAAGGCGCTGGCTGTTCTGGCTCATCTCCAGCGCGCTGGTGGCCACGCCGCCTGCGTTCGCCGCCTTGCCCGGCGCGAAGAGCACGCCCGCCCGGCGCAGGACCGCGGTCGCCTCGATGGTGGTGGGCATGTTCGCACCTTCGCCCACCGCGATCACGCCGCCTGCAATCAGCGCTTTTGCGCCGTCCGTGTCCAGCTCGTTTTGCGTGGCGCAGGGCAGTGCGATCTGGCAGGGCACCGTCCAGATGCCGCGGCATCCTTCGGTATAGCGCGCGCTCTTCTTCGATTCCGCGTATTCGCGGATGCGGCCGCGCCGCTCCTCCTTGATTTCCTTGACGAGCGCGAGGTCGACGCCGTCCGCGTCATAGATGTAGCCGTTCGAGTCGCTGAGCGCTACGACCTTGCCGCCCATCCGGGTGATCTTCTCCGCGGCATAGATCGCCACGTTGCCAGAGCCCGAGATGATGACCGTCTTACCCGTGACCTCATGGCCGTTCACCTTCAGCATCTCCTGCACCAAGTAGCACAGGCCGTAGCCCGTGGCCTCCTTGCGCGCGAGGGAACCGCCGTAGGTCAGGCCCTTGCCCGTGAGCACGCCCTCGTAGCGGCCGGTGATGCGCTTATACTGGCCGTAAAGATATCCGATTTCGCGCGCGCCCGTGCCGATATCGCCTGCGGGCACGTCCGTATCCGCCCCGATGTGGCGGAAAAGCTCGGTCATAAAGCTCTGGCAGAAGGCCATGACCTCACGGTCGCTCTTGCCCTTGGGGTCAAAGTCGCTGCCGCCCTTGCCGCCGCCGATGGGCAGGCCCGTCAAAGAGTTTTTGAGCACCTGCTCAAAGCCCAGGAATTTGATGACGCCCAGGTTGACGGACGGATGCAGGCGCAATCCGCCCTTGTAGGGGCCGATCGCGCTGTTGAATTGCACGCGGAAGCCGCGGTTCACCCGCACCTTGCCCTGATCGTCCACCCACGGAACGCGGAACATGACCACGCGCTCCGGCTCCACAAAGCGCTCGAGCAGGCCCGCCTCTTCAAACTCGGGATGCCGCTCAAAGACGGGTGCGAGAGATTCGAGAATCTCGGTCGCCGCCTGATGAAATTCCGGTTCGCCGGGGTTGCGCCTTTTCAGCGTTTCCAGGACGTCCTGAACGTAAGTGGACATAGTGAATCGCTCCCTTCATACATGCAGAAAAATTGAAAGGGCGCCGCCGCATGGCCGCGCTCTATCAGGCATTTGCAATACGCCATTGCAAGTCTAAAATCAGTATACAACAGCGTAAAGGAAAATGCAAATAAAAATTCTCAAATGTGCAATTTTTTCTTAAAACATGCATGTGCAGAAAGAGTTCTGCATATATTCCTGCACAAATCGCCGTTCTGATTCTTTTTTACACATACTACCTCTTCACAGCCGCCCCGGCGCCCGGATAGCAGAGCAGCAAATCGCCCGTGCACTCAAGCTTGATGCGCCCGGCGGAGGCGGGGATAAAGAGGCTGTCGCCCGCCTTAAACTTGACGGCGCATCCCTCCTCCACGAGGTATCCGTCGCACAGCGCCGTCAAAAGCCGAAAGCGCTTTGGCATGACCTCCAGGGGCATGCTGCTCTTTACGCTCAGGCGCTCCAACACGAAATTGGGGTCTTCGATATAGCGCGTGCGCGCGCCGCCCATCGCGCGTAGGCGTTCCCCCTGACAAGGCTGCAGATGCAGGGAAACGTCCGTCACATCCAGCCCTTTTTGCACGTGCAGCTCGCGCGCCTTACCGTCCTTGTCCAGCCGTCCCCAATCCCAGAAGCGGTAGGTCACGTCGCTGGACTGTTGAATCTCCAGGATGAGGATATCCTCGCCGATGGCGTGCACCATGCCGGCGGGGATGTACACCACGTCGCCGGGCTGCACAGGGAGATAGCGCAGGCAATCCTCCACCGCCTTGCCGCCCTGCGCGCAGGCGGACGCCAATTGCTCTTTGGTGACGCCTTCGCGGATGCCGTAGACGATCTGCGCGCCCGCCTTGCAGTCCAGGATGACCCAAGCCTCGGTCTTGCCTAGCTTGCCGCCCTCGTTTGCGCGGGCATAGGCGTCGTCCGGGTGCACCTGCACGGACAGGCGCTCCCTGGCGCTGATCAGCTTGAGCAGGAGAGGAAATTCCTCCCCGACCTCGCTGCCGCGCGCGTCTTCGCCGCCCTCTAAAAGCACCTGCGAGAGCGTCCGCCCATCCGGCGTCCTGCTCTCCAGCCCGGGCAGGACGGAAATCTCCAGGCTCTCCCCCGTCCGCTCGTCGGGGATGTCCTTGCCAAACACGTCCTTCAACGCGCTGCCTCCCCAGGGCGTCATCGCGCCGAACCTGAACGCCGGCGTCATTTTAATCGGATGCATATCAAGACCCCTTTCTATCTTTCGGTGTAAGCCGTCTTTGTCCTTATCATAGCGTTTATCCGGCCGTATTGCAAGCGCAAAGGTCTTAGCCTTCATGCGCCCGGCCCTCAATTTGTTTAAAAGGGTGAAAAAAAGGCGGATTACGCGGGCACAATCACGAAACGTTTAAAAAACTGTGGCATCATAATGAAACGCATGCTATAATAAAAATGGTGAACTTGGCTTTTCATGACGGGAGGGCTGTGTGTGCAAGGCGAATCGATCGATAGCGCGGTCGGCGGCGATTTTATCGTCGTAAAGGCGCTGGAAAACGGCGTCACGATCATCGGCATGACGCGCGGAAGAGACACAAAGCTGCACCACACCGAACGCCTCGATGCAGGCGAAGTCATGATCGCGCAGTTTACCGACAATACATCGGCCGTAAAGGTGCGCGGCAAGGCGGAGATCATCACCCGCCATGGCCGCATCCGTTCCGGTCTGGATTGACGGGAGGGCGTCGTATGTGGGTCGTCATTCACATGATCAAAGGCAAAGATGCCGCCGACCGCATCAGCGACAGGCTGAAGAGCGAAGGCATTTTTGTGCGCATGCGCCCCGTCTATAAAGCCCTGCCGCCACAGGAAAACTACTATGAGCTCCAGGTTCTGCAATCCGAGCTGCAGGAAGCTCGTGAGATCCTCATGGAGCTTGGGTTGTAAACACCTATTGAATTTTAGCAGAAAGAGGCGTCACCTTATGCGTCGAATTGGCGTTCTGACCTCCGGCGGCGATTCGCCGGGCATGAATGCTGCGGTCATGTCCATTGCCCGTAGCGCTTCGTATTACGGCATCTCCCTGATCGGCGTCAAGCGCGGCTACAACGGCCTGCTGTGCAAAAACGCGCGCATCGAAGACGATATGATGGAGCTGGATCTGGATACGGTTCTGGACATCGCAGATCAGCCCGGCACTTACCTGCGCACGGCGCGCTGCGTTGAGTTTAAGCAGCCCGAGGTGCGCGCGCACGCCGCCGCGAACCTGCGCGAGATGGGCGTCGAGGGCCTCGTCGTCATCGGCGGCGACGGCAGCTATCAGGGCGCGATGCGCCTATGCGAGCTGGGTATCCCCACCATCGGCATCCCCGGCACGATCGACAACGACCTTCCCTATACCGAGATGACGCTGGGCTACGACACGGCGGTGAACTCCTGCGTGTCCGACATCCGCGCCATTCGCGCGACCAGCCGCTCGCATGACCGCCCCGCGGTCATCGAGGTCATGGGCCGCCACTGCGGCGACATCGCGCTCAAGTCCGCCGCCTCCACCGGCGCGGAGATCGTCGTCGTGCCAGAAGTGAAATGGTCCATCGACAAGGTGGCCGACCGGCTCAACGCGCTTATCGCGCGCGGCAATAACCGCGTATCCGTCGTCGTGGCGGAGGGCGCCTGGGACGCGATGGAGCCCTTTGACGTGTACGGCTTCCTGACCAGCCACGGCAAGCAGTGCTATCCAGGCGAGGGCATCTCCTCCCTGCGCCTGGCCTCCATCCTCAAGCGCAAGTGCGGCATGGTCGAGGCGCGCGCGACGGTGCTGGGCTACACCCAGCGCGGCCAGCAGCCCTCCTCCTACGACTCCTCGTTCGCCTTTGAGGCGGGCAACCTGGCCGTCAAGCTGCTCAACAACGGCATCGGCAACCAGGTCGTCGGCATCAAGGACGGCCGCATCTTCCATATGCCCATCGCCGAGGCACTGCGCTGCAAGCGCCCGTTCAACATGGAGCTTTACAACCTGGTGAATAGCCTGTAAAGCGCCCATTGTTTTGACCAAATTTCAAGGGGCTGCCAAGCTGTCATTAGCTCGGCAGCCCTTCTTTTCATTCCGTTAGAACTGGCCCGGCGTGGTCCCGGTATACCGTTTAAAAATACGGATAAATGTATTGGCGTTTTGAAAGCCTACTCGCTGAGCGATTTCCCCGATGGAAGGCCTTTCGTCCATGGTTAGGGCGAGCATCTCTTTTGCGCGGGCGACGCGGGTGGCATGGATAAACGCAAGCACGGTCATACCGACATTGGCCTTAAACTTGCGCGTGAGGGAGGAGGCAGACACGCCCAAGGCCCGCGCGATAGCCTCCAAGCTCAAATTCATGTCGGCGTACTCGCGTTCGATGTAGGCGATTGCACGCATCGCGATGTCCATATCATGCCCATCCGCCAAGCCTTCCTCCATCCTTATCATAAAGCGCGAAACCTGCGCGCAAGCCTCCTTGCGGCTATTGCATAGGAAGAGCTGAGGCAATACGTTTTCTTGTGCTAAACTGGAGCGATCCATCCACGCCTGCATTTCCTTTAGCGCAATTCCCGCCATGATCGCTGCATTCCACCCTGCGGATGCCTCGTCCGTCCCCTCTTCGTGTTCAATGTAATCGCATATAGCATGCGCCGCCGTGCGAAGGTCCCGGCTTCGCACCAGAAGGACGATATGCTCGACAATTTCCCGTGGCGGGAATTCATGGGCGAAGGAGGCGTTGTCCGATGATAGCAGATGACAAACGATTTGCACTTCGCCGTTCGAGGCATCTCGCGCCGCTTGAGCAATCTTAGCGCCCGCGCCCGGCAGGCTGTCCATATCTGATAGAATGGGGCCGATCGCCGCGCTTGCCTGCGCGCATGCCTGCACCGTCTCTTGGATGACCGTGAAAACCGCATGTTGAAATGCGTCATGGGCTGCGTATTCGCCTTCCTCAGCAAAGGCGATCAGCGTAATTCCCTGCTCGTCCGGCAGGCAAATCCCGTGAATCGCTTCCGGCAAGACGAACGGCTGAGAGACGCCGCACAGACACGCGATTATATAAGCACAATTTTCCTTCGGAAGGGCAAATACGTCGCACAAATCGCATAAAAAACCCTGAGAGCAGCGATAACCTTCCAATACGGAAAGAAGCATCCGCTCGCGGTAAGCCTGAAGATCTCGGTCGTTTTCCTCTAATTGACCCCTCTTAGCTGCGACTAACGCATTGATCGCACCGTCCATCGCCTGATAGATACTCTGTTTCTGGATAGGTAGGTCCCTGCCGGCACTGTCGTTTAATTTATTGAAGATGCGAACGATTGGCTTGCCCATCCGATGGGTGAAATAAAAGGCGGCACCCAGGCCCAGGAGCAAACTGAGGATAAATCCGACGATAGAGGCATGCATGGCCGATTGAACAGAGGTATCATAGGCTGCGTGCGGCGTGGCGAGCGCATAGATGAAGCCGGTCTTTGGCGAGGTAAACTCCTGTACATAGGCTGTCGAATCGACGTTCCCGTTTTCGATCGACGCCACAGCCACGCCGGAAGGCTCGCTCACGCTGATCCTCCCGGTGGTGATCCAGTCAGCCTGATCAAGCAAACGTGCGATATGCTCTGTGTTGAGCAGCAGGCTAAGGGTGCCGACAGAACCCTTCTTCCCGTGCGTTGGGCTCGAGTACAGATAGAGAACCGCATCTTCCACCTTGACAAACCGGCCGGTATGCCGCCCCGAAAGGAGCTGGCGCAACGCATCGACGTCTGTGTTCGTCGATAGGTCCGCAACCGTTTGGGCCGGTCGGTTTTCAATATAAGCCCGCGCATAGGTATCCAAACTGCAAGAACCGTTATTGGTCAGCATTCGATCGTGCTGCGGGAGGTATACGCCGATGTTCGATACGATCGGATGGATGATCACCTCGCCCATGGCCTGGACGGCGGTATGCCAAACCGACATCGTCATGGGATCGTCCGGCTCGGTGAATAGGGCTGCTTGTACGCGCCGATCTGTCAGATACTGTCCCGCCAGAGCCGCCGCCTTCTGAAGCTCGCTGTCGATGGCGATCTGCGTCTGTTTGAGCGAAGCGTAGGTGAGATATTTCATCTGCTGATCCAGCGCGCGCAACGCCTGGGTATAGATCGTCCAGGATAACACCATGGGAATCGCCAGAAGCGTCAAATAGGTGAACAACCAATGTGCCCAGACGCTGCGCGTAGCGTCCTTCGCGGGAAAGAAGGAAAACGGTCTTTTCATTTTTGCGCACCTTTACCTTTCTATCCCGCCTTTTAAGCATGCCGCGCACTGACCCAATTCACTTCTGAAATGGCATGGAAGAATAGGACAATCTCAATAATTCTAACAAAATCCGATCCATTTTTCAAGATAATCGGTGAATTTTCTCCGATATGAGGATTGGTCCTTATTTTAGCCATGGGGGCCTCCCTCTTATGCCCCGATTTGACGGTCTCTATCCAAAATAAAGATATACAGAGGCGCGATTTTAGAATAGGATGAGGACGTGCACAATCTCACTGGCGTACGTCGGTACTATCGAACAGACAATTGCATAAGGAGGAGATTTACATGAAACGGATCGGCGCTATGCTGTTTGCCCTTTTGCTCGCGCTCAGCCTGGGGCTTTCAACCCCGGTAGCTGCAGCCGCTGAAGCGCAGGACGAAAGACCTACCGTCACCATCTGGTGGCCTTACATTTGGTGGGGAACGCAAATGAACGATATGAACGACAACCTGGTCTACCAGTGGGTCGAGGATCAGCTCGGCATCAACATTGAATTCATAACGCCAAATGCAGGAACCGAAAGCGTCGAGTTCAATCTTCTCCTGGCTTCCGACGAGCTCCCGGATATTTTGTTCGTGGAACCCTGGTATTTCAACGGTGGCTTTCCGGGCGCGCTTTCGGACGGCATCATCCTCGATCTGGCGCCCTATCTGGAGACGTATTCCCCCAATTACTACGGCTACGTACAGTCTGAAAAATATGGTAAGGATTTGGTGGACGACGAAGGCCGCGTCCTGGCCTATGAATGCCTGATGGATGGCCCCCTGTTTAAAGGAAGCGGCCCGGCAATTCTCAAAAGCGCCGCGGACGCTTTGGGTCTGAGCGATAGAAAACTGGAAACCATCGACGAGTGGGATGCCGTTCTCTATGAACTCAAGGCAATCCAGGAAGAGATGGGCTGGGAATACATCATCGGCAGCACCGATCCGCGCGTTTTGCTGACCATGGGACTGGGCGTTTCCCCTCTGGGCAGCTACACGGGTCACTACGTAAAAATGGACGATAAAATCGTGAGCAGCGTCATCATCGACGACTATAAGGTCTATTTGAGCTATTTGAACAAGTGGTACAAGGACGGCATTATCGATCCCAGCTATCAGACGCGCGACGAACAGGAAATATCCGCATTGGAGCTTCAGCAGAAGGTGCCCGTCGTTATCGAATACTGGGATAACTTGGGGAGGTACATCCCGCAGGGCGTCGAATTTACCCCATTCCCCTGGCCGGTGAAGGAGGAAGGCGGTAAACTTCTGTATTACCACATCGACGATCATATCATGGGATGGGCCAAGGCCGCTATCAACGCCTCCAGCGATAATATTGAAGCGGCCATGAAGGTAATGGACTTCGGCTATACCAAGGAAGGCTCCGAGGCCTATGAATTCGGAACGCAGACCGGCGCGTCCAGGCTTAACGAAGAAGGAAAGTACGTCATGACGGACGAGTACATCGCCGAAAACGCGGGCGGACAGAACGGTACTTCCTGGCTCAAGACGCTGGTACTAGGCATTTACCTGCGCCCTGAAGGCTGGAATGACAACGAATGGCGCGGAAGAACGCAATACGAAATCAACGCGCTCAAACAATGGGCGCCGGATTTCCCGGGCGAGCGCAACTTTTCCTGGCATACTTATTTCAACGATGAGGAAGCCGCCGTCATTGCCAAGTATGAATCTGGCTTGGGTACCTATGTGTCCGAGTCCGAGGCCAAATTCATCAACGGAGAACTGGACATCGAAGCTGATTGGGATCATTACGTCGCCCAGTGCGAAGCGCTCGGCGTCCATGAGATCGAGGCCTGCTATCAGGCTGCCTATGACCGCTATCTCGCGCGTTAAGAACCCTCCAACGACCTTTTAAAGAAAAGGCGCCGGACGTTCGACGCCTTTCCCTTTATGGTTCAAAAAACAGCCACCATCTTAAGAGGAAAGGAGCTGCATGGGCGGTGTGGAAGGGAATCGCACGAGATTTTCGCAAGAACAAACAAACGTATTTGCTCGCTCTTCCCATGATTTTACTGCTGGGTATATTCTCGTATGCGCCTATGTACGGTGTGGTCATCGCATTCCAGGATTTTTCAGTTAAAAAAGGGGTCATGGCAAGTCCTTGGGTGGGACTCAAACATTTTGAAATCTTCTTCTCTAGCCCGTACTTCTCTCGCATACTGGGCAATACGCTTTCGATCAGCATCAAATCGTTGCTTTTCGGATTCTGGCCGCCTATCCTATTGGCGCTTTTGCTAAACGAGGTGCGCGCCGAATGGTTTAAGCGTGCCATACAAACGCTTTCGTACCTGCCCCATTTTGTAGCCACGGTCGTCGTGGTGAGCTTTATCAAGCTTTTCACCGGGCCATCGGGCGTCATCCCGATGATGGCTCAAAGCTTGTTCGGTATTCAATTGGGCGACCTGATGGGCAATGCAAAATATTTTCAGGCAATCGTGGTGATTTCTGGAATTTGGCAGGGGATCGGTTTTAGTTCGATCATCTATATCGCCGCTATATCAGGCGTCGACCCACAGCTATATGAAGCGGCAGTGATCGATGGCGCGGGCCGGTTCAGGCAGGCGGTGCATGTGACGCTACCCGCCATTCTGCCTACGATCAGCATTCTCCTGATCCTCGCCGTGGGCGGCATCATGAATGTCGGCAGCGAAAAAATACTGTTGATGTACAGCCCGCTTACCTACGAGACGGGAGATGTCATCAGCACCTATGTCTACCGCTCGGGCCTAGAGGAGGGCAAATTTTCCTTTAGTACAGCAGTTGGACTATTCAACACCATAGTAAATCTGATTCTTCTGACTGGCGCGAACTGGATTACTCGGCGCCTTTCAGAATACAGCTTGTGGTAGGGGGAAAAGGGAATGATGAAGCGAACCCGTGGCGAAAAAGTTTTTTCGATAGTCAATGCGCTCGTGTTGCTGTTGCTCGCCTTTACATGTCTCATGCCCATTATTTATGTGGTGGCCGGCTCCTTCAGCAATCCTGTACGGCTACGCGCACATACGGGCTTCCTTTTTTGGCCTACCGGTTACAGCCTGGATGGATACCGTATGGCTTTTTCACACCCAAATCTTTTTATTGGATATCGCAATACGATCTTTTACGTGGTGACAGGCACAGGCCTTCGTCTGATATGTAACTCTATGAGCGCCTTTGTCATGTCGCGGAAAGGGTTACTTTGGAAAAAGCCGCTTTTTGTGTACATGATGATCCCTATGTTTTTCAGCGGAGGACTGATCCCTAGCTATTTGAATATCCGCGCGCTGGGGCTGCTCAATACCTGGCTGGTCATGGTGTTGCCCGGGGCAATCGCGGTCTGGGATATCATCGTGCTGCGAACCAGTTTCCTATCCCTTCCGGGCGAGCTGGAAGAATCGGCTAAGCTGGACGGCGCAAGCGACTTTCAGGTGCTCATGCGCATCATCCTACCGGTGTGCAAACCTACTTTAGCCGCGCTCGCGCTTTTCTCGGCCGTAGCCTGCTGGAACGATTGGTTTACGGCGGCCATCTATCTAAAGCGCCGCGATCTCTTCCCGCTGCAAAATATCCTCCGTGAAATTCTGCTCCTTGGGCAGGCGAAGGCCATGCTCAACGAGATGGGAGCGTCCAGCGGTAACCTGCTTGCGAATCAGTCCATGCAGCGCATTCTGGAGTACTCGATGACCGTTCTGGCCACGGTTCCTATCTTAGTGGTTTACCCCTTCTTACAAAAGCATTTCGCCAAAGGCGTCATGATCGGCTCCATCAAGGGTTGAGTGCATTCGAAAGGGGGAATTTTCATGAATGCCTTCGCACTTGTTCCGTTGCCAAAATCCCTGCACTTTATTTCAGATTATTCTTGGCCTTTTGAAGCGACGGTCTACGCTGAAGAAGAGGCATTTTTCCCTGCGGCGCGGGCGCTGTGCGACGCGGTGCAAAAGACATATGGTATCTACGCTTGTATGACGGATAAACGGACGTTTTTCAGTCCGAGTGACGTCCATGGCGCGCACGTGCTCTTCTGCCGTGCAGAAATGAAGGAGGAAGCCTATCGCATAGAAGCCGTGCAGGGACGGGCGACGCTGTATGCGTCCACGCCCGCCGGTGCAGCGCACGCGGCCAGCGCGCTTTTCCAGATGATTTTGACCGAGAAAGATCGCGTGATGCTCCCCGAGTTTACGCTGTCGGACCTGCCGGATAAGGAGTGGCGGGGCGTGATGCTGGATCTGGCGCGCAATTACATCCCGCTGGGGGCGATTTTGCGCACCGTCGATCTATGCTGGCTGGTTCGGTGCAACCGCTTGCACCTGCACTTTGCGGACAGCGACGTCTATCGGCTTCCCTCGATGGCCTATCCAAAGCTTTGCCATGTAGACGCGTATACAAAAGAAGAAATCGCGTTTTTGAATCAATACGCGGCCGCTAGAGGCGTTATGGTGATCCCAGAAATTGAGCTGCCCGGACACGCCGCCGTCTTTTCGCGAGCCTATCCAGACTACTTCGCAAACAGCGATGTACCGGGCGAGGCCATCTGCCCGGGAAAACCGGGCGTGTTCGATCGTCTCGAGAGCGTGCTGCGTGAGGTGGCGTTATTGTTCCCTGAAACGCCTTATCTTCACATCGGCGGCGACGAGGTAAATACCGAAAGTTGGGAAGATTGTAACGACTGCCGGACCTATCGGAAAGCGCATCGTTTAGAGGATGCGCACTCGCTCTATGCTCATTGTATTGCGCGGCTCGCTCAAATCGTCGTGAAACTTGGAAGAACACCCATTGTATGGGAAGGCTTCCCGGCAAAAGGCAGTGAATCGATACCACGCGAGACGATTGTAATGGAATTCGAATCGCTTTATCAGGATGCACCCGACCTCATAAAAGTAGGCTTTCGCCTGATTAACGCCGCGTGGAAACCTTTGTATCTGGTACCGCAGTCGCACGTTTTTCCCAGCTCCAATCCGGAAGCGATTTATGCTTGGCATCCACACCGCTGGGATCACTGGTTTCAAAAGTCGCATGCATTTCTAGACGGAATAGAGGTAGAGCCGACAGACGACGTGCTCGGCGCACAGGTATGTATGTGGGAGGCCGACGATCTGCATTCGGCCGATATCGTTCGCCAGACGCTCGTCACGCTCTCGGAGCGCGGATGGAATCTTGAGAGGCAAATGAGTTTTGAAACGTTTTGGAGCCGGGCCACCGCCTTGCTTGAAAGGGCTGCGCCGCTGATCGGAAGATAGGCGCTTCGTATAGTCTGAAAAGAAACCCGATATGAGGAGGATTGTTGCCATGATCAACGACATGTACGGTCTGAGCAAGATTCAAAATGCGGTAAGCCGCTCTATCAGTGCCGAGAACTTCACCGGCGCGCCCGGCGCAGGCGGCCAGGCCACCGAAGGTACGGGCTCGTGGGCGTCACGCGATTTAGGAAAGGGCTGGAAAGTCTCCCCCTCCGTTCATTTGGAACCGGGCGCTGTGTTTGAATTGGCGAACATTCAAGGCCCGGGGGAGATTCGTCATATCTGGATGGGCATCGGCGCCCCGAATCGTTCGCTGATTTTGCGAATCTATTGGGAGGGGTGCGAAACCCCTTCCGTGGAAACGCCGCTAGGCGATTTCTTTGCGAACGCGGATACCCATCAGTACGGTCAGATTAGCTCTTTGGCCGTGTGCATCAACCCTTTGAGCGGACTCAACTGCTATTGGAACATGCCGTTTTATAAAAATTGCCGGATGACCGTGGAAAACATATGTGCCGAAAAGGCGGTCGTATTTTACCAAATTGATTACGTTCTGCGTGAGCTCGAAGCGGATTTGGGGTATTTCCACGCGCAATACAGACGTTCCAATCCGCTGAAATACAAAGCGGATCATGTCATTCTCGCCCAAATCGATGGCCATGGTCAATATGTAGGTACCTATATGTTCTGGGGCTCAAATAACAACGAATGGTGGGGTGAAGGCGAAATCAAGTTCTTTATGGATGGAGACAAAGACTATCCTACTATCTGCGGAACTGGTACCGAGGACTACTTCTGCGGTGCGTACGGGTTTGAGGTCAATCATGGCTATCAGACCTTTACAAGCCCCTATGCAGGGATGTCGAAGATCATGGACAAGGATGGGTTGTATCGCTGCCAGCAGCGTTTTAGCATGTATCGCTGGCATGTGACCGATCCCATCTATTTCAAGGAAGATTTGCGCGTTACCATTCAAGCGTTAGGTTGGCGCAGGGGCGGCCGCTATCTGCCGCTGCAAGATGATATTTCCTCGGTGGCGTACTGGTATCTGGATATCCCGATCGCCAGCGGTTCGATATTGGGCAGTGAAGACGATCTGGAAATCATATAAGTCTTAATTAGCTATGAAAAAAATCTAAAATCTACGAAAACAGAAAGTCGCGAGTGACCTTTTTGAGTCGCGACTTTTTGTTGCGTCTGTATCTTGCAAGCTCCCGGCTTATCTTATCGCTTGACAAACGAAAAAAATTAGATTACCGTAATGACAAATACGCGATCAACGGAGATGATTTACATGTCTATACGCTGCGCGGCTAAGGCGCTCGTGCTGCGTGAGGGCAGGCTTTTGCTCAACCGGTGCCGGGAAGCCGACGGACACGTGTATTACGATCTGCCGGGCGGGGGCCAGCGCCTCTACGAAACCCTGGAGGACGCTGTTCGCCGTGAGGCGCGCGAGGAGACGGGGTATACCGTGGAGATCAACCGCTTTGTCGCGCTCGCCGAAGAGATCTACGATGACGAGCGGTTACGGCAAGAATATCCCGATTACGCCCATAGAATCTACCATATCTTCCTCACGCACCTGACGGGTGAACAACGCCATGAACCGACGGAGTCTGATTGGCATCAGGATGGAAGTGAATGGTTCACGCCTGAGGAGGTAGAGCGCCTCCCCCGTGTGTTCCCAAGCGGTATACAGAACCATTTGAAAGACCTACTCACGCGGGATGCGCCCCTCTATCTGGGGTGCTCCCATATATAGATAAAGGAGTGTTTTCATGCCTGTTTCACCGCTGCAAAAAAACCAAATACTCGACCTCACCGTAGAGGGCTACGGCACGGACGCGCAGGGCGTTTGCCGTGCGGACGGCTTTACGGTGTTCGTGCCCTACGCGCTGCCGGGCGAGCGGGTGCGCGTGCGCATCGTCAAGGTCGAGCGCCGCTATGCCTTTGGCCGGGTCGAAGCGGTGCTCTCGCCCTCCCCGCAGCGCACGGAGCCTCCCTGCCCGATCTACCGGCGCTGCGGCGGCTGCGTCGCCCAACACATGCGCTATGAGGAGACGCTAGCATTCAAGCGCCGTCAGGTGCGGGACTGCCTCGCGCGTATCGGCGACATTTCCATCGATGTGCCGCCTGTGATCGGCATGGAAAATCCCTGGCATTACCGCAACAAGGGCGCTTACCCCGTCGGCGGCAGCGCGGGCAGCCCGCGCGTCGGTTTTTTTGCCCCGCGAAGCCACGACCTGGTCGACCTGCCGGAGGCGGGCTGCGCCATCCAGCGCGAGGAGGCCAATGAGGCCGTGCGCGCCGTGAAACGCTGGATGCGCATGGCGTCCGTCTCCAGCTATGACGAAAATACGCACAAAGGGCTCGTGCGCCATATCATGGTGCGCGCCGCGCGCACGGGCGAGACGATGGTGGTGCTCGCGATCAACGGCGAGAGCGTCCCGCAGGCGGATGCGCTCGTCGCGCAATTGCGATCGGCGATCCCTACGCTCACGGGCGTGCTGCTCAGCGTCAACCGCGAACGCACGAACGTCATCCTGGGCGGGCGTATCGTCACCCTCTGGGGCAGCGATTCGATGATCGACACCCTCCTCGGCCTGCGGTTTCGCGTATCCCCCCTCTCCTTCTTTCAGGTCAATCCGGAGCAGACCGAGCGATTGTATAGCCTGGCGCTCGACTTTGCGCAGCTCACCGGCAGCGAGACCGTGGTAGACGCCTACTGCGGCGCGGGCACGATCTCGCTGCTGCTCGCGCGCGCGGCAAAGCGCGTCGTCGGCATTGAAATCGTGCCGCAGGCCATCGCCGACGCAAACGAAAACGCCGCGCGCAATGGGATCGAAAACGCTACGTTTCTCGTCGACGCGGCGGAGGCCGCATTGCCGCGGCTGGTGGAGGAAGGCCTTCGCCCAGACGTGGTGGTGATCGATCCCCCGCGCAAGGGCTGCGACGAGGCCGTCCTGCGCGCTATCGCCGCCTCTGCGCCCCGGCGCGTGGTCTATGTTTCGTGCAACCCCGCGACGCTCGCGCGCGACGCCGCCCTGCTCGTCTCGCTCGGCTATGAACCCGCACGCATTGCGTGCGTAGATATGTTTTGTTGGACGGGGGCGATTGAAACTGTTATGAGTTTGGTCCAACAAAAGCCGGATGATATCGTCAAGGTGGACATCGACGCGGACGAGCTCGCCGTCACCAAGGCCGATAGCAAAGCGACCTATGGCGAGATTCAGGCGCGCGTCAAGGAGCAGACCGGCCTGAACGTCACGCCGCTGTACATCGCGCAGGTGAAGCGTAAGCACGGGATCATTGAGCGTGAGTGCTACAATAAGTCGAAGTCTGAGAACTCAAAGATGCTGATCTGCCCGTCGGATAAAGATCGGCCAGAAGATCAACGTCGCCCTTTCCCACATCGAGGATCACAACAGCGGAAAGCTGCGCAACGTGTTCCGCGCCATCGACTTCAACTCCCAGATTGACTTCGGCGACGTCAAGGAAAAGAACGCGACGCTCCGCAATCTGCTGGAAGACTTCCACGACCTGGATCTGCGTCCCGGTCAGCTCGGCTCCGCTGACATCATCGGCGACGCTTATGAGTACATGATCGCCAACTTTGCCTCCGACGCAGGCAAAAAGGGCGGTGAGTTCTTCACACCGAATCAGGTTTCCGAGCTGGTAGTCTCGCTCGTCAAGCCGCAGGAAAACGACCGCATTTACGATCCCACCTGCGGAAGCGGCGGTCTGCTGCTCAAGGCCTACAAAAAGGTGCCCAGCGGCAAGGTCGCCGTCTATGGTCAGGAGCTGAACGCCCAAACCTGGGCGCTCTGCACGATGAACATGTTCCTCCACGGTGTGGATGACGCCCGCGTCTGGCAGGGCGACACGCTCTCCAATCCGCAAAACATCGAGGACGACAAGCTCATGAAGTTCCAGGTGGTGGTCGCCAATCCACCCTTCAGCCTGGACAAGTGGGACAGTGGTTTCCTCGCCAAGGCCAGTCTGGATGAAAAAGGAAAGAAGCAGGAGAAAATGTCCGCTTCTCTGGACGAATACCATCGGTTTGACTGGGGCGTTCCGCCCTCCTCCAAGGGCGACTATGCCTTTGTGCTCCACATGCCGCACAGTCTGGATGCAGAGAAAGGGCGCATGGCGGTCGTTCTACCCCACGGTGTGCTCTTCCGCGGCGCAAGCGAGGGCAAGATCCTTAAGCAGCTGATTGAAATGAACCTGCTGGACGCGGTCATCGGCCTGCCCGCGAACCTGTTCTACGGCACGGGCATCCCTGCCTGCATTCTGGTGTTCAAAAAGGGCCGCACCCGCGGCGACGTCCTGTTCACCGACGCCTCAGGTGAGGGCAATTACGAGAAGGGCAAGAACCAGAACCTCCTGCGGGACAGCGATATAGCCCGCATCGTCAGCACCTACGAGGCACGCGAGGCGAAGGTGGACAAATACAGCTACCGCGCCTCCCGCGCTGAAATCCGCGAGAACGACTACAACCTGAACATCCCCCGGTATGTGGACACCTTCGAGGAGGAGGAGCTGGTGGACATCGACGAGGTGAAGCGGAATATCGCCGGCATCGAGGCGGAGCTTTCGCAGGTGCAGGCGCAGATGAAGAAGTATTTGGAGGAGTTAGGACTGTAAAGAAAGGGGTAGGTATATGGCTACTACAGTCAACATTGCTTTTAGTGACTTTATGAGAGATATCGTAAACCTCGATCCCGATATTGTGTCTGCGGCGAGGACAAGTCGAGATAACTTGCTGGAGAATATTGCAGAATTTGACAATGAAGATAATTTTTTTGACCTATATGACGGGTTTAATGTCCATTTTGGTTCTTTTGCAAGAAAAACAAAATGTCGAGAGTTGGATGATATTGACCTAATGATTGGTATTGCTGCCAATGGTGCAACCTACAGCTCTAATGACTCGTGGGATAATGTCAAAATAACTGCCAGCACCACGAATCAGGCGCAGAAGGACTGTGCACGTGCCGATGGGACATTGAACAGTACGATGGTATCTAATAGGTTTAAGAATAAACTGGAGTCTGTGCGTGAATATTCTCGCTCCGAAGTGCGTAGAAGTGGTGAAGCCGTTATTCTTAACCTCAAATCTAAAGACTGGTCTTTTGATATCGTTCCGTGCTTTTATACTGTAACCGAAAGCGATGGTCGGGCATATTACCTTATTCCCAATGGACAAGGCAACTGGAAAAAAACAGATCCGAAAAAAGATAAGGAGCATGTAACAAGTACAAATCAAAGTAAGGACGGGCGTGTCTTGGATCTGGTGCGACTCTGTAAAAAGTGGAACCGGGTGAAGAATGCGAAAACACTTCCTTCGTATATGCTTGAGACAATGATTGTGAACTTTGCAGATTCACAGTCTGAACTCAGCCAATGGATAGACTTACGTTTCCTGGATGCGCTGAAGTACATAGCCGACCATATTATGAGTCCTGTATATGACATGAAAGGAATCCAGGGCGATATCAATGATTTGAGTCTTTCTGGTAAGTTGATCCTTCAGCAAAAGGCACAAGCAGATTACGAAAAAGCATGCGCTGCGAGACAAGACGAAACAGAAGACAATCACAAAGAAGCTATAAAGAAATGGGGCGAAATTCTTGGAAGCGACTTCCCAACATACGGCTGATAATGTATTTTGTCGTCAAAACGACAAGTTCCTGCTACAGTGCCAGGTTGTACAACGGAGTGAATACTCTAAAGCAAAGTCGTTAGCTCGATGGAAGGCAATCATTACTCTGGCTTTTGCGGCACTCTCAGTTGTGACATCTATTCTGGACATCGACTTGTTTTCCGCGGTATTCAGTTTTTTGGCAGTGGCTTTGGCGCTCTTTAATAAACATTCTGATGAAGAAATTAAGGCCACAAAAAAGCATGCTGCGTCAATACAACAGTATATAGATGCCTCCATATTTGCCCCGGTAATCGATACCAATATCTCTGATTGGGGTGATATGCCAACCAAATCAGATTTGGCAGATGCAGTTAGCAAGTACGGAGATAAAGATGCCGCGGCGTTTGTGAACTGGTATAGCGATTACTCTTCTGTGAATGGTGAATTTCAAGTTTTCTACAGTCAGAGCGAAAATATTCGATGGGACTCTGCTCTGCATAAAGACTTTAGAAGGTTCTATGTGATTCTCCTTAGTGTGATAGCGCTTTCTTTACTGATAGCCTTTTTAATGGTTAACCCAAGTTTTGTAAAAGCATTCTTTGTTTTATCGTTCTTTATGCCTATTGCGGAGTATGGTCTCTCGGTTATTAAAGAGGTTGATGAGAGTATTTCTCTCCTGAGCGATGCAGACAACTTTTCGAAGGAACTTGAGAAGAAGCTGAACACGAACAGTTCACAAACTATTAGAAAGGAACTAATTAAGCTTCAGCACAAAATCTGGAACCGGAGAGCGAATGGTTACTTAATTCCTGACTGGTTTTATGAATACCACAGGAAGAAGCACCAGAAAAAAGAAGATAATATGGCCAGAACAATTCAGAATTTCGACAAGTAAAAATGGTGATAGTATGACACCAGGAGTGAGAGATAAAATTGACCAAATCCGGCGCGGAATCGCGCCGGAGGGGTATATAAAAACCCGCTCAGGAATCGTCCCAACCAACTGGACTCCCGCCTGTCTCGGGGACATCTACACTGAGCGCAAGGAACCCGGCAACGAAAGCCTTCCGTTTCTTACGGTGTCCATTCATTCCTGCGTGTCCGTTGGCGAACTGGATGAGGACGAGCTGCCCAAGAAGTGAAGCGCATTGAGGACAGGTCTCAGTACAAGCGCGCGGCTACGGGAGATTTGGTTTTCAACATGATGCGTGCATGGCAAGGGGCCATCGGTACCGTGCGCACAGAGGACATGGTCAGCCCGGCCTACATCGTAGCCAAGCCCAATGACAAGGTGTACCCGCTGTTCATGGACTACTACATGAAAACGCCGCGTATGGTCGGCATGATCAACCGGCAGTCCTATGGCGTGACGGATTTCAGAAAGCGCCTGTATTGGGATTCGTTTGCACCGATTCCGTGCACCCTTCCCCCAGTCAGGGAGCAGAAGAAGATTGCCGAAATCCTCGCCACGCAGGACAAGGTGATTGAACTGAAAGAAAAGCTGATCACAGAAAAACGGCAGCAGAAAAAGTATCTGATGCAACAGCTCTTGACGGGCAAGAAAAGACTATCGAGATATGGCGACGAGTGGTTGAAAACTCGGCTTGGAGACATTTCATTTATGAGCAACGGAGGTACACCTAACAGTCAAGATCAAAGCAACTTTGGAGATGAATATGTTTGGGTTTCAATTAGTGACATGAGTACATCCGAGAAATATCTATCGTCGAGCGAAAAGATGCTCTCTCAGAAAGGCTTTGCCACTTGTTCTGCAAAAGTATATCCAAAGGGAACTGTCCTATTTGCAATGTACGCTTCCATCGGTGAATGTGTAATAACAAATGTCGAATGCTGTAGCAGCCAAGCAATATTAGGCATCGAACCATTTGACTGCGTCACAAGCGAGTACTTATACTACTATCTACTGAATGGACGAGAAGAGTTCAAGAAACTGAGTCAAACAAGCTCTCAACCAAATTTGAATAAAGGTATAGTCGAGTCCTTTATGATATGTCTCCCACAGAAATATGAGCAAAACTTGATAGTTATTATCTACAGCAGATGAAGAAATCACCCTGCTACGTCAAGATATTATACAGGAAAAGAAAAAGAAAAAAGCCCTGATGCAACTACTGCTGACGGGGATTGTGAGGGTAAACGCATGAAGCAAGAAAAAGATTCTCTCAACAATACTATTGGATTGATCTATATGCAAGGCACTCTCAATGACGACGATCTCTTTCAACTAACGAATGAACTTAAGTGTCATCAATTGACCCTCCTTTGCGAAGAGAATCCCTCCAGATATTTCATGGGGATTGAAGAATTCTTTCCCCAGATTCGAGCAATTCTATCTTCTAATATAGTCCAAAGCATTTGCCAGAACTTGGCATCTAGCGCCATTTTCGAGGGTATTAAAGCTTTTAGCATCATGCTGCGCCGCTCAGCAATCAAGAAAAAAATTGCTAGAGTACAACCCAACAAAACAGAAGCAAACGTTTCACCAACAATTCAGTTATGCATTGGTGGTGTGAAAATCACTATACCAGCCAACATAGATGACGAGAAACTCAAACACTGCCTCGACAAAGCATTTGAATATATCAATGATCAGTCGATAGTTCAGGAAACCTATCTTGTCTATTCCGAAAGAACCGGCAAGTTTGAATGCTACACACGCCGTGAATTGATGCATAAAATGCACGAAGAACACAAATCGGAAAACAAGCAGTAATCCAAGCGAGTCAGCCCCCTGCCCCGCTATTCCTGCATATAACCCCTTCCACGAATGGAGGCCCCATCATGGACAAAGACGCCTATCTGGAAATCAACGCAAGCCAGCGTCCCGCTCTTGCGCTGCTAGAGGCCATGGGCTACACCTACATTTCCCCGGCGGATTGCGACAGGCAGCGCAGCAGCTGGGTATCATGTGCTGCTCCGGGACATCCTGCGCGGTCAGCTCCGCAGGCTCAACCGCTATGCCTATGCGGGCGCGGAAAACGAGTTCTCCCCCGCCAACATCGAGCGCGCCATGGAGGATCTGGACGAGCCGCTGACCGACGACCTCGTGCGCACCAGCGAGAAGATTTACGACGCGCTCCTGCTCGGCAAAAGCTATCCGGAGACCGTCGGCGACGGCAAAATGCGCAGCTTCAACCTTAAGTATATCGACTGGGAGACGCCGCAGAACAACGTGTTCCACGTCACAGAGGAGTTCGCCGTGGACAGCCAGGACAGGCAGCACAACGCCCGCCCGGACATCGTGCTGTCCAACAACGGCATCCCCTTTGCCGTCATCGAGTGCAAGGCCTCGCATATTCCTGTGGAAGAGGCCGTCGGGCAGATGATCCGCAACCAGTAGTCGGCATATATTCCGTAGCTCTTCAAATTTGCGCAGCTCATCGTGGCGACCAACAAGAACGCCGTCAAATATGCGACAGCCAGCACGCCCAAAAAGTTCTGGAGCGTCTGGAAGGAGCAGGACACCGACTGGCTGCAAAGCCGGCTGAGTGCGCTCATCCCGAATCGCATGCCCACCGCACAGGACAGGAATATCGTCTCCCTGTTTAGCCGCGAGCGCGTGTTGGAGCTGATTCGCTATTTCATTCTCTTTGACGCCAACGTGAAGAAGGTCTGCCGCTATCAGCAGTTCTTCGCCGTCCGGGAAATCATGAAGACCATCGCCGAAAGCGACGAGCACGCCAACCGCCAGAGCGGCGTCATCTGGCATACGCAGGGCAGCGGCAAGAGCCTGACCATGGTCATGCTGGCGAAAACCATCCTGATGGAGCTCAAGGACTGCCACCCCCGCGTAGTCATCGTCACGGACCGCAAGGAGCTGGACGCGCAGATTGCCGCTACCTTCGCCCATACCCGGCTGATCCCCGCCCATGCGACGAGCGGACGCCATCTGGTGGAGCTGGTCAGCAGCGCCAGGGCGGACGTCATCACCAGCATCATCAACAAGTTCAACACCGTCGAGCGGCAGGAGGTCAAAAACCCCTCCCGCGACATCTTCGTGCTCGTGGACGAAAGCCACCGCTCCAACTACGGCCTCATGGCGACCCGGATGCGCAGCGTATTCCCGAACGCCTGCCACATCGGCTTCACCGGCACGCCCCTGATGAAGCACAAAAAAACACCATGGCCCGGTTTGGCAGGCTAATTCACAAGTACACCATCCGGGACGGCGTGGAGGACGGCGCGATTGTTCCCCTGATCTACGAGGGGCGCTTTGTCGAGCAGAAGGTGGACGAAGAGAATATCGACCTCTGGTTCAGGCAGACCACCCGCCGCCTGACGGAGGCGCAGCGGGAGGATCTGCGCAAAAAGTGGAGCAGCATTCGCTGCCTGACCTCCACCGACGCGCGTATCAAGCGCATCGCGCTGGACATCAGCGAGCACTTCATCGAGGGCTATAAGGATACCGGCTTCAAGGCCATGCTCGCGACCAACTACAAGCGCGACGCGATCCGCTATCTGGAGTGCTTCGAGCAGTTCGGCGACTTGAGCTGTGCCGTCGTCATCTCGCCACCCGACATGCGCGAAGGCGTCGACGACGCCGACGAGGGCGCGGACGATCTGGTCGTCTCCTCTGGAACAAAATGATGCAGCAGTACGGGGATGCCGACCGCTACGAGGAAGCCATCAAGAACAGGTTCTGCGATGGCGAAATCGACATCCTGATCGTGTGCAGCAAGCTGCTCACCGGTTTTGACGCGCCGCTGTGTCAGGTGCTCTACATCGACAAGGAGCTCAAGGAGCACGGCCTTTTGCAGGCCATCGCAAGGACAAACCGTCTGCATGAGGGCAAGGACTACGGCCTGACGTGATTCCTGAAACTATTTATTATTTTATTGGTAAGCAAAGCGCGCCTTTTCGATCCGTTGAACTGCTCCCCGTCAAGAGGACAATGAAAAAATATAAAAATTGTCGGTCAGCAGCTTCGGCTGCTGGCCGCTTTTTAAGCAGCAAGGTACAGTAGGTGCTTCTCCATCGGTGTCAGCACGCCAA
>JAEYAR010000207.1 GCA_023404715.1 Bacillota bacterium | reverse complement strand
GGGCTGCTCCGCGTAAACGGGCTGCTCCGCGTAAACGGGCTGCTCCGCGTAAACGGGCTGCTCCGCGTAAACGGGTTGCTCGTCGCAAGCGGGCTGCTCCGCGTAATCGGGTTGTTCCACGTAAACGGGCTGCTCCGCGTAAACGGGTTGCTCGTCGTAAGCGGACGGTTCCGCGTAAGCGGGCTGCTCCGCGTAGACAGGTTGTTCTACGTAATTAAGTTGCTCCGCGTAAATGGGCTGCTCCGCGTAGCCATAGGAATCCTGCGCTTGCGCAGCATGCGTCATCGGCGCGGCGTCGTAGCGCTGGCCTGGGTAGGCGCCCAGCGCTTCCTCCGGAACGGCCTGGGCCTGTTCAAAGGCGGCCTGCTGCTCCTCTATGGGCAGCTCGATCGGCTCACGGCGCAGGATGGGCACGATGCGCGTGGGCTTTTCATCGCGAATCATTTGGTAGGCGCCGGTTTGCGCGCCTTCTTCTTCGTCTTCTTCGCTTTGGCGCCTGCCAAAGCCCAGCAATCGGCAGATTCTGCGCTTGACATGGCGTGCGCGCGTCGCCCAGATGTGATAGGGCTGCCAGCGCACCAGCCATACAAGCCAGTCGGCGACGAGGCCGCCGGCGACCAGCACGAGCACCACGAACAGCCAATTGTTGCCGAGCCATGCGAGCAGACCGCGATCGCCTCCGCTCTCAAAGAGCGTGACGAGGCTGCCTACGGCGCTCTTGACCCAGCTGAGCAACACGCTGAATAGCGTATCCGCAAATGCGCCCATGGTTGCCTCCCTTTTTGTCTGGGGGCGGCGGGCAAAAGCCCGCCGCATCGGCCTCGCGGCCGCCCGTTAGCTTATTTCTGTGATGGTGACCTGCACGGAGGTGGTGGCGAGCGCGCACCCGAAGGGGGGCGCGTTGTCGATGCGGCATTGTACGGGCAGTTCGTAGGCGCCGGGGGCAAGGCCCGAGACGTCGACGTAGAGCTGAACGTCGGCAGCCGTAAGGGCCGTCACAAACCCATAGCCGCCGGTGATTTGCACCGTGGTCTTGCTGACGGAGAGCTTGACAGCGCGGTCATCCGCCGCGCCCTCCGCCGAGATGGCGACGTTTTTCAGCGTCTTTTCCTGCTGCTGCTCGACGACGTCGGCGGTGATGAGCACCTCGCTCGCGCTTACGTACTTTAAATCCGACATGCGCTTGAGCTTTGCGGTGCCGGAGACGGCGGCCGTGGCGTTTTCGACGCTCAGCGCCGAGTCTACGATGGCGGCGGAGAGGCCGTCCAGCACCTCCTGTGTGGCGGCGACGCGCAGCGCGGCGGGCGTTACGACGACGGTGTCGAGCACGTATCCCTCCGCGGGCGTGCCGGTCACGGCGGTGGCAGCGTCGATGGGCAGCTCGATACTCGGGTATACGTCGGTCTCCATGATGATGGAGTCGATAATGACCGATTGGTTCGTGATCTGCACGAGCGGGGAGTCGAGCACGTTGCCGTCCTTATCCTGCAGCTCCAGGGCGACGGCGCTGCGCTGCGTCTGCGGCGATGCGGTGAGGGTGGCCAAGTCGAGCTTGGCGACGGCGCGGGCGACGTTCGTTACGATGCTCTGCGGCCCGCCGATGGTGACGTAGGAGGGGTCGGAACGCGGCGTGTCGGCCCACAGGTTTTCCGCCATGGAGCCCACCGTCTCGACGACCACGGGGATTCGGCTGCGCATGGCGTAGACGTCGACGTTGACCGTGACGGTCGAGGGCTCCACCTCGAGCACGCGGCCGTAGGAGGTCGAGGTCGTGACGCTCAGCTCCTGCGTGCCGGACGAGCGTATCCGGGTCAGGTCGATGCGCGGATTGTAGCTGGAGCCCGTGGCGCGCGAATAGTTGGCCTGCGGCACCTCGACCTTCATGCGCACGCTCGGGATGAGGGCGGACACGTCGTCCAGGACGATGTATCCGCGGGTGCGCAGCGTATCGGCGCCGGTCACCGTCACCTCCACGTTTTGAAAAACTTTTTCGCGCAGCAACGTGCCGTCGGAGGCGATCAGTACGCTCCAGAGAAAGACGGCGATGAGCACGGAGAAAATCTTGAGGAACCAGTTGCTGGACATGACGCTTCGCACGCGCCGGGTGAGGCGCGCAAAGCGCGTATCTTTTTCCTTCTTGGGAAGCAGGTCAGTCTTCTTGATCGGGCCGTTCATCATGGCGCTGCCTCCTTCTGAAGAAATTCATGAGCGAGGGGGTTTGCGGGTCTTGGGCGGTGGCGTCGTACATCTCGTGCAGGATTTGTCCGATCGACCGGGCGTCGAGATGGCGCGTGAGCTTGCCCCTCCGGGCCATGGAGATGATGCCCGTCTCCTCGGAGACGATAAAGACCGTAGCGTCTGTGGATTCGGACATGCCCAGGCCCGCGCGGTGACGCGTGCCCAGCTCGCGACTGATGCCCGTTCCCTCCGATAGGCTGAGCAGGCAGGCGGCGGCGACCACGCGGTCGCCGCGGATGATGACGGCGCCGTCGTGCAGGGGGGTGTTGGGCTCGAATATGTTTTCGATCAGCGGCTGGGAGATGATGCCGTCCACGCGGGTGCCGGTGTTGATGATCTCGGTCAGGCGCGTACGGTGCTCGATGACGATCAGCGCGCCGACGCGGCGTTTGGCCATGTTGAGCAGCGCCTGGGTGAGCTCGGAGACGAGCAGGGCGACCTCGATCTCCTTGTCGTCCGTCTTTACGCGCTCAAAGAGGGAGGAGTTGCCGATGCCCTCCAGCATGCGGCGGATCTCCGGCTGAAAGACGACGATCAGCACCACCGGGCCCGCGCTGATCACCCACTTGAGCAACGCGTTGAGCGTGCGCATGCCAAACAGCTCCGACAGCCACGAGGCGAGCAGCAGCACGACGATGCCCTTGGCGACCTGGCTTACGCGCGTTTGGCGCGTATATTTTAGCAGCTGATAGATCAGAAAGGCGACGATGAGGATGTCCAATATGTCCGCGATGCGCGGCCGGTGGACGATGTTCCATACCATGGTGGAGAGTTCTTCCCATAATTCAGTCAAGCGCACGTCCCCCGCTTTCTTTGGCGTATGTGGATGAAGCGCCGCGCTGCGCCATCCGTATCTTTATTATACTACAGGCACGCTGTTCGTTGTAGGGCGAAAGCAAACTTTTTTCTCCAGAGGTTTCCTATCCTAATTGACGAATGAGGGGCGGCCTTAGTTGCATCCAATTCTGTTTTGGGACGGATGAGATAAATTGGAAAGCGCGGCGGAAAATCTTCCGTCGCGCTTCATGTGCCGATAAGGCAGCCTCATTCCTTGACGCTCTCGCGATCTTTGAACAGCAGCGTGATCGACCACAGGCCGGCCGCGCCGACCAGGCCGTAGATGATCCGGCTGATCATCGCGCCCTGGCCGCCGAAGAGATAGGCCACCAGATCGAACTGAAACAGGCCGATGAGCCCCCAGTTGATCGCGCCGATGATGACCAGCAGCAACGAAAGACGATCCATAACATGTCCACTCCTTTTTTGGTTTTGCCTTGCTTACGCAGGTAGCATGACCCAAGGAAGGACAAAGTATCCATGAATATTTTAAATAATGGGGAGAAATTGCGCGCCTACGCTTCCATCAGCGGGTTGCGCACATGCCGCTTTTGCTCCTCGGGCTGGATGAGCTCGATCTCCATGCGGGAAAAGGGGATGGCTTCCATAAAATGATCCTGCGTGAAATGCGTGCGCCCGAAGGCGGCAAAATCCTTTTCATTTTTGTTCAGCCACAGAGGACGGGGGACGTCGAACATACGGCACAGCGCGAGCAGCGCCTGCGCAATATCCTGCGGGTCGCAGGGCACCGTCTCGCTCTTGAGGATGCGCGTGCCCTTGACGATGCGGCCCCAAAGGCGCGTCTGCGTTTGCGGGGATGTGGGTTGCATAGAATGTCTCCTTTCGCGGCCGTCGGGGCGACGGCGGCGTTCATCGGCTATTATGACAGATTTTCGCCGCTTTCGCAAGGCGCGCGGAGCGAAATGCAGATTTTTTCTTGCCCTTCAGATGGATACGAGGTATAATAAATAGACCTTTATTTCGGAAGGATATGTGCATCATGCATTTTTCGTTTTGCCCGCTCTTCTCCGGATCGAGCGGAAACTGCCTGCTGGCCTGTGCGGACGACACGCGGGTACTGGTCGACGCGGGCATGACGGGCCGCGCGATCTTGGGCGAGCTATGCAAGCTGGGGGTGGCGCCCAACTCGCTATCGGGCATCCTCGTCACCCACGAGCACAGCGACCATATCCGCAGCGTCGGCATGCTGAGCCGCAAATTCGATCTGCCGGTCTATGCCAGCGAGGGGACCTGGGGCGCCATGGAGGACAAGGTGCAGGGCGTCGCCCCGAAGAATCAGCGCATTTTTGCGGCCGGGCAGGATTTTTACGTCGGCGATCTGGGCGTTCAGCCCTTTTCCATCCCGCACGACGCTGCGGATCCGGTGGGCTTCTGCCTGCTATACGGGGGCAGCAAGATCGCCGTGGCGACCGACTTGGGGCATCTGAGCCCCTCGTGGATGCAGGCGGTAGCGGGCGCGCAGGTGCTGATGCTCGAATCCAACCACGATTTGGACATGCTGGCCCGCGGGCCCTACCCGGCCCGGCTCAAGCAACGCATTCGCGGCCGCAACGGGCATCTGTCCAACGCGGATTGCGCGAAAGCGCTGACCTCGCTGTTGCCTACGGGCCTGCGTAGCATCATTCTGGGGCATCTCAGCGGCGAAAATAATCTGCCGGAATTGGCCTATCAATCCGCGCAGGAGGCAATCGCGCGCTTGGGCGCGGTGATCGGCGAGGACGTCAGCCTGGAGGTCGCCCGCCGGGATCAGATGAGCAGCCTTTTTACGGTCGCCTGACCCAATGATGCAGGGATTGGCAACCCATCCCCGTTTAATCCTTGCAGGGATTCGCCCCTAGAACGCGAATACTGAATAACGGATGAACTTGGAAACCAAGCGTTCCGCCCGGCGCCGCCGTGCGGAATGCGTTTCTCACGATAAAAACACTATGCGGAAAGGATGGCGGGCGCCCATGGAGACAGAAAGACCACGCCGCAAGCGCGTTTCTCAGGCTGAGCTCGACCGGCTCGCCGAGCAGGATCCGGCTCGGGCGCTTTACGAGTTTGATCCGCCCGCGCAGCGTATCGAACGAAAGCGCCCGGAGTCCATATACGACATTCCGCCGCGCAGCGCGCAGCCCGAATGGAAGCGCCGCGCGATCGAGAGC
>JAEYAR010000102.1 GCA_023404715.1 Bacillota bacterium | reverse complement strand
GGGCTGATCTCAGGCGCGGGTTCAGGCTCGGGGCTGATCTCAGGCTCGGGTTCGGGCTCGGGCTCCGAAGCGGGCTTGTACAGGCTTAAGACGGCGTCTTTTTCAGCATCCGACAGCGGCGTGACGTCGTTCAGCCGTACGTAACCGGTGGCGCCGTCTTGATAGCGCGTGACAAAGAGCCAATAGACGTTGTTGTCGTCGAGAAAATAATTGCCGACCGACATGGGTTCGCCGTTATCCAAATACAGTACGGTGTCGTCGACCTGATTGGGATTCTGCAGCAGCATGGTCGGGCCGTCCGCCGCGGCGGCCAGCACGTAAGTATCCAAGAGCTGGAGAGGCGGATCGACGGTAACTCCTTCGTCGCCGAAGCCGGGATCTTCGTCGCCGAAGCCGGGATCTTCGTCGTCGAGAGGGGAACCTTCACCGCTGCCGATGGGTTCCTCCGCGGCAAATGCATCTTCCCTCGTCTGCTCCAACATATAGGAATAGACGTACTGATCCACCTCTTCCTGGGTGGAGGGCACGGGCACTTCCGCCGAGGTTGCGACGACGTAAAAGCGCACCGTCTTGGTGGGATCGACGCTGTCCGCCCCGGTGACCAGCATCGGCTGGTCGACGCTTTGGCTGAAATCCCAGCCAAAGGAGATGTCCGGCGTAAAGATCATGCTCTCCAGCGGCATGCCGTCCGGGCCCCACAGCTCGACGGTGAGCGCCAGATTTTGCAGCATGGCGGCGTCCGGCACCTGAATCCAGTAGACGTCCGTACGCCCTTCGGAATCGGTCACGAGCGACGCGTTAAAGCTTTGCACGCTGCCATCCTCGGCCGTATAGACGGCCGATACGACGGCGGGGGCGAGCTGCTCAGCCAGCACGATGGCGGCGGGCATGCTCAGCAGCAGCATCAAACTCATGAGAATGGCCAGCATGCGGTGAGTAATCCTTTGCATTTTCATGCAACCCCTCCTTCATATAAACGGTGCGACGATGCGCGTCGAATGACACGCGCCGCCCGCAGGCCCTCTCCGGGCCGGTTTGGTTTGTCTGGGTATGTTCATTGTATCGTCCGGCGCGGCGGTTGTCAACGATCAGGAGTTGTCCAAATTCAGGTTTCAGGGCCTTCTTTCAGGCAGGAAATAGCCCCCTCCTAATCGAAGATACTCGAGGGCAGCGCATTTTATGCCGGAAGGAGAATGTTTCTATGAATTCTATGGACAAGGACCGCGAACTGCGGGAGACGCCGGTCGCGCGCGAAAGGATTTTTGACGGTAAGATCATCGACGTCGAGCGCTGGACCGTGCGCCTGCCGGACGGCGGGGAAGCGCCCCGCGAGGTCGTCCTGCACAGGGGAGCCGCGGCTGTCGTCGCGGTGGATAAGGATAATTTCGTCACCCTCGTGCGCCAACACCGCGTGGCTGCGGACGAGATCACGCTTGAAATCCCGGCAGGTAAGCTCGATAGCGCAGGGGAAGACCCGTTCGTGTGCGCGCAGCGCGAGCTCGAGGAGGAGACAGGCTTGCGCGCCAAACGATGGCATCCGTTGACGACGATCTTGACGACGCCGGGCTTCAGCTCGGAGCGCATCGCCTTATATCTGGCGACCGACTTGACGTCCGCCAAGGCGCATCCGGACGAAGACGAGTTCCTTAGGGTCGTGCGCATGCCGCTCAAAGAGGCGGTCGCCATGGTCATGCACGGCGAACTGCGCGACGCCAAGAGCGCGGTCGCGCTGCTGCTCGCCGATAAGCTGCTGGGCTGACGCGAAATACGCCTCCTATAAGTAATAACGTCCCGGAAGGGCGGTTTGTTGCGTATTTCCACAAATTAACGCGCGCCAGACCCGATCGTGCGCCGAGGGCTGGGCATGGGGACGCCCCGCATGTTGGGGAGAAACGGAGGAAGGACATTGGCCTTGAGACGAAAGCTGAATGCCTTTACGCTGCGCGGCGCAGGCTATGAGATGACGGCGCAGACGCCGTGCACCGTACTGCAGGCCCTGACGGATGCGGGGGCGGTCGGCGGCCTGGAAGAGGGCCTGCGCGCGCGGGAGGCCGAATGGGCCGCATGGCGCCGATGGCGCTTTTGTGCGCAGGCGGACGTAGACGGTTGGGAGGATGAGCGCGCCTATCTGCGCTTTGACCGCCTGCAAGGCGCGGGCGCCGTTTTCATCAACGGGCGGAAGGCGGGCGTGTTTGCGCAGGGGCCGCTTTCGCTCGACGTGACGGGCGAAGTGTACGCCGTAAGGACGCTCGATGTCGAGGTCGCCTTTGAGCCGGACATGCCTATGGGCGCGCCGCCGCGTGCGGCGCAGGGCGTCATGGGGGACGTAACGCTCGTGGGCGTCAATGCCCTTGCGATCGAGGCGCTCGTGGTGCGGGCGGACGCGCAGCAGCTCTCGACGGACGTGACGGTTACGCCCTTCGTGCCCGGGCGATACACATTCCGCTACGCGCTGACGAGCGGCGAGGAAGCGCTGGGCATCTATGAGATCGAGGAGAACCTGCCCGCTGCGCGTACGACGCTGCTGCATACGATCCGGCCGGAAGGAGCGTCCTGGCCCCTGTGGCGGCCGGGGCGGCAGGGCACGACGGTGACGCTGCGCCTGCAAGCGTCGCGCCGGGGCATGGCCTGCGACGGCCTGCGCGTGCAGACCGGGTTTCGCTCGATCGAGACGCAGCTGCTGCTGCCCGGGCAGCCCGCCGCCCTATGCGGCGTGAACGGGGAACCGGTCTTTCTCCATTGCGCGCGTCACGCGCCTGACCGGCACTACGCGCGCACGCGGGCGGATTACGACGCGCTCGTCCGTACCGCGCAGGAGGCGCATTTGAGCGGGTTGTACGTCTGCGGCGAGGAGGACGGCGCGTTTTACGACGCGTGCGACGCGCAGGGCCTGATGGTCTGGCAGCAGCTGCCCGCCGAGGGGGCGCAGGCGCTCGCGGCGCGGCTTTCGCACCACCCCTGCGTGGTGCAGTGGGCGGCGGTAGATTTGCCCGCGGCGCAGGCGGCGCTTTCAGGTCTGGGCGACGGGCGGCCCGTCACGCCGCCGGCCCGCACGGGCGTCCCCGGGGGCGCGGCGGACGCGCCGGTGATGCAGGGCCCTGCGTTCGCGCCGGGCATGGAGGAGCTGGCGCTACGTTTTGCGCAGGATACGGCGCCCCTGCGCATTGTGAACGTGCGCGCGTATGTAGGGGCGGAACGCCTCGCGGCGCTCGCGGGCGACGCGCCCTGCTGGCCGGAGACAGGGCCGCTTTGGGCGCTGCGCGGAGGCGACGCGCCCGCGCTGGACCGTGAGCTGCTGCGCGAAGCATGCGGCGAGACCCCGGCGGAGGACGCGCGGACGCTGTGCGCGCTCTCTCGCTTTTTGCAGGCGGAGACGCTCCGCCAGGCCGCGCTCTGCGCGCGCATGCGGGGCGGCGGCGTCGTGCTGGGCAGCCTGCAGGAGCGCGCGACGGTGCTTTGCTCGGACGCGCTGATCGAGGCGGACGGGGCGAAGCGCCCGGCCTTCTTTGCGGTGCGGGAGGCGCTCAGGCCCCTCACGCTCGCGATCCGTCTCGACCGAACGGCGTTTTGGCCCGGCACGCACATGGACGGGTTTATCCACCTGCTCTGCGCGGAGGAGATGCGGGATCTGACCGTGCGCGCGACGCTCTACGCGCCCGACGGCAAGGCGCTGTGGGAGGAGGCGCGCGTCGTCGCCAAGCGAACGCAGGAGGTGATGCGCGCCTATGCGCCTTTGCCGGAGGCGCCGGGCCTGCTCTTGCTGCGGGCGGAGGCGTTCGACGGGCTGCAGTGGATCGCCCGGGCGGAGCAGGTGCTCTGCGTGGGCGCGCCGGCGCCGATGTGGCCGCTTTTGCATCCGGCGCCCGCGGCGCTGCGGGCAAGCGACGGGCGGGTGCGCAACGAGGGGGCGTTTATAGCGGTCGGCGTGCTCACGCGGACGGGGTATTTTTGCCTGCTGCCTGGCGAGGACGCCCCCTGCGAAGACGGCGTATTTACGTGCATGAACGGATAGGCGGCGGACGATGCCCCGAAAGGATCAAGATTGAATTCGTGTTGTGGCGGGATACTGCAAAGAGGTATCCCGTTTTTTCGATCCGATGGGATGAGAAGGAGGCTAAGATGTATCGCGTATTCATCGTGGACGACGAGAAGCAGGCCCGCAGCGGCCTGCGCGATTTTATGCCCTGGGCGCAGCTGCAGTGCACGGTCTGCGGCGAGGCGGACGACGGCGAGACGGCGCTGGGGCCGATCCTATCGCTTGCGCCCGACATCCTGCTGACGGACGTGCGCATGAAGCGGATGGACGGCATCGAGTTGTCCCGGCGCGTCAAAGAGCGCTTGCCGGGCACGCAGGTGATCTTCATCAGCGGCTACAGCGACGCGGATTACCTGCAGCAGGCGCTGCGCATGGAGGCGGTCGATTACGTGTACAAGCCCGTCAACCTTGGCGAGCTGAGCCGCACGATCGAAAAGGTGGTCGGCAAGCTGACGGAGGGACGCCGCGCGGAGGACGAGCGCAGGAGGATGCAGGAGCAGCTGGACAGAAGCCTACCGCTGCTGCGGGAAAAGTTCTTTATCGACTGGTTTGACGGGCGTTACGAGGCGGAGCAGCTGCGCGAGCAGACGTCGTTTTTACAGCTACGCTTACCGCAAGGGGCGCTTTTGCCCATCGTGCTGTGCGCGGACAGCCGGCGGGGGGAGACACCGCGCGATTACGAGCTGGCCTTGCTCGGCCTGATGCGCACGGTGCAGGACTTGTTCCCCCAGGCGGTCTGCGCCCGCTGGCAGCGCGCGCTCGTCGTGCTCTTCGCCGCGATTCCGGCGCGAGAGGGGGCCGAGCGCGCGGCGCAGCTGCTGCGCGGGATGCAGCCCGGCGGCCGCAGCGTATGGGCCGGCGTCGCGGACGGGGCCTTTGCGCCCGAGGAGATCGGCGACGGGGTGCGGCGCGCGCGGGACGCTGCGGACCGGCGCTTTTTTGAGCCCGACCGGCCGGTCTTCGTCTGGGGCGAAGAGGAGGCGGAGCGCGAAAGCCGGATGCGCCCGCGCGCGCTCGACGCCCGCCGTCTGGCCCTGCGCATCGCGGACGGCCAGGCTAGCCAGGCGGAGCTTGCGGCGGCGCTAGAGGAGATTGGACAGGGACGCACGATCGACCAGGTGCGCGGCGCGTGCATCCTGCTGACGCAGGAGCTGTGCGAGCATTTCATGCAGCCGGGGATCTCAAGCGAGGGCCTGGCGCTATGCGCGCGCGTGCCGGAGCTGAACACGCAGCAGGCCCTGCTGAAGGCGGTGCTCGCCTTTGCCGAGCATAGCGCGCGCACCGCCCGCGAAAGCCGCGAAGCGCAGGGGGACGGCGTGGCCCCCGACGTCCTTTCGATCCTGCAAAAGCGCTACGCGGAGCATTTGACGATCGAGGATATCGCGCGGGAGGTGCACCTCTCGGCCAATTATCTGAGCGTTCGGTTTAAGCAGGAGACGGGCGAGACCATCCTCGATTGCTTGACGCGCACGCGCATGGAACACGCCCGCGCGCTGCTCAGCCGGGGAGAGATGACCGTCTATCAGGTGGCGGAGGCGTCGGGCTATACGGACGCGGCGTATTTTACCCGCATGTTCAAAAGGGAGTGCGGGATGACGCCCGCAGAATACCGGAGGCGAAGGGGAGAATGAAAAAGAGGACGATGGCGGTTTGGGTTGCGGTGTTTCTCGTGGTGCTGCTCGGCGGCGTCTTCGGCGGTTGGCTGCTGGGGGAGGAGATGAGCCGTCAGGCTGAGGAGGAGGTCGTCTCTACGCTGCGCCAGGCGCTGCACCAATCGGTGCTCAATTTGAACGACCGCATGCAGGCGGTGGAGGATGCGTCCCTGCTGCTGATGCTCGACGAGCGCACGCAGACGATGCTCGCCCGAACGCCGGAGCAGGACACGATGGAGGCGGCGATGGGCGACCTGGAGGCGCTACGCACCCTGTTCGATCCGGCGCTGCTGCGCGAGGACGTCGAGCAGATACGCATGTACCTGCCCGACGCGCGCATCTTATCGCGCGAGAAGATCAACTTCTTCCCGGTTTCCGGCTTTGAGGCGACGGATGCGTTTGAGCGCCTTCGAGAAAGCGAGAACCGAACGCTCTGGGCGGCTGAGGGAGAGGCGCTCGCCTTCATCCGCGCGATGCGCAGCCCCCGCGACTACGACGCGGTCAGCGGTTATCTGATCACCCAGATGCCCGCGGCGGTCCTGCGCGAGGTGCTCGCGGAATTCAGGCTCTCCGAGGGCGCGCAGCTGATGCTTCTGGACGAGCGGGGGACCTGCGCGCTGAGCAGCGGTGCGCGCGCCCCGGACGAGGACGTGCTCAGGCAGGTCTTTGCCCAGCGGGAGGCGGTGGAAGTGTTGGAGACGGCGGACGGAGGCGTCGTTTCCATCCAAGAGGCGCTATTGCCCGCGGGCTGGCGCATCTGCATGTCGGTCCCCACGCAAGGGCTCGTGGCCAACCACACGCTGCTGCGCAACGTGAACGTGCTATTGTGGGTGGCGCTGCTGCTCGTGGCGTGCATCGGCGCGTCCTGTCTGGTCTTCGCATTTTATACACGGGGCGTAAACGAGCACATCCGCGCGCTCAACCGCACGCTCTCGCAGGAGGGCATTCGCCGCTTTCAGGAGGACAGCGGGCGGCGCGACATCTACTCCTTGGAACAGGGGCTCGGCGAGCTGCTGGAGACGATGCGCAGCGCGACGGACGAGCGGTATCAGGCGCAGCTGCGCGAGCGGGAGGCGGTCTTTCGCGCTCTGCAGGCGCAGATCAACCCACACTTCCTGTACAACACGCTCGACACGATCCACTGGATGGCGCTACGGCATGGGGCGCAGGACATCGCGGACGTGCTCGACGCGCTCGCGCGCTATTTCCGCCTGAGTCTGAGCGGCGGCAAGGACATCGTGCCGCTGCGCACGGAGGTCGAGATCGTGCGCGCGTATCTGCAAATTCAGCTCGTGCGCTTTGACGACGGGTTCGAAGCCGAGTGGCGGCTGGAGGAGGAGGCGATGGACTGCACGCTGCCCAAGCTTACGCTGCAGCCCATCGTGGAAAACGCGGTGCTGCATGGCATCCGCAGGCGCGAGGCAGAGACGGGCGGGCGCATCACGATCGAGGCGGCGCTGCGCGCGGGGGAGCTGTGCCTGGCCGTTTCGGACAACGGCCCGGGCCTTGAAGCGGGGGCGGCCTACAAGCAGCAGGGGGAAGGAGGGTACGGGCTGCAGAACATCCGGGACCGGCTGGAGTTCTTCACCGGCGGGCGCTTTGAGTTTGCCGTGCAACCGGGGCGCCGCGAAGGCGTGCGCGTGACCATCGTGCTCCCGGCGCAGAGGGGAGCAAGATGAGAGGATCGTCCAAGAAATCCAAGGATTGTCCTCTGGTCCGACCCCTCTTCGCTGTGATAAGATAAGCGCACAGTGAAGGCGGCGCCGCAAGATGTCGCCTGGCGTGAGGAGAGAGCGCATGCAAAGAGTCAAACGAAATAATTGGCGGTCCTACCTGCGGGAGAACTGGTGTCTGTACGCCATGTCGCTTCCCGGCCTCCTGTTTCTCGTCTTGTATAAGTTCACCCCGCTGTACGGGCTGACGCTGGCCTTTAAGGACTACAACATGTTCGCGGGGAACGGGCTGCTCGACTCGCTCGTCAAGAGCGAGTGGGTGGGGCTCAGGCATTTCGAGCGCATCTTCTCCAGCCCGCAGTTCGGGCAGCTGCTCACAAATACGCTGCTCATCAGCGTCTACAAGCTGGTGCTGCTGTTTCCCCTGCCGATCCTGCTCGCCGTGCTGATGAACGAGATGCGCGGGAACCTGTATAAGCGCACGGTGCAGACGGTCCTCTACCTGCCGCACTTTCTCTCCTGGATCATCATTTACGGCATCTTTTTTACACTGCTTTCGTCCGACGGCCTGGTCAACCGGGCGCTGGGCGCGCTGGGCCTTTCGCCCGTCCTGTTCTTCAGCGATCCGGGCGTCTTCCGCTCCGTGCTCGTGGCGACGGAGGGATGGAAGGAGACGGGCTGGGGTACCATCGTCTACCTCGCGGCACTCACGTCGATCGACCCGGCGCTCTACGAGGCGGCGATGATGGACGGCGCAAACCGCTTTCAGCGCATCCGCCACGTCACTTGGCCGGGGATCATGCCGGTGGTGGCGATGATGCTGCTGCTGCGCGTAGGCAACATCCTCTCCGCCGGGTACGAGCAGATCCTGGTCATGTACAACCCCGCCGTTTACAGCGTGGCGGACATCCTTCAGACCTACGTGTACCGCATCGGCCTGGGCCAGATGGACTTTTCCACCGGCACGGCGATGGGCATGTTCGAATCGGTCGTCGGCTTTTCGCTGGTCATCGCGGCCAACGCGGTCAGCCGCCGGTTCTTTGAAAGGAGCCTATGGTGATGGTCGCTACGCATACGCCGAAACCCAGGGGGAAAGGGCGCGCCTTTCAGCTTCTCAACGGCTTCTTTTTCCTGCTCGTCGCGCTCGTTTGCGTGCTGCCGTACATGCACCTCATCGCCAAATCCTTTTCCGGCAACTACGCGGTCGTCGCGGGCAAGGTCGGCTTCTGGCCCGTCGGCTTTCAGCTGGACGTGTACGGCTATGTCATCCGCAACAGCGTATTTTGGCAGGCGTTTCAAAACAGCGTGTTCATCACGGTATTCGGCACGCTCGCCTCGATGACCGTGACCGTGCTGGCCGCCTATCCGCTGTCTAAGCCGAGCTTTCGGGGGCGCAAGCCGATTTTGCTGCTGTACGTCTTCAGCATGCTATTTTACGGCGGTACCATCCCGATCTACATCCTGATGCAATCGCTCCACCTGCTCAACACGCTCTGGGCGATGATCCTTCCCTTCCTCGTGACGCAGTTCAACTTGTTCGTCATGAAGACGTTTTTTGAGGGAATCCCCGCCGCGATCGAAGAGTCGGCCAAGATCGACGGCGCGGGGCAGATGCGGATATTGCTTGGCATCGTGCTGCCGCTCTCGCTGCCGTCGATGGCGACCATCGCGCTCTTTTACGCGGTCAATTACTGGAACGGATTCTACCATGCGATGCTCTTCGTAAACAAGCAGGAGGTCAAGCCCTTGCAGCTCTACCTCTACGAGATGATCAGCGCCGCCGCGAACACGTCCGAGATGGACCCGGAAGCGGCGATGAGCATCTCCTCAGGCGGCGTGCAGGCGGCCTCCATCGTGCTGGGCACGCTGCCCATCGTGCTGCTCTATCCGTTCGCCCAAAAGTATTTCGTTCATGGCCTGACGATCGGCTCCGTCAAGGGCTGACAGCGCCTGAATGAATATAAAAAAATTGCAGGAGGAACGACACAATGAAAAATCAGAGAATCATGGCCCTTATGCTCGCCATCGCGATGGCCCTGACGATCGGCATTGCAGGGGCCGCGCAGGCGGAGGACAAGCCGGTGCTCAAGGTGCTCGGCGGCTTCGTGGCCAACATGGACCCAAACGACGACCCGACGCAGGCGGCCATCGAAGAGCGCACGGGCTACAAATGCGAGTATTCGATGCTGCCCCAGGACAATCCGGAGCAGAAGCTGAACATGGAGATCGCATCCGGCACGCCGTACGACATCCTGATGATCTCGCCGGACATGTTCCGCATGCTGGCCAAGCAAAACGCGCTGCAGCCGCTGGACGACATGCTCGCCTCGGACGGCGCGAACCTGCTTTCTTCGATCGGCGAGGAGACCTGGGAGCTGGGCCGCTTTGAGGGCAAGACCTACGGCATCCCGATGATGAACGAGCGGCCGAACATCGAAAACACGATCCTCATGCGTCAGGACGTGCTGGAAGAGCTGGGCCTGGACGTGCCTACCACGCCGGAGGCGTTCCGCGACGTGCTGCGCGCGGTCAAGGAAAAGAAGCCGGACATGATTCCCTACTCCGCGCACACGAACATCTACAGCGAGACGCTGATTTCCGGCTTCGGATTCTACTTCAATTGGAACGAGCGCGAAGGCAAGCTTGCGCACCGCGTAGAGCTGCCGGAATATCAGGCGTATCTCGCCTACATGCGCGGCCTGTACGAGGAAGGCCTGATCGACCCGGATCTGGCGATCAACAAGAGCGTCAACCTCAATGAGAAGTTCGCTTCCGGCAAGGTGTTCGCCATTCCGTCCAACTGGAATGACGCTTCCATCCAGGTGCCCGCGCTGTATGCCAGCGTGCCCGAGGCAAAGGTGACCTACGTGCAGCCGCTCACCGATAAGAACGGCAAGGCGAAGATTCGCGCCAACCGTTACCTGAACAAGGTGACCGCGATCCCCAAGTCGGCGGAGCATCCGCTGGACGCGGTGAAGTTCATGAACGCGAAGCTCGACCCGGAGACCTTTGTCTACATCACCCTGGGCACGGAGGGCGAGACGTTCACCGTATCGGACGGCAACCGTTACGAGCCCATCATGCCGATTTTTGCCGAGCTACGTAACAACGCGTGGTGGTACCTCAACGGCATCGACGAGGTGAAGTACGCCGACATGTGGCTGGCTCGCACCCGCCGCAACGAGGAGCTGGGCAAGGCGTTCGACGCGATTAACGCGGAGTACGACCGCTATGCGGCCTTCGACCCGACCGCGAAGATGCCCACGCTCGATTCCGTAGCCAAGTATCAGCAATCGCTCAAAAAGGCGATGGACGACTACGAAATCAAGGCGGTCGTCGGCGTAGAAAAGCTGGAGGACTACGGCAAGTTCCTGGACCAGTGGAAAAAGGACGGCGGCCAGGAGATGATCGACGCGGTAAACGAATGGTATGCCGGGAGTCAGGCGGAATAAATGCGAAAGGGGGCGCGGCACCACGCCGCGCCCCCTTGACAACCGGAAGGCCGAAAATGAGAGAGGCTGTAAGGCCGACTAGAAGGGGGCAATTTGGAGGGCAAAGCCCGGAAAAATGCCGCCTCGTACCCCGGCGCCGCAGGCGACGGGGCGAAAAAGAGGGAGGAAGATGTATGCGTTATGAGACGCAGGCGCCCCTGATGGATACGTGCGACGTGCTCGTGTGCGGCGCGGGGCCGGCGGGCATCGCGGCGGCGGTGAGCGCGGCGCGCCAGGGGCTTAACACCGTGCTGCTGGAGCGCTATGGCTCTGTGGGCGGATGCCTGACGATGGCGAACGTGACCACGCTGATGGGCAGCGCCACGCCGGGCGGCATCTGGCAGGAGGTAATGCGCCTGCTGGGGGCGCCGAACGGCGGCACGGCCGTGGACCCGGAGGCGGCGAAGGGGCTGCTGCTGCGTCTGCTCACGGAGGCGGGCGTGCGCCTCTATCTGCAGACGCCCGTCGCGGACGCGCTGATGGAGGGCGCGAAAATCATGGGCGTGATCGCGCTCACTCAGGAAGGGCCGGCGGCCATCTTCGCGCGGCGCGTCATCGACGCGACGGGCGACGGATACGTGGCCGCGCGCGCAGGGGCCGACGTGATGATCGGGCGGGACGAGGACGGGCTCGTGCAGCCGGTGAGTCTGATGTACCACGTCGACGGCGTGGACCCGGCGTGCACGCTGGTTTGCCGCCATGAGGAGGACGACACGCTGCTGCCCGGCGGGGAGAGCTACCTCGCCCTGTGCGCGCGGGCGGCCAAGGCCGGGGAGCTCCCGCCGCATGTGACGATCGTCCGCCTTTATCCGTGCGTAAAGCCGGGAGAATATCTGATCAACGCGACGCAGATGGGCGGCGTGCGAACGCTGGCGAACGCCGAGCTGACGCAGGCCGAATGCGCGCTGCGCGGGCAGATAGAGCAGGTGAATGCTTTCCTGCGCGCACATGTGCCGGGCTTTGAAAACGCACGCACCCGCATTTCCGCTTCGACGCTCGGCGTGCGCGAGAGCAGACGAATCCGCGGCCGCTATGTGCTGCAGGCGGAGGACGTAATCGAGGGCCGCCGCTTTGAGGATGTCGTGGTCCACCGGGCGAATTTTCCGATCGACATCCACAACCCGACGGGCGGCGGACAGGCGGAAACGGAGGGGATCCCCCACCAGGCGCAGGATTACGACATCCCCCTGCGCTGCCTGCAGCCGCTGGGCGTGGAGCACCTCGTGCTATGCGGGCGAAATATCAGCGGCACGCACCGGGCGCATGCCTCCTACCGCGTGATGTGCATCGCCATGGCGATCGGGCAAGCGGCGGCGCTGACGGCAAAGGCCTCGCTCGACGCGGGCGTGGACATCGCCCACGTCGACACGGCGCAGGTGCAGCGCCTGCTGGAGAACACCGGCTGCAAGCTGTACGATTGAAGCGAATTTTACAGGCGACCCCAACGGGTCTATGCGTGCGGCGAAGGGCTGCGCGCATAGACCCAATTCTTTCGTTTATATCCGATTCGTACCATTCTGCTGATGCTAGTTTAATGGTGTGAACCTGATGAGTCGTTTTGCCAATGTCTTTCGTTTTTTGTCGTTTGGTGACATTGATAAGACCTCTTTTCTAAAAAATCAATAATAGATAACTTGAAGTAATGATACATTAACATCAATTAACGATAAAAGTCAATGGGTTTTACAAAAATAATTGACTTTTACATCAAGGATTGATATGATGGGCTCATTGTGGAGGTGTGACAATGAACAAGCGTATCCGTGAGCTGAGAAAAGCGTTAGGGTTGAGCCAAAAGATTTTTGCCGGAAAGATTGGGTTGAAACAAAATGCCATAAGCTATATGGAGAAGGAGGGTTCAACCGTTACGGAGCAGAACATAAGGGCGATTTGCGCTCAATTTAGCGTCGATGAGAAATGGCTGCGGTTTGGCGAAGGAAACATGTTTTTAGATGATGAGAAGAAGGCGCAGGAGCTCTTTGAAATCTTTAGTGCGCTATCTCCTTTACTACAAGACTATCTCATCAAGACAGCGAGGGATCTCTTGGAGGCGCAACAAAAGATGCGGTCGTCTGATCGCTTGGGCATGTAGCACATCGCTTGAACCGGTTCTTTTGCGCTTGACACGAAAGGGCTCAGGTGATATAATGCAAGAAGGTTAGCGGATGCTAATCTATATATTTATTCTGAGGTTAGCGGATGCTAATAATGCGAAAGGAGGCATCATGAGCGCTGTTATTATCGGCGGAAACGAGTGTATGCAACGAAGGTATGTTGACGTCTGCAGAAAGTATGCGTGCGAGGCGAAGGTGTTCGCCCTCAAGACGGGCGATTTGTCGCGCCGTCTGGGCAACGCGGACCTGATCTTTTTGTGTATGGATACGGTGTCGCATACCATGGCCCAAAATGCCGCGCGCGAGGCCAAGAGGCGCGGGCTCAAGCTGATTAGGCTCGGCAAGGCGAGCACATCCGCGCTGGAGCGCGCGCTGCGAGACCATCTGCAATGAGCGTATGCATCCGTCAAACGGGAGCGCGTCGCGTGATAATCTGCTGCACGCGGGGGGATGTGCGCGCGCTTTACGACGAACCGGCGTAAAAGGACGAAAAAACCGCCCACGATCCCGGCAAGAGCGGATGGCAATAGATTCCTAACTTCACGTCAACGCATTTGCGTGCGTTCGACGTGCTCCTTGATCTTTTGAAAGGTGATGTCGGACAGGTCATGCTCTACGCGGCAGGCGTCGAACTGCGCGGTCTCTTCATCCACGCCCAGCGCGATGAAGTAGCGCGTCAGCAGCAGGTGACGCTCGTAGATGCGCTCGGCCACGGCGCGCCCCTTGTCGGTAAGCGTGATGTAGCCCTGACGGTCGACCTGAATGTATGCGTCGTCCTTGAGCAGGTTAACCGCCCTGCTGACGCTGGGCTTTGAAAAGGAGAGGGCGGTCGCGATGTCGATGGATCGCACGGCGCCGCGCTCTTTTTCGAGGCGCAGGATCGTCTCCAGATAATTTTCGGCGGATTCATAAAGTTTCATGGCGGGATGCCTCGCTTTGCGGTTTGTCTTATATAGCATAAACTAACTGATGAAAATTTGTCAAGGCTTGCGCCGTCTTATTTTTGAATTTTCTCTTGACGAATGCTGTTAAAGCTGGTAAACTATGTGCGGGTTAGGAAAGACTAACCCATATGCTTGGACCGAATGTTAGCCTTGGTTAATAAAAGGAGGAAGCGATATGCCGCTGACGATGGCTTCGCCCGGACAGACAATGTGCATCCGCAAGATCACGGGCAAGGACGAAACGCAAAAATTTTTGGGCAACCTGGGCTTCGTCGCAGGCGAGGTCGTGACGGTGGTTTCGGAGATCTCCGGGAACGTCATCATAGGCGTCAAGGATACGCGGGTGGCGCTTTCCAGGCAACTGGCACAGCGCATCATGGTGTAAGGGAGGATTGCGAAGATGCAGACGCTCAGAGAAACCGCTTGCGGCAAGGCCGTGACGGTCAAAAAGATCGACGGCGAGGGCGCGGTGCGCCGCCGGATCATGGACATGGGGCTGACAAAGGGAACACAGGTCTTCGTGCGCAAGGTCGCCCCGCTGGGGGACCCCATCGAGCTGACGGTACGCGGATACGAGCTATCGATCCGCAAAGCCGACGCGCAGAACATTCTGGTGGAATGATTTTGCGTTTTTTATGGGCAGAAGTTAGCTTTAGATAACATTAAAGGAGATGTTCCCATGGAGCTGAAGATCGCGCTGGCGGGCAACCCGAACTGCGGGAAAACGACGCTGTTCAACGCCCTGACCGGATCCAATCAATACGTCGGCAACTGGCCGGGCGTCACGGTGGAGAAGAAAGAAGGGCGATATAAAGAGAATAAAGAGATCGTCATTCAGGATCTGCCGGGCATTTACTCGCTCTCCCCTTACACGCTGGAAGAGGTCGTGGCGCGCAATTACCTGATCGGCGAGCGGCCGGACGCGATCCTGAACCTCGTGGACGGAACGAACGTCGAGCGCAACCTGTATCTCAGCACGCAGCTGCTGGAACTGGGCGTGCCGGTGGTCATCGCGCTCAACATGATGGACGTCGTCAGAAAGCGCGGGGACAAGATCGACGCGTCGGCGTTGTCCGCTAAGCTAGGATGCCCGGTGGTCGAGATCTCGGCGCTCAAAGGGCAGGGCATATCTGAAGCGATGGATCGGGCGAGCGCCCTGGCGGCGGCCAAGAAGCCGGTGCAAATCCGCCATCAGTTTGCCCCGCGCGTGGAGGGCTCGCTGAAGGAGATCGAGGCGCTGATCAAGGATGCGACGCCCGAAGCGCAGCGGCGTTTCTTCGCCGTCAAGCTCTTTGAACGGGACGAGAAGATATTGGAGAGCCTTCGGCTCGGCGAAGATGCGAGGGAACGGACCGAGCAAGTCGTCGCTTCGTGCGAATCGGAGTTGGATGACGATAGCGAGGCGATTATCACTGCCGAGCGTTACGAGTACATCAAGGGCGCCGTCGCGAGCGCCGTGCGCAAACGCCATGGCGGCGCGACGGCCAGCGATAAGATTGACCGCGTGGTGACCAACCGCTGGGCGGCGTTGCCAATCTTTGCGGTCGTGATGACGCTGGTATATTATATCGCGGTTTCAAGCCTGGGCGGCATTTTGACCGATTGGGCGAACGACGGGGTATTTGGCGACGGATGGCGTCTGCTGGGCATCGGTACGGCGCAATACGAGGAAGCCGCGGAAGGCTATGAGCTCGAAGTCCAGAAGGTCGAGGCATATATCGCCGCCGCAGAAGAGGCCGGTGTGGATGTGAGCGCCGTGCAAGCCGCGCTGGGCGCGGAAGAGCCGGACGAGGCGGCCGTCGCGGAATTTGAAGCGGCGGCTATGGCGGCGAACGTCAGCGCGGCGGTAGAAGTTGAAGACGGCGATGTGACAAAGACGCTGGACGTCGGCGTGGCGGAGTTTATAGCGGCGTTGGAGGCGAAGGAGCCGGATCCGGCGAGCTACGGCGTATGGATTCCCGGCATTCCCGTCTTTGTAGAGAGCGGTCTGGAGGCGATCGGCACCGCCGATTGGCTCAGCAGCCTGATTCTCGACGGCATCGTCGGCGGCGTAGGCGCGGTGCTCGGTTTTGTGCCGCAGATGCTCATTCTGTTCCTGATGCTGGCATTCCTGGAGGACTGCGGTTACATGGCGCGCATCGCCTTCATCATGGACCGCATCTTCCGCCGGTTCGGCCTGTCGGGCAAATCCTTTATCCCGATGCTGATCGGCTCCGGCTGCGGCGTGCCGGGCATCATGGCCTCGCGCACCATCGAGCAGGATCGCGACCGCAAGATGACGATCATGACGACGACGTTCATCCCCTGCGGCGCGAAGATGCCGATCGTAGCGCTCATTGCGGGCGCGGTGTTCGGCGGCGCCTGGTGGGTCGCCCCCAGCGCGTACTTCATCGGCGTGGCGGCCATCGTCATTTCCGGTATCCTACTGAAGAAGACGAGGCGCTTTGCGGGCGAGCCCGCGCCGTTTGTGATGGAGCTGCCGGCCTACCACATGCCGACGATCTCCGGCGTGCTGCGCAGCATGTGGGAGCGCGGCTGGTCGTTCATCAAGAAAGCCGGCACCATCATCTTCCTGGCGAGCATTCTGGTTTGGCTTACATCCAATCTGGGCTTTACAGAGGAAGGCTTCGGCATGGTCGAGGACATGGACGCGAGCCTGCTGGCCGTCATCGGCGGCTTCATCGCGCCGTTGTTTGCCCCGTTGGGTTTCGGCACCTGGCAGTCGAGCGTGGCGACGGTGCTGGGGTTGGTCGCCAAGGAAGAGGTCGTCGGCGTGTTCGGTACGCTTTACGCTGTCGCAGGCGACGCGTTGGAGTTGGTGGACGCTGGGGCGTTTGGCCAACTGGGCGCGATTGCCGCGCACTTCACGCTGCTCAGCGCATACAGCTTCCTGGTCTTTAACCTGCTGTGCGCGCCGTGCTTTGCGGCCATCGGCGCGATGAAGCGCGAATTTAATAACGCGGGATGGACATGGTTTGCGATCGGCTATCAGACGGGCTTTGCCTACGCGATCGCGCTGATCGTCTATCAACTAGGCATGCTCTTCACGGGGAACGGATTTACCGTATGGACGGCGGCGGCGCTGATCGTCTTGGCCGGTCTTTGCTACCTGGTGCTCCGTCCCTCGCCTGAGAAAAAGCTGCAGCGTGCAGGCACGGTGGGTGCGGGGGCCTGAGGGGCCCTCCATCCAGAGAGAAAAGAGGGATGATCGATGAACATCGCAACGATTTTGGTGTTGGCGGTGCTGGTGGCCGCCGCGGCGCTCGCCGCGCGGTACGTGCATAAGAAGCGGTCGGCAGGCGGTTGCAGCGGAAGCTGTGGATCATGCGCCGGCGGTTGCCCCCACGCGCAAAAGTAACGACTTGCCTACATACGGAAAGAGGGATTAGCGGATGGCGCAAGCGGAGATGCGGTATCTTTTGGCGGTGTATCAGCTCTGCGAAGATGGTTCCGAGGTTCGTTCGGTGGACGTGGCGGACTTTCTGGACATCTCTCGTCCAAGCGTGGCAAAACAGATGAAGCTGCTGCTGGAGAAAGGGCTCATCGAAAAGGAACGTTACGGCGGCATCCGCCTTTCGGCGGAAGGGACAAGGCTGGCCAGCGCGATCCATTTGCAATACACGCTCCTGCGCGAGTACCTGATGCGCGAGTTAGGCGTGAGCGCGCACAATGCAAAACGGGATGCGATCAGCTGTATCTGCGAGTGGTCGCACGAGAGCATTGAGCGCATGAGCGGTCGCGTCCTCGAAAGCGTTTAAGATCATGGGCCGTGCCGGCGTATGCCGGCGCGGCTCCAAGAAAGGGGTATCTTCATGAATCCGTCGACGGCTGTCGTCCTAATCGTTATTTTGGTCATCGGGCTCTTAGCGCTCAAGAGCTATTTACGCAAGCTGGAGCGCGGTTGCTGCACAGGGGCGGCCAGGCGCAATCGCCCTAAGGATCGGCATAGAGCGCATTACCCCTACCGCGTTACCGTGCGCATCGTGGGCATGACCTGCCCAAATTGTGCGCTGCGAATAGAAAATGCCTTCAATGCGTTGCCCGGCGTTTACGCCCGTGTCGACCTCAAACGCGAACAGGCCGATGTGCGCATGAAGACGGAAATCCCGCAGGACCGTCTACGCCGCGCTGTGGAGGATTCGGGCTATAGCGTCGGCGACATCTTTTGAAGGAAGCGGCGTTTCAACGTATAGAACTAGAATCGAAAATGTTTTCGGCGCGTTTATTTTTTGATTTTGAGTTTGCTATTGCTAACTTGACGGACAGTATTTTTATGAGATTGAGGAGGGAACTTCTATCCGAAAGTACGCGTCGACCCTCTTGCTAGCGGGCTTGCTGCTGACGCTATCGATTGCTTCGATTTTCGTCGGCGTGCTCGACTTAAACGTGGTTGGCCTGCTAAGCGGCGACACGGATCAGCTGGAGATGCTGCTGATCTCGCGCTTGCCGCGCCTGCTCGCCCTCCTTTGCACGGGCATAGGGATGAGCGTAGCGGGCCTCATCATGCAGCAGCTTTGTATGAACAAATTCGTTTCGCCTACGACGGGCGCGACGATCTCGTCGGCGCAGTTGGGTATCCTGCTCGCGCTGCTCTTTATGCCGAATTCGACGTTATGGGGCCGCGCGCTTTTCGCGTTCGGCGCTGCGGTTCTCGGTACGTGGCTCTTTGTCTTCTTTATCCAGCGTATCCGCTTTAAGGATGTGGTGATGGTGCCTCTGGTGGGCATCATGTTCGGCAACGTCATAGGCGGCGTCACCCAATTTTTAGCTTATCGCTACGAAATGACGCAGGCGCTGTCGTCCTGGCTTGTAGGGCACTTTTCCATGGTGCTGCGCGGACGGTACGAGTTGGTTTATCTGGCTGTGCCGTTGGTCGTGCTGGCCTTTATGTTTGCAAACCATTTCAACATCGTCGGCATGGGAAAGGATTTTTCCAAAAATCTCGGCGTGCATTACAACCTGATACTGCTGATGGGGCTGACCATTGCGGCCCTCATCACGGCAAGCGTGGTGGTGGTCGTGGGTTCCATCTCTTACATCGGACTGATCGTACCCAACGTGGTGGCGATGTTCAAGGGAGACAAAATACGCGGTACATTGGCCGATACCGCGTTGTTCGGCGCGCTCTTCGTGCTCGTCTGTGACCTGGTCGGGCGAACGGTGATCGCGCCTTACGAGCTCCCCATCGAACTGGTCGTAGGCATTCTCGGCAGTCTTCTTTTTGTCGCGCTGCTGCTTTACCGGCTACGTAATGGGCGCAAAGCCGTCCGTTTGAGAGGATGTAGAGGCGGTGGCGCCGCTGCACCCGAACCGCAGGAGGGGACGACACGATGAGCATGAGCGCAAAACGCGCAAACACAAAAAAATTGGCGGTTCTCACTGCGCTTGTGCTCGCTGCGGCCGTGGCGTATATGCTGGTGGGCGTTCAATTTGCGAACCCGAGACTGCTGCATTACTCGATAAAAATCCGAACGCCTAAATTGATTGTGATGTTGATCACCGCCTTCGCAATCGGCGGCGCTTCCATCGTCTTTCAATCGATCATCCGAAACACCATCGTAACCCCCTGCTTGCTGGGGATGAACTCGCTCTACACGCTCATCCATACGGCGGTCGTCTTCTGCGCGGGCTCGGGCAGCATGCTGGCGATCAATGCCAATTTATCTTTTGCGGTGGATTTGCTGTTGATGGGCGTCACGGCGACGGTGATCTACAGCTACCTCTTTCAAAAGACAGGACATAACATCCTCTATGTGCTGCTGATCGGCACGGTGCTCAGTTCCTTCTTTTCCAGTATACAGACGACGATGACCCGCATTATGGATCCCAACGAGTACGATAGCCTGCTCAGTACGTTGGTAGCCAGCTTTAGCAACGTCAACGCCGAGATCATCGTATCCTCTGTGCTGGTGCTTGCGGCAGTAGCCCTCGCGTTGCGCAAAGAGCTGGCGCTGCTGGACGTGCTGTCGCTGGGCAAGGAGCAAGCGATCAACTTGGGCGTAGACTACGACCGGTGCATCCGCAAGCTGCTGCTCGGCGTCACACTGTGCATCGCGGTGGCGACAGCCATGGTTGGGCCCATCTCTTTTCTGGGGCTCATCATCGCAAACCTTTCCCGCCAGCTGTTGAGGACTTACCGTCATGCGCAGCTCGTCCTGGGTTCGGCGCTCTTCGGCATGCTAACGCTGGTGGGTGGGCAGCTGATCGTGGAACGCGTTTTTTCATATGCCATTCCGGTGAGCGTGTTCATTACGGTAGGCGGAGGGCTTTACTTTCTCTATTTGCTTTTGACCAACAGGAGGGTTTGAGGCTTGTTTGTAAAGGAATTGACTAAACGATACGAGGGCACGACCGTCGTGGACGGCGTCAGCTTTGAAATCCCCAAGGGCCGTATCGTTTCGATGATCGGGCCCAACGGGGCGGGCAAATCCACGGTACTCAATATCGTCTCGCGCCTGCTCGCGCGGGATGGCGGCCGGGTTGACGTGGAGGGAATGGATATCGACAAGTGGCGTAGCAGGGATCTTGCGCGGCGTCTGGCGATTCTCACGCAGCAAAACAACATTCAGATGAAGCTCACCGTGCGTGAGCTGGTCGCATTCGGCCGATTCCCTTATTCGGGCAGCCGTTTGACGCAGGAGGATCAGGAAATCGTCGCCCAAGCGATCGATTACATGGAGCTTGCGGCCTTAAAAGACCGATTTATCGACGAACTCTCCGGCGGTCAACGCCAGCGGGCTTACATTGCGATGATCATCGCCCAAGACACGGAGTACATCCTGCTGGACGAGCCCACCAACAACCTGGACATCTACCATGCCACCAATATGATGAAGATCGTCCGCCGCCTGTGCGACGAATTGGGGAAGACGGTGATCCTGGTGCTGCACGAGATCAACTACGCGGCGTTTTATTCCGATTACATCTGCGCCTTTCGCGATGGGAAGATCGCGAAATACGGCACTGTGAAGGAGGTGATGACAAAGGAAACGCTGCAGCGGATTTATGGCGTTGCGTTCGAGATCATGGAGGTTCAGGGCCGGCCGCTGTCGATATACTATTGAACCCTTGGGCGTGTTTGCTTCCATTTTGGCATTTTGTATTAAGGAGATGATCGATATGAAAAAGTTTGTCGGTTTGATGCTCTCGGCTATGTTGCTCCTAGGCGCGGCCCTTTGCGTTGCGGAGGAATCGGTCACGATTGCTTCTCTCAATGCGACCGGGGAGGTCGCGGATGTAGTAGTTCCCTATGACCCACAGCGCATCGCCATTTTAGACATGGCGTCTTTGGATATCCTAGACAGCCTGGGGCTAGGCGAGCGGGTGGTTGGATCGGCTTCCACATCCTTAGACTACCTGTTGGACTATGTGGCGAACGATGATGTGAAAAACTTGGGGACGATTAAGGAGGCGGATTTGGAGGCGGTAATGGCGTGCGAGCCGGACGTCATCTTTATCGGGGGACGTTTGAGCAAGTCCTACGATGCGCTCAGCGAAATCGCTCCGGTGATCTATCTTGCTACCGACAGCGAGCTCGGCGTGGTGGAGAGCGTGCGCAAAAACGCCAAGACGATCGCTTCGTTGTTTGGCCTTGAGGATCAGGTGGATGAGAAGATGGGCGGTTTTGACGCGCGCATCGAGACGCTCGCCGCCTTTGCGCAGGATAAAACCGCGCTCGTAGGCCTGGTGACCAGCGGCAGCTTTAACGTGCTGGGGAACGACGGGCGCTGCTCTATCATCGGCGTGGAAATCGGTTTTGAAAACCTCGGCGACGGCGACGCGACGTCCACGCACGGCAACGAATCTTCCTTCGAGCTGATCGTTGATTTGAACCCCGATTACATCTTCGTCATGGATCGAGACGCCGCGATAAACGCGCAAGGCGCGAAAATCGCTAAGGAGATCGTGGAAAACGAGCTGGTCATGGGAACCGACGCTTACAAGAACGGGCACATCGTATACCTTGAGCACCCGGCGGTTTGGTATACCGCTGAAGGCGGCATTACAGCGTTAAACGTCATGCTGGAGGACTTGGAAAGCGGGATACTGGGCAGTTGAGGCATATCGCATGGGGCGCCCAATACGAGCCGCCTTTGGCCGTCGACAAAGTCGACGGCCTCGTGCAAAATGAAAGATCATTTTGCACGAAGATCACGGGAGATGTTTTCCTCCGCAAATGCTACGCATTTGACTACGGAAAACGCCCCGCCCGACCGGCAGAGCCGGTCGATACGA
>JAEYAR010000061.1 GCA_023404715.1 Bacillota bacterium | reverse complement strand
TTTCCTCCGCAAAATGGCATTTTGCTGCGGAAAAATCCCCGCCCCGCCGGCAAAGCCGGCGGATACGATTACAGTCTTGCAGACGGCTTTTGGTTTGTCTGACTTCGATAGGTTTGTCGACAGTCTGCGGGCGCCGCGTTCTTACGCGGCGCCCGTTTTTTCTCTCGCTTGCAACGGTTTTAGGCAGACGCTGAACGTTGCAGACTTAAAGTCTGTTTTTAAACGGCGACGCCCCCGCAACGGATTGCGGCAGACCACGTAAAAACCGGTTGCAACCGTTTTAGGCAGACGTTTTTCGCCTTTCTTTCGTCCGTTGCAACGAATCTAGGCAGACCCGGCGGACGCGTTGCAACGGACTTAGGCAGACGGCTTTTTCAGCCGTGAAAGGAAAAAGTCGGCAAGAATCGGGGGTTTTGCGACGCTGCAACGGTTTTAGGCAGACATTGCGCCACGTGTTGCAACGGTTTTAGGCAGACGTTGCGCACACAGGCGCAACGGTTTTGGGTAGACCGGCCTGGCATGCGCGTTGCAACGGTTTTAGGCAGACATCTGCGCCGTGCAACCCGCGCCAAAAAAGACTTCGAGTCGAATTGTGCAACGGTTTTAGGCAGACGCCGCGTAGGGCGGCCCGTAGCCTCGTAAAAAATGGACGGCCCGCCGCCGGAGCGGGGCCGTCCACCGTATAAAAATCTATAAGATTCTATAAAGCTTTAGCGTTTTATACAGGGCCCTCAAAGCCTTGTCCCATAAGGCTTTTGGGCGGTCTGCCTGCAACCGTTGCGGTCAGACCTTGCAACGGCTTTAGGCAGACGTCGCAAAGGATTTGGGCAGACCGGGCAACCCTTTTCGGCAGACCGGCGGGGGGTTTATTCTTTCGGCCCCTCGCCGCGCACAAGCCCCTGGGGATAGTACACCTTGCCCGGCGCGAGGGAGAAGTCGGCGATGGTGCGAAGCGGCGGCGCGGCCTCCTCAAAATGATAGGCAGCGATATAGCCCAGGTCGTACGCTTTTTGGAAAAAGTCGGTCAGCTGCGTCATGATCCGCTTTTGCTGGCGCGATTTGATCAGCGCGTCCATGCGCAGGCCGTAGGCGATCGTCTCGAACGTCAGCCTGAAGGAGGGCTGCTCCTTGTAGCGGGCGCGCTCGGCGCCCTTGGTGAGCAGGTATTCGATGAACAGCGCCAGCTTCTTGTCGGTCTTGCCGTATTTCAGGCGGAGCTCCTGATACAGGTTGGCGGGCTTGAGCACGAAGTAGCGGCCGATCTGATCGACCAACACGACGGAAGGCTCGATGACGATGTGGGTGAGCTTTTCGGATACCCCGGCGCCCGCCTTGATCCCCTCCAATTCGCTCTCGGTGACGTCGCGGAAGCCCTCGACGATCGAAAGCAGCGGGCGCACCGTGCGGATCGCGTCGTAAAGAGGCGCGCCGGACTTATCCCTTCCCTTGAAGCGGTCGTAGACCATGATGACGGGCTTTTCCAGGTCGCGCAGCGCGCGGATCGCCTCCTCGCGCTCGCCGGACGAGTACTCCATCTTGCCGCGCTTGGACTGATACTTCGTCACGCCATAGGCGTCCAGGTATTCCGCGATGGTAAACTTGAGCACAGGCAGCGTGCCCGTAAAGGCGAAGACGTTGCTCGGGTCCTTGATGTAGCGCTGGGGCATATTGCCCTTGTAATCCGTGCGCGAGAGCAGCGTCTGCACCGCGTACAGGGCCTTGGATTGCGAGAGCGAGAAGTCCAGCCCGATGACCGTCAGGTTCTGTTCGCGGGCGCGTTCCTTGTCCTCCTCGCGCATCTGCAGGTCCTTGCCCGCCCCGGCGTCCAGCAGGTCAAAGACGTCGATTTGCTCGGCGGCCTCGGGCTTGTGGCCGAACTTCATCTTTTCGCCGTGCAGGGCGACCTTGACGAACTCCTGCTCCGGCTCGGGCATGCGGTAGTATTGGGGGGCGACCGGGAAGGTCGTCAGGTTGTTAAACAGCTCTTCGAGCGGGTTGCTCGCGTCGTTCGGATCTCTCATGCGCGCCCCCGTCCATTGCCGCCGAGCAGCATCATCAGCGCGAGCGGGTCCTCCAGGAGGGAGAGATCCTCCGCGAGCAGCGCGCGCGCGTTTTCGATCTTTTGCGCAGAGGGCTCCAGGTCGCCCGGCGCCATCGCGGGCACGATCTCGTCCAGCGTGCGCACGTCCGCCTCGTTCCAGCCGCCCTGGCGCAGCGCGTCCGCCATCTTGCGCCGGGTGCGCAGCATGGTTTCAAGCCGCGACTCCGGGCCGTGCAGCTTTAATCCGCACAGCTTTTGATACACGAGGATTTCCGGCACGTCGATACGGCTTGCGACCAGCTCCAATCCGCGCTCCTGCGCGCGGCACATGCGCAGCGAGTCGAGGAACTGCGCCGCGTTTCGCCGCAGCCCCTCGCGCACGCGCAGCACGGACTTGGCGTAGCCCTGCTCCAGCAATCGCTGCATCCCCGGGCTTGCGGGGTCCACGCCCTCTGCGCGCAGGGAGAAGGCGATGCACTCCGCCTCCGTGGCGTAGTACAGCGTCGTATACAGGCGAAGGAACGCGCTTTCCGCCCGCTCGGCCATCGAAGAATAGACCAGCTGGTAGTTCGATAGATACGACTGCACCGCGCGGTACTGGGCGTACACGCGCACGTCCTGCGGGTCCGTGAGCATCGCCACCAGGCGGTGCTTCTCCTCCTCCGTGAGCGCAGAGGCCGCACGCCGGCCGGGCTCCTGATATGCCTGCTCGTACAGGTTCGTCATGTCGCGGATGAGCGCCTGGCCGACCTGCTCGCCCGTGACGCTCTTTTGCGAAAGCAGCTTGCGAATGTCCTTGTTCATGCGTGCTCCTTTTTATGTTTACTATGTAATCAGAGTAATAAATGTATTCTCTGTATTTTTTATTACCGATGTCATTTCGGCCTGCGCAGGAGCTCCTTGCCCTCCAGATAGGCGGAAAGGGCCTCGTCAAGCACGTCGCGGATGGTGACGCGGCGGGTGTAGGCGTAATCCTTGAGGTCCTCGAGCAGGCTTTCGCGCACGATGAACGTCGCGCGCGTCCAGTCCTCCGGGAGGCCCTCCTGCGAGGACTTCGTCACCTCGCGGAAATTGCTGCGGGGCCTGCCGCGCCGGGGCGTGACGCCGGCCAGCTGCTGGGCGATGAGCGCGCGCAGGTCGTCCTCCGAGAGCGGGCGTGCCGCCTGCGGGGCGGAGGCCTCCTGGGCCTTGGGCTGCGCCATCGGCGCTGGGGCGGTCCGCCTGCGGGTGGGCGTGCGCGGCTCTGCGGGCCGGGGCTGTGCGACGGACGCGGCCTGAGCGGCCTTCTGCGGGGCTGCAGCCGGCTTCTCGTTGCGGACGGACTTTCGGGCGCCCGTGTCCGCTTGCGCGCTCACAGGCGCCTTTTCGGGCCGCTGAGGGGGAACAGCTGCGGCTTGCGGGTCCGCTTCTGTCCGGGGGACAGAAGCTGCCTGCGGGACGGGCGCTGCCTGGTCGGCAGACGCTGCCTGCGGCTCGTCCTCGCGGGTATCGCGGATCCAGCTGAAGGGGTCGGTTCCCAGGCGCGATTTAGGCGGGGTTTTCACGGGCTGTTACCTCCTGTGCCATAACTTCGGCGGCGAGGGCCGTATAGTCCTTCGCGCCGTAGGAATCGGGGCGGTATTCAAAGATGTCCATGCCGTAGCTGGGCGCCTCGGCGAGGGAGATGTTGTCGCGGATGCGGGTGGCAAAGAGCTTGTCTCCGAAGTAGGCGGTGATGTTGTCGATGACCTCGCGGTTGAGGCGCTTGCGCGCGTCGTAGAGCGTGGCGATGATGCCGGTGATCGAAAGCCCCGGGTTGAGCCGGCGGCGCACGACGTCGACCGTCTGCAGCAGCTTGCTCATGCCCTGCAGCGCGAGGTACTCGCTCTGCAGGGGGATGAAGACCTCGCCCGCGAGCGTGAGCGCGCCGAGGGTGAGCAGGCCCAGGGAGGGCGCGCAGTCGAGCAGGATGTAGTCAAAGCGCGACTTGACGGGCTCGACGGCCTCGGACAGGAGGAATTCGCGGCCTGCGGCCGTGGAGAATTCGATCTCCGCGCCCGACAGGTCGATGGAGGCGGGCAGCACGCTGTAGGCTTCGCGCTGGACGAGGGCGTCCGCGGCGGGGACGTCCCCGCGCAGCACGCGGTAGAGCGAGGGCTTGCCCTGCATGTCCAGCCCCAGGGACGTGGTCAGGTTGGATTGCGGGTCCACGTCGATGAGCAGCACGCGCCGCCCCGCGCGCGCGAGCGCCGCGCCCAGGTTGATGGTGGACGTGGTCTTGCCCACGCCGCCTTTTTGATTGACCAGTGCGATAATGCGGTTCATACATCGGGCTCCTTTTTTGCTGATCGGGGGCGGGCATTGCGCCCGCCTGTGGCTAAATTCGAATAATGCTTCGGTGCACAAGTGGGGGCGACCTTGGGTCGCCCGCCCGTGACCCAGTGGGCGTACGCTGCTGCCTCCGGCGGGGGAACGCGCTCCGCTGGGGCCAAAGGGGACAGGGGGATTCCGATTTCCCCCTTCGTCCCCTCTGGACTCCCCTGTAACCCCTTGAAGCGGCCACTCTCGGGGGCTTCCAGCCC
>JAEYAR010000004.1 GCA_023404715.1 Bacillota bacterium | reverse complement strand
TGCATGACGGCTTTGTATTGCCGGCTTTTGCCGTCCGTCTCGCCGCCCCTCAGGCGCATATAGGCGGTCGTCTGCTCGCCGCTGAGCGTCTGCGCCCCTTCAGCCAGACCGAGCGCCGCCGCTTCCTGCGCGTTTAACGGCATCTGCATACCGCCCACGCTGTCGGCAATCTGGCTAAAGCTGCTCACGTCCAGCGTCACATAGCTGCCGATGTTGAGCCCTAGCAATTCGTTGAGTGATTTCATCATCAGGTTGGGGCCGCCGTATGCGTGCGCTTTTGCAAGCGGGAGATTTCCAACTTGCGGAATTTCCGCTAAAATATCGGTCTGTAGATCGGTCATACAGGCCCGTCCGCTGCTTTTATCGATCGTCGCGAGCAAGACGGTCTCAACATCCGTAGATTGGGCGCTATCCATCAGGAAGAGCGCGATCGTCTGGATGCTTTTAGGTAGGCCGTCTGCCTGTGAAAGATCCTTCTTGTCGATCTTCACCGCGTAATCGCCGCCCAATGCGGCGACAGGCGCTAAGAAGAGGCATAGGAACAGCGCGCACAGACGCCTGAAACATTTCGTCTTCATGATGTCAGTCAGCCCCCTTCGCTCAACGCTTTTTTCCTTTAAAGATATAAAGCTTAGAAAAGACGTAATTCAGGATGATTACGACGACCTGCGCAAAGAGCTTTGCGATCAGGTCGTGAACGTGTAGGCCGCTCACGAGCACGAACATCAATGCGGCCTCGGCGCCCAACGAGACGACGCGCATCAGAATAAAGTTAAAAAACTCGATGGCAAGCGCCTTTTTGCCGTCCGTATGGGAATGAAAGACGTACAGCTTGTTGGCAACGTAAGCGAAAAGCACGGCCGCAGTCCAAGAGATCACGGTGGCGGCCATGTAATGCAGCGTAATCACACGGGTGAATAAAGCGTATACGATGTAATTGACGATCGTCGTACAGATGCCTATGATAATATAGCGGATCAATTCGGGGTCGTTTTTCACTTTGCCGATGTATTTCTTGATAGTTTCCATGGCGCTTCCTCTTTCCTGCTCTTTGTCGTGTTGAAACGACTTGTTAAAGTCATGAACTTATAAAGTATATCATATATTCGTGCGGCTGTCAAAATACCCGCCATAAAAAGCCTCACAATAAATGCATTGTTTTCGTCAGAAAAATGCAATTTCGTGCTTGACATTTTTTTCTCCATACGGTATCATGGAAATATTCAATATATGGTACGTTTCGGGACATGGGCCATACGCGGCCCAAAAAGAAAACAACGGACGCTTTCGGGAGCGTTGCGCTTCCCCAAAGCACCCATTGCGCCGTGTCACAAAACGTACGCATTTTGGGGCGTCTTCTTCTGTTGGCAACCCTACGAGGGTACCATAGATGGTCGATCGACCGAAGATTTGAAGGAGGAAACCACATGAAAAAGCTGCTCTGTATGCTCCTCACCATCGCGATGCTGCTCGGCGTCTGCGCCAGCGCTCTGGCCGACTACAAGATCGCGATCTTGACGGGCACCACGTCCCAGGGCGAAGAAGAGTTCCGCGCTGCTGAGCGTGCGCAGGCCGCCGATCCCGACCACATCATCACCGATACCTATCCGGATAGCTTCATGGCCGAGATGGAGACGACCGTCGCCAAGATCGTGGCGTTCGGCTCCGACCCCGACGTAAAGGCCATCGTGATGTGCCAGGCCGTTCCCGGCGCGAAAGCCGGCTTTGACAAGCTGAAGGAAATGGGCCGCGACGACATCCTGACGATCGCCGGCACCCCGCAGGAAGACCCGGCCGTCATCGCCGCCGCCGCCGATATCGTCATGTACGCCGACGAGGTCATGCAGGGCGACACCATCATGGAAAAGTGCGCCGAGTGGGGCGTCGAGGTGCTCATCCATTACTCCTTCCCCCGCCACATGGCGATGGAGCTGATCGTGGGCCGCCACGAGCTGCTCAAGGAGAACGCAGAGGCCTTGGGCATCGAGCTCGTCGACGTGACCGCGCCCGACCCGACCGCTGAGGCCGGCGCTTCCGCCTCTCAGCAGTTCATCCTCGAGGACGTGCCCGCGCAGATGGAGAAGTACGCCGGCAAGAAGGTCGCCTTCTTCACGACCAACTGCGGCATGCAGGAGGCGCTGCAGACCGCGGTGCTGTCTCAGGCAAACGCTTACTATCCGCAGCCCTGCTGCCCGAGCCCGTACCATGCCTTCCCGGCGACCCTGGGCCTCGACCAGCTGAAGATCGGTGGCGACGACACCGACGCCCTCAAGCAGATCGCCGCTAAGCTGGAAGGGTACAACGCGGTCGACCGCTTCTCCACCTGGCCGTCCCCCGTCGCGATGACCGTCATCGACATCGGCGTTGAGTATGCCAAGGCCTACATCGCCGGCGAGATCACCGAGCGCAACGACGGCGAGGCCCTCAAAAATCTGTTCAACCAGAAGTTGGAAGGCGCCAAGATCGCGAACTACACGAACGCGGAAGGCACGACCTTCGACAACTACTACACGATCCTGCTCGCGCCGGTCGACTTTGCGGATTATCTCTGATCCATAGCTCAGACGGATTGATTCCGTTAAGAGAGCCGACCCGCTTCACTTGCGTTGAGGCGGGTCGGTTTTCCTTAGAGGAGGTACGCCTAATTTGGGTGCAGAATACGTATTGGAAATGAAGGAGATCACCAAGCGTTACGGTGAGAACACCGTTCTCTCGGATGTAACCGTCCGCATCCGTCCCGGTGAGATCCACGCCTTGCTCGGTGAAAACGGCGCCGGCAAGAGCACGCTGATGAACGTGCTCTTTGGCATGCCCGTCATCCACAGCACGGGCGGGTTTGGCGGCGAAATTTATTTGGACGGACAAAAGGTATCCATTTCTTCCCCGCACGACGCCATGCTCAAGGGAATCGGCATGGTGCATCAGGAGTTCATGCTGCTGCCCGGCTTTACGATCACAGAAAACATCAAGCTCAATCGTGAAATCTCCAGGCCCGGCCTGCTCAGCCGCGCATTTGGCAAAAACCTGGAGCGCTTGGACATGGGCGCGATGGCGAACGACGCCCGCAAAGCGCTGGACAGCGTGGGCATGGGGATCGACGAGTATACGCTCGTCAAGGGGCTGCCTGTCGGATATATGCAGTTCGTCGAAATCGCCCGCGAGATCGACAAGACGGGCGTAAAGCTGCTCGTGTTCGACGAGCCGACCGCGGTGCTAACGGAAAGCGAAGCGGATCAACTGATCAGCGTCATGAAGAACATCGCCGCCCAAGGCATCGCCATTATCTTCATTACGCATCGCCTGGACGAGGTGATCGCGGCCTCCAACGCCATCACCATCCTGCGCGACGGCCAGCTCGTCACCACGCGCGAAACGAAAGATACGACCATCGTGGAGCTCGCCGAGCTCATGATCGGCCGCAAGGATGAGGCGATGGTCAAGGCGCAGCCCAAAAAGCCCAACCCTGACGCCAAGGTCGTCCTCTCGGTGGCGCATTTGAGCGTCGATATGCCCGGCGAAGAGGTTGTAGACGTGTCGCTGGAGATCCACGAAGGGGAAATCCTCGGCATAGGCGGACTGGCAGGTCAGGGCAAGGTTGGCATCCCCAATGGAATCATGGGGGTTTATCCCGCGCAAGGCAAGGCAGATCTCTTCGGAAAACCGATGGAGCTGGGCAGCGCGCGTAGGGCGCTTGAGAGCGGGCTCGCGATGGTCTCGGAGGACCGGCGCGGCGTCGGTCTATTGCTGGACGAATCCATCGAAGATAACATCGTATTCAACGCCATGCAGATTAACGGCGATTTTCTAACGGCTGTCGCCGGGCTTCGCTTTAAAAACGGCCGCAAGATTAGAGACCATGCGCTGCGCATGATCAAGGAACTCGATATTCGCTGCACATCCCCTCTGCAGCATACGGGCACGCTCTCGGGCGGCAATCAACAGAAGGTATGTATTGCCCGCGCCCTGACCATGCACCCCAAGCTGCTCTTCGTCTCCGAGCCCACGCGCGGCATCGACATCGGCGCAAAAAAGCTGGTGCTGGAAACGCTCGTCAAGCTCAACCGTGAAATGGGCATGACGGTCGTCATGGTGTCGTCCGAACTGCTCGAGCTCAGATCCATCTGTGACCGCATTGCGATCGTCGCGGAAGGCAAGGTCGTCGACGTGCTGCCGCCGGACAGCTCAGACGCAGACTTCGGTCTGGCCATGTCCGGCATTAAACCTGGGAAAGGAGCTGACGGCCATGCTTAAAGCTACCACCGCGCAAAAAATCGCGGCCGCCGTCTTCGCCGCGATCGCCGTCGTGCTCATCGCGACGGGCGGCTATGGCTTGATGACCCGCAGCGGCGCCGCCGGACAAAATGTGCTTTATACCATGCGCCTGCAGTCGGTGCTCAATACCGCCGGCGAAGGGGCCACGGAAGCATATGTCAAGGCGGCCAAGGCTGAGGCTGCCGCCAAGGTCAAGGCCGAGGGCGGCGGAATGTCCGCCGTGCGCGAGGCCTCGGCCAAGGCGGAAGAGGAGGCGCGCGCGCGCGCGCAATTTGATTCCGTAGACATCTCCGCGCTCGATACGACCGATATCAACGCCTCCATCGAAAGCTTGGCGCTGGCCCAGCGCGATTATTACCAAGAGGAGATGGCGGCTCAAGCGCTCTACATCGAGCAGCACGCGGCGGACATCACATCAAGCGTCGAAGAAGAGGTGGCCGCGGACTCCGAAGCGGAGCTCGATACGCTCTCTACCGAGAAAAAGGTCGATCTCTCCGGCTTCGCCGCCACCGAAGAAATGCTGCGCCTGCAATCCGTGGTGGATGAACGCTACGATGCGCTCAAGGGCAGCCTCAAGGCCATCTATCCGGAGCTGGACGACGAAATCCTCGATACCCTCAAGGCTACCATCACCGCGATCACCTATAGCGCGGGCGACAGCTTTGAAACGCAGTACGACCGCTTCCTAGCGGCATCCGGCGTGCAGCAAAACGGCATTCAATACTTCATCATGCGCAATGGTACCAACCTCATCACGGTCGCGATCGGGCTCGTCATCCTCGCGCTGCTCGTGCTGTTCTATCAGCCGCTCGTGAAGAAGCTCGGTCTCCCCCGTCTCATCATCGGCATGTTCTTCGTCCTGCTTTGCCTTCTGGCTGTGCTATACGATCTATCGCTGCCGGCGCTGCTGGGCAATACGATCGTCCGCATGGGCATGAACAGCGTGCTCGTACTGGCGATGCTGCCGGGCATTCAGTGCGGCATCAGCCTCAACCTCGGCTTGCCGCTGGGCATCATCGGCGGCCTGCTGGGCGGCCTGCTTTGCATCGAATGGGGGCTGAGCGGGTGGACCGGCTTTGCTTTCGCCATCGCTGTCGGTCTGGTCATCTCGGCAATTCTGGGCTTCCTGTATTCGTTGCTGCTCAACCGTCTAAAGGGCAATGAGATGGCCGTCACCACCTATGTGGGCTATTCGATCGTCTCTCTCATGTGCATCGGTTGGCTCGTGCTGCCCTTTACGTCCTCCGAGCTCAAGTGGCCGCTGGGCGACGGGCTGCGCGTAACGCTCAGCCTGAAATCCTCCTATCGCTACCTGCTCAACGATTTTCTCTCCTTTGAGGTCTTTGGCATTACCATCCCCACCGGCCTGCTGCTGTTCATGGGGCTGTGCTGCCTGCTGATGTGGATGTTCATGCGCTCCAAGACGGGCATCGCGATGAGCGCCGCCGGCAACAATCCGCGCTTTGCGGAGGCGACCGGCATTAACGTGGATCGGATGCGTGTGATCGGCACCATGCTCTCTACCATGCTCGGCGCCGTCGGTATCATCGTCTACAGCCAGAGCTACGGCTTCATGCAGCTCTATCAGGCGCCACGTCAGCTCGGCTTTGTCGCGGCCTCCGCCATCCTGATCGGCGGCGCAAGCACGTCGCGCGCGCGCATCAGCCACGTCATCATCGGTACGTTCCTGTTTCAGGGCGTCCTTACGCTCGGCATGCCGGTCGCAAACGTGCTCGTACCCCAGAGCACCATTTCGGAAACGCTGCGCATTTTAATATCCAACGGCATCATCCTTTATGCGCTGACAAAGTCAGGAGGTGCTTCCCGTGCGTGATCGCAAACTATTATCCGAATTTCTGCGCGAAAACGCGGTAACGGTGATGTTCGTACTGCTTTGTGCGGTGTGCATGGTCCTCTCCGGCATGGCCCCCTCCCACGTCATGTTCGAGCTATTTAGCCGTCTGTCGCGAAACGCGTTTCTGGTGCTGGCGTTGATCATCCCGATCGTCGCAGGCATGGGCATTAACTTCGCCATCACGATCGGCGCCATGGGCGCGCAGATTGCGCTGCTGTGGGTGCTCGAATGGGGCATTCCCGGCATCGGAGGCTTCGCCGTCGCCGCGCTGATGACGATTCCGATCGCCGGCGTCTTCGGCTTTTTGATCGGCAAGCTGCTCAACAAGATGAAGGGGCAGGAAATGATCGGCTCGATGATTCTCGGCTACTTCGCCAACGGTCTGTATCAGCTGCTCTTCCTGTTCGTCTTTGGCAACATGATCCCACTCAAAAACCCCTCTCTGGTCATCAAGGGCTCCGTCGGCGTGGCCAATACGATGGACCTTTCCCGCGAGGGCGGGCTTAAATACGCGCTCGACGGCCTGTGGAAGCTGCCCTTCGAGCAGGCGCTTTACGCCTTTATGGCGGTCATCGCCCTCTACTGCGTCGTGCGCTTCCTCCTCTCCCATCAGCGCGATGTAAAGCGGCTGTGCGTCTGTCTCGCGTTCCCGATCGCAGCGTGCCTGCTCATTCAGATTCCGGCCCTCAAGGCGCTCTTTTCCAAGGTCAACGTGCCGATGGCGACATTCGGCTTGGTGGCGCTTCTGTGCCTGTTTAACGTGGTTATCATGCGCACGCGCCTGGGCCAGCAATTCCGCGCGGTCGGCCAAAGCGGGGCGGTCGCGAATGCCTCGGGCATCAACGTAGATAAGATCCGCATCATCGCGATCATCATCTCTACGATCCTCGCCGGCTGGGGTCAGCTCATCTTCGTTCAGAACATGGGCAGTCTGCAGACCTACGGCGCGCACGAGCAGGTCGGCCTGTACGCGGGCGCGGCGATTCTCGTCGGCGGCGCATCCATCGTGCGTGCGACGAACGCGCAGGCGCTGCTGGGCTGTATCCTGTTCCACCTGCTCTTCATCGTCGCGCCGGATGCTGGCAAAAACGTCTTCGGCAACGCGGCGATCGGCGAGTATTTCCGCGTGTTTATCTCCTACGGCGTCATCGCCGTGGCGCTCGTCATGCACGCATGGAGCGGCGCCCAGCGCAAAAAACCCGCGAACGCCATCAAAGATGCAAAAGCCTGAACCATCGTAAAAGGAGCGTCGATCGACGCTCCTTTTGGTTTATGCATTCTCAATATCCCTGATGGCCTGCAGCAGCCGTTCGTTGATCGGCGCGTGCAGTCCGTGCTTCTGGGAAAGGCTGCAGATCGTCCCGGCGAACAGCTCAACCTCCGTCTTGCGGCCGGCATCGACATCCTGGGCCATCGAGGGCTTCCCCTCCGGGGATAACGTATCGAGCAAGCCGATCCAGTAGTCGAAATCTACCTCCGTGAGATGCACGCCTTCATAAGGTGCGAGGGCCATGACCTCGCGCATGGCGGCGATCATCAGTTCCCGCGCCTCGCCTGGGCGTTGTATGGTGCCATAATTTCCCCTGTAGACGGCGACAGTCTGGTTGACGCCTACGTTGAGCATCAGCTTCCCCCACTGACGGTGCAGCATATCGTCCGACGCTTCGCATCGGATGCCGGCCGCCGTGAGAAAATCGCATACCCGGCGTACGCGTTCACTGGGCGCGCCCGGCGACGCCTCGCCGATGCAAAGCTGCCCCGGCTGCGAAAACGTCAGGCAATTGCCCTCCTTGACGGCGTCCATACCCTGGGCTACGCAGTAGAGCACCCGCTCCTTCCCGTAGCGGGCGGCAATCTCCCGCTCGCTCGTGATGCCGTTGAGCGCGGAAAGGAGCAACGTATCGGGGCCGATATGAGGCGCCGCCAGGTCGAGCGCCTCCGCCAGCCCTCCCTGCTTGACCGTAAAGAGCACCAAATCCGCGGGCGGACAGGGATCGGCAGGCGTCATATAGCAAAAGTCACAGGGCTTTCCGTTACAAAAGACGCCTTCCCGCCGGTAGCGCGAAACGCGCTTATCGTCCGCAAGGATGCGCAATTTATCTCCCGGCAACACGCGCGCCATTTGGCTGGAAAATAGGACGCCGAGCGCGCCCAATCCCACAAGGGTGACGGTTTGGATTTCTTTCATCTTGTACTCCTTTTTTGCAATATATTTCTCGCCGCCGCCTTGTCTTCACTAGGGACGCGCCTGGATTCCCCGATCTTTTGCACCGCTTTTTTTAGGACCCAAGGATCATACTTCCCGTCTTTAAGGCTGCGTATCGTCCTGTAGGACGATACGGCGCAGGCGGTCGCGAGCGCCCATGCGACCGCCATCCGTACGTAATAGTCGCTCTGACGCATCGCCTCGAGGACGCTCAATACCTCGTCTAATCGTTCCGGCTGCATATATGCGTCGATCGTCATGACGACGGCAAAACGGGCCGTAAAGGGCTGTGGGCTCTTGGCATAGGCCTTGATCGCGGGCCAGACGGATTCGGCCTCCTCCCTATCCATCGCACCGGCGAGCGTGATGCAAAAGCTATCGCAGATCGACCAGTTGTCGATCGACGGTAAAAAAGCGTCCACCCACGCCCAGCGGGTATCGCCCCCGACCTTCGCATACCCGATGACCAGCCCGCGCAGCATCCGCTCCTCAAAGGTTTTGTTCGATATCTCGCCCACGTAGTAGGCTGCGTCTTCTGCCGCCAAGCTGTGCGCAAGGCGCCTCAAGATGGGCAGACGCACGCCGGCCAAATCCTCAACCCCGGGCAGCAAAGCCGCGGAGAAGGCCTGGTAGGACGGTTCAGCGCGTTCGAGAACCCAACGATGGATGCCATCCGCATCGAACTTCATGTGCCGTACCTGCTGCGCAGTAAGGCGATCTCTGCGGCGTATCCGTCGATCTCATTGGGCGTCTCCAGATAGAACGGCAGGCTGCGCAGCTTGGGATGGTTGATAAGCCGCGTCATGGCCTCGAGCCCTATGCTGCCCTGATTGATCTTTTCATGCCGGTCTTTGTGGCTGGCGAAGGGGTTTTTGCTGTCGTTTAAGTGAATCGCCCGCAGTCTTTGCAGGCCGATCACCTCGTCAAAGCGCTCGAGCACGCCGTCCAGGTCGTTCACGATGTCGTATCCCGCATCATAAACATGGCAGGTATCCAAGCAAACGCCGAGTAAATCGCCATGCCTGGCGCCGTCGATGATCGCACGGATTTCTTCAAAAGTGCCGCCGACCTCGCTGCCCTTTCCCGCCATCGTCTCGAGCAGCACCGTGGTTGCGATGCTTTCAAGGGACTGCGCGTCCAGCATCCGGACGATCCATTCCACGCCGCGCTCCGCCCCCTGCCCTACGTGCGATCCCGGATGAAAATTATACAGATTCCCCGGCAAATGCTCAAGACGCTCCAAATCGTCTTGCATCGTGCGCAGCGCAAAGGCGCGGACGCTTTCATCCGCCGAGCAGCCGTTGAGCGTATAGGGCGCGTGCGCCAATATTTTCGTAAATTTCTCTTCTTTAAGTAGCTTCAGGAGTCTTTGTACGTCCGTCTCGTCGAGCTTCTTGGCGCTACCGCCGCGCGGATTGCGCGTAAAGAATTGAAACGTATCGGCGCCGATGGCGAGCGCTTGACGCCCCATCGCCTCAAAACCCTTGGCAGCCGACAGGTGACAACCGATATGCATCATAGGCATCCTCCTCATTGCGGATCGATATACGCTTGAATCACCGGCACCAATGCATCCGCGCTGCGCGGCGCATACCGGGGTGATCTGGCGAGCGTGATGAAGTCAAATGCGCCGCCCCGGTAGGCACGCCAGTCGTCTACGACATGCAGCGGAACGCTCGGTTCACGCCCGTGCTTTGCTTCCATCAGACGGGCAATATCCGACGTGAGCCGCAGCGCGTTTTCTCCGCTGCGCAATACCGGCGGAATATCCGGCTTAGATCGCTCGATGCGCACGAGGGTCAAATCGTCGATCCACCGGAAGCCGAGCGCGAAGAGCAGGTAATTCGCCTCGTCAAGCTTTTTCCCGCTCCGGTAAGAGGCGAGTGCGGGGCGGCTTGATACGTCTTTCGTCAGCACCGCCTTGAGCACGAAGTCGGGACCGGGCGGGCCGATGGCCAGGTCTGCGTGCGCGTCCACGTGCACGACGGTAAAGGGCGCCGAAAGCCGACCGCTTTCCATCATCTGTTGCCAAAAATCGAGCGCCTGATCGTGCGTATCGAAAATGCGGCCCGGCAATGGGCGCTCCTTATGCAGGCCGCAATGCGCCTGTAAAAAGGCGTCGACGCGCTCCGCCTCCCAGGCTGCGGCGCATCCTTCGTCCGGCCTCGCCCCCGGCGCGGCCAGCGGGCAACAATCGCTCAGAAAAAAGTCGAGATCCAAATCCAACACTCTCACGTGATCGCTCCTTTTGTCAGGCTTTATTGTACCATGTTTTTGTCTGTATGCAAACAGGATGTACGATTTTTGAAAAGAATCGTTTTCATTCTGCACGTTTTATGTTAGAATAAGGTATCGATCCCATCATCATGAGGAGGTACTATTTATGCGCAATATTCCTGAGGTTAAACTTGGCATCGTTGCGGTCAGTCGGGATTGCTTCCCCATCGCGTTGTCCGAGCGCCGCCGGGCGGCGGTCGTCGACGCCTATCGGAAGGCAGGCGGCGAGATCGTCGAGGTCAAGACGACCGTCGAAAACGAAAAGGACGGCCTGAAGGCGCTTGCCGAGCTGCGGGAAAATGGCTGTAACGCCCTGGTGCTCTTTCTGGGCAACTTCGGTCCCGAAGGCCCCGAAACACAGCTGATCCAAAAATTTGGCGGGCCTGCGATGGTCGTCGCCGCGGCTGAGGAGAGCCGCGACTCCTTGATCGAGGGGCGTGGCGACGCCTATTGCGGAATGCTCAATTGCAGCTATAGCCTTGCGCTTCGGCATCTGCGGCCCTATATCCCGGAGTATCCGGTCGGCACGGCGGCGCAGGTCGCCTCCATGATCGCCGAGTTTGTCCCGATCGCGCGCGTCCAAATCGGCCTGAAGCATCTGAAGATCTTCACATTCGGCCCGCGGCCGTATGATTTCCTGGCCTGTAACGCGCCGATCAAGGCGCTCTTTGACCTAGGCGTAGAGATTCAGGAGAACTCCGAGCTCGATCTTTATGCGTCCTACAACGCGCATAAAGACGATCCGCGCATTGAAGGCGTGATCGCTGACATGGAAAAAGAGCTGGGCGAGGGTAACCGCATGCCGGGCATCCTACCGCGCCTGGCGCAATACGAGCTCACGCTGCTCGATTGGGCTGAACAGAATAAGGGGGCGAGCGAGTATTTCTGCTTTGCCAACAAGTGCTGGCCCTCCTTCCAGACGCAATTCGGCTTCGTGCCCTGTTACGTCAACGCGCGTCTGACCGCCCGCCTCATCCCGGTTTCCTGCGAAGTAGACATCTTCGGCGCACTGAGCGAATACATCATCGCCTGCGCCACCGAGGTTGCCCCCACCCTGCTCGACATCAACAACTCTGTACCGGCAGATATGTTCGCAGATGAAATCGAAGGGAAATTTCCCTACACGCTGCAGGACACGTTCATGGGCTTCCACTGCGGCAATACCCCGCTGTGCCATCTCAAAAAGGGCGAAATCAAGTTCCAGCGCATCATGAAGCGCTCGCTGGAGCCGGACAAGGAGCCCGATATCACGCGCGGAACGCTCGAGGGCGATTTGAAAGCGGGCAAGATCACGTTCTTCCGCCTGCAAAGCGGCGCGGATACCGCGCTGCACAGCTATGTCGCCCAGGGCGAAATCCTGCCCGTCGCGACGCGTTCGTTCGGCGGCATCGGCGTCTTCGCCATCCCGGAAATGGGGCGCTTTTACCGCCACGTGCTCGTCGCTAAGCACTATCCGCACCACGGCGCGGTCGCCTTTGCGAGCGTGGGAAAAGTGCTCTTCGCAGCCCTCAAGTGCATGGGCGTTGAAGACGTCTGCTTCAATCAGCCCAAGGGCATGCTTTACAAAGACGAGAACCCCTTTGCCTGAGGATATTTTCAAACAGACGGCGCTATCCTTTTCGGATAGCGCCGTCTGTTTGAAAATCATGCGTCGACGAACTCGATCGTATCCACATCCATACGTTTGACGCGGGCCAGGGAGCAAACGTCGCAGCCTAGCGCCTGCAGGCGCTCATGGCCGGGCTGAAAGGCTTTCTCGATCACGATGCCTACCCCCGCCAGCTGTACGCCGAGCTCGCTGAGCAGACGATGCACGCCGAGCGCCGCTTCCCCGCTGGCCAGAAAGTCATCGATCAGCAGAACCTTATCGTCGGCACATACAAACCGGCGCTTGAGCGTCAGTTCATACTGCGTGCCCTTCGTAAAGGACTGCACGCGCGTGTGCACCACGTCGCCGTCCATGATGCGCGACGCCTGTTTTTTCAATACGACGAGCGGTAAATCCATAGCTAGAGCGGTCATCGCAGCCGGGGCGATGCCGGAGCTCTCCACCGTGAGGATTCGTGTAATGCCTTTGCCCGCAAAATAGGCGGCAAAGGCCTCGCCCACGGCTTTCATCAGTTTTACGTCAACCTGGTGGTTTAAAAAGGAGTCCACCAAGAGCACATCCGCGTTTAGCGCCCGTCCTTCCGTACGGATTTTATCTTCGAGTGCTTTCATGCCGTTTCTCTCCGTTCCTTACAGATGATTGTTCATCCATTATACCGCAAGGAACCGAGAAGCACAACCGAAAAACCGAATCTTCTCGTCAATGTATGCGTTGATCGTACGGAACCGGATAGAGCGGCAGCGGCCTAGGCATGGGCCGGCACGGATCGGCGGCGCCGATCGGCTCGGGACGCACCAGATACGCTTCGACGATGCATTCCAGCCGTACGTCGAAGGACAGCCCCTGCGAACAAACCGGCCCGCACACGAGGCGTACGCACGGTACGAAGACCGCGCGCGTCTGCCAGCATTCTCCACGCGGACAGTTGAGCGGGATACATACCCGGACACATACCTTTGCGCATCCGGTATGCAGGCAACAGCAGGCATCCTGCAGCGTCACGCGCAGCGGGATATCTACCTCGTATACGAGCGCGCCGCGCTGAGCGCCGGCGCATTCCCTATACTGTACGGGCGATCCGTCATAACAAACCTCTGTCAGCGTGAGCGGCGTGGGCAGGCAGTCGCAGATGCCCGTCACACATAGACATGTATCCAAACACCGGATCCACTCCCGGCCGGAACAGAGGATCCGGTCTACCAAATAACGACGAGGCACTTCGCAGCAAGGGCTGCACGGTGCCGGCGCGCAGGCGCCCGGGAAGCAATGGGGATGATTCATATAGCTGCTCCTTTCCGCCTGAAGCCGTTTGGAGCGATCCGCTCCGGGCTTACAGTGCGCTCAATACAGCTTATGCGTCTCCCCTCAATCGGTTCTCAACCCCAGAGACATCGCGCGGAGCAGATCGCCGGAGGAATCCTGCGTATATTCCCAAAACATCATGCCGCCGAGCCCACGATCCCTGGCATACTCCGCCTTGAGGCGCATGGACCGGGGATCGTCAAAGCTGATAAACGTCTGTTCTCCGAGCAAATAGGGCGCCATCGCCGTCTCGTCCCAATGGTAGGTATAAGCGTCCTGAGACATGTATTCCGAACGGACTTTGTCGTAGGCGATCGATTTATTTCCCTTGCTCAGCGTGCTGCCCCCCAGTTCAGTGGCGCCCGTCCAAATGCGGCCGTAGGCCGCGCCGCCGATGACGAGCTGCTCGCGGGCAAAGCCCATCGACTGCAGAAGCCGGATGGCGGTATCCGCGCTGATCTCGCTGTCGTCATAGGCAGCGGGATAGAGATTGGCCTGATGCGTCGCCTTTTTTTCCGTCCGCAAGTCGTAGGTCATGACGTTCACGCAGTCGATCAGGCCGCTCAGCGCCCGGGCGTCGATCCCCTTCAGGATTCCTTCCGATGCGCCGACCGCGAGGCTCAGTTGATACCGCTTCCCCGTCTGCGCCTCCAGACGGTTCATCGCCCCCCGCAGCTCGCGGACGAGAGACACGAGGTTTTCCCTGTCCCCGTCGGAAGCGGCGATACCGCCCGTGCTCAGCGTCGGGTATTCCCAATCTAAATCGATTCCGTCCAGGTCGTATGCGCGGATCGTCTCAACGATGGAGTTCACAAAGCGCGATCGCGTCTCTTCGGTCTTAACCGCTTGTGAAAACCCGTCCGCGCCCCAGCCGCCGATGGCTAGAATAAGACGGATGTGCGGAAATTTTTCGCGATAACGCAAGAGCTTATCCCATTGGCGCAGGTGCGATACCGTCAACTCGCCGTCCTCTATGAGCCCGAATGCGTAATACAGATGTGTCAAATGCTGCGCATCCGCGTCCCGCAGCGTGAGCGAGCCTCTATCCATCAGATAGGCTGCGCTCATCAATTGTTTTTTGGGTTCCGGTACGCTCGCTCGCGTTTCGAATATCGGTATGCTCAGGGCAGATAAAACCATCAAAATCGCTCCTATCCGTGCCAAGGCGTTCAATCCTCGGGCAGCCTTCATACCGTCACGCTCCTTTCTATAATGCACTGTTTGATAGACAGCGGAAAGGAACGTGAAGTCTCTTCCAGTTTCTGTTTTTATACCGTAAGCGTCTTCCATTCACCTTTAGCGAACCGCAAGCGCAGCCAGATGCCGCGCACCGCAAGATCTGCCACCATACCGGCCCAAGCGCCGTATATGCCAAAGCCGAGCAGGATGCCAAAAAGGTACGCTACGACCAGACGCACGCACCACATCGTGCATAGAGAGATATAAAAGGGCACCCGCGTATCTCCCGCTCCCCGAAGGGCGCCGCTCATCACGATTGCGACGCCAAAGAAGGGCTCCTCCGCGGCGCAGAAGTAGAGCAATCGCGCGCCGATCTGCTGCACCTTGGCATCGCTCGTGAAAAGCGCCATCAACGGGTGCGCGAGCACAATCATCAGCACGCTGGCAACGCACATACACAGGAGGCCTAACCGGTTGCAGATGTGTCCGTAGCGCTCCGCCCGGGCGGCGTCCCCAGCGCCGAGCGATTGGCCTACGAGCGTCGTGGCCGCAGCCTGAATGCCAAAGCCGGGCATGTAGCCGAGGGATTCGACGGTGATCGCCAGGTGATGCGCCGCCAACTGCGCGGTACCGAACGAGGCGACGATGCGGGCGAAGATCATTTGCCCCACGTTGATTGCAACGCGCTCGAGCGCGGCGGGAATGCCTACCCTGAACATGCGGCGCAGCAGCGCCCGCTGCGGACGCATGTACTTTAAGCGCAGCCGAATTTGCTGATCCCTACGGCAAAGCGCCGTGAGCATCATCGCCCCGGAGACGGCTGTCGACAGCGCCGTCGAAATGGCCGCGCCGCGAACGCCCAGGCCGGCCCCCCACCATACCAATTCAAACCCGCCCCAAGAGACCGGCCGGGTCGGGAATATCAGCAGGAAATTTCCGATGACGTTGAGCACGTTAGCCGCCGCTGTAAGCAGCATAGGCGTACGCATATCGCCCACGGCGCGCAGCGCGTTCGCCAGCACGATGCCCATATAATTGGGGATGAATCCGAGCGCAACGATGCGGATGTAATCGCTCGCCAATCGCGCCACCTGCATCTCAGCGCCCATCCATACGGGTAAGGCGTCGGAAATTGCCCAGACGAGCCCCATTAAAAATGCGGAGAGCGCGAGCGCGCACGTCGCCATCTGCGCGCAGACGCGCTGCGCATTACGCCGTTCGCCCGCTCCAAAAAAGCGGGAGGCCAACGCCATGCCGCCCACGCCGATCGAGGTCATGATGCCGTTTAAGAGCCACATCGGCGACGCGTTCACCGCAACCGCCGCAGTAGCGACCGCGCCCAGGCTGCCGACCATCGCCGTATCGACGTATTGCACCAGCGTCACCAATAGGTTTTCGGCGATCGCCGGCCCTGCCAGGCGGGCGACCTCACCCGCCTGCGCGCGATGATCCGTCTTTTCCTGTTTATCGCCTTTCGTACCGCTCAACCCCTTCGCTTCATACTTCCCCTATGATACCATATGAAAAAACAAAATCAAACAAGTTTGAACAAAATAGGTTAGCGCTTGACAAAGCCATGCGAAAAATGGTATGTTCTCTAAAGCGAAGAAAGGGTGATCCAAATGTTCATCGGAATATGCGGCGCGAGCGGCAGCGGTAAGTCCACATTGGCGCAGGAGCTCTCCGCGATGGCAACGCGGGAAATATGTATCATCAATCAGGATGCTTACTATTTGGATCATCCAAATCTTCCCTTCGAAGAGCGTGCGCGGCTCAATTACGACGAACCGGGGATCTTCGACCATGACCTGCTCCGCTCAGATATGCAGGCGCTACTTGCCGGCCGTCCGATTACGCGCAAGCGCTACGATTATGCGCGGCACCGGCGAGCGGATACCGACGAGCTGATCCTGCCGCGCGAGGTCGTCATCCTGGAAGGAATTCACGTCTTCTACGACGAGCGCCTGCGCGATATGATGAACCTGAAGCTCTACATGCATGTAGAACCCGATATTTGCCTGCTGCGCCGGATCAGCCGCGATATCAACGAACGGGGCCGCCACATAGACGGCATCGCCGCGCAGTATTTGGGTACGGTAAAGCCGATGTTCGACCATTATATTCGCAATTACATCGAATACGCCGACGTCATCGTCGCAAAGGGCGGTAAAAACGCCAAGATCGCGGAAATACTTGCCGGCTACATCAACAACGGCCTTCATCTCTAATGCAAAACAGACCCCCGTCCGTTTTTTCAACAGACGGGGGACTTTTTTATTATCTTCAGATCTCACGCTCCAGCAGCTTGTATATTTCCCGCTGGCTTTTGGGGGTGGGCAACCTGCCGAGCCAGATCTTCTGCGCCTCAACCGCCTGATAAAAAAGCATGGAAAATCCGCCGACGGCTTTGATGCCCTGCCTACCCGCATAGTCGAGCAGCTTCGTCTGGGGCGGATTGTATACGGCGTCGAAAACCGCGGCGCATCGGGCGACGACCTCTTCGTCTACAGGGCTTACGCCTGTAGCTGGATACATGCCCACCGGCGTGCAGTTGATCAGCAGGTCGTAAGCGCCCTGAATGTCGTCCAGCTTCGTACAGGCGAGGCGGTTGTGTCCGTCCCGCTGCGTATCCGAAAGCGCGGCCGCAAGCCCCTGCGCGCGCGTAAGGTCGCGGGCGGCGAGCGTGACGCGCCCGCCGCGGCGCAGAATTTCATAGGCGGCGACGCGCGCGGTGCCGCCGTTTCCGAGGACGACGGCCTCGATCCCGTCCGTATCGATCCAGGCTTCCTGCAGCGCGCGCATCATGCCCAGGCCGTCCGTGATGTGTCCGGTCAGCAGGCCCCGTTCGCTGATCGACACGGTATTGACCGCACCGCAGGCCGACGAAGCTTCGTCCAGCTCATCGAGTAACGGAATCACGGCTTCCTTATAAGGGATCGTCACGTTGAAGCCCGCAAAGCTTTGCCGCAGCACATCGATCGCGCAAGGCAACGAATCGCCAGCCACGGGCAGCGGGATGTAAACGGCGTTGAGCGCCCTGGCGTCAAAGAGCGAATTGTGTATTTGCGGTGACCAGGTGTGCGCAAGCTTCCCGCCGAGCAGCGCAAATTTTGGGGTCGCCGCGTCAACGCGGAGGTTTAGACCGGCCATGTTGCCTCCTTATGCGCGAAGGAGCGCGCCGAATTCTTTTTCGCAATTGGATAGAATCCGCTTCATGACGGCGTTCACGTCTTCGTCGACGAGCGTGCGTTCCGGGCTGCGGAAGATAAGCGAGAACGCTACGGATTTTTTGCCCGTGAGCATCTGCGCGCCGCGGTAGATATCGAACATTACGGCGCTCTCGAGCAACGCCCCGCCCGCCCTGCGGATAGAGTCTAGAACCGTGCCGACCGGCACCTCTTCGTCCATCACGAGCGCCAAATCGCGCGTCACGGCCGGGAAACGCGGCAGGGGGCGAATCTCGCCCATGGGTTTCTTCAACTGATCCACCGCGCGCAGATCGACCTCTGCGAGTAGCGCCCTTCCCATATCAAAGGCCGCCAATACGTCCGGATGCACCTCGCCGATGCGGGCGACGCAGATATCCCCCTTGCATAGCACGGCCGCCCGGCCAGGATGATGATACGGCTCGGCCGCGGGCTCTATGGCGCATTCGATTCCGAATTGGCGCAGCAGTTCGTTTACCGCATCGCGCAGCGTGTAAAAGTCAGCCTGGGGCCCATAAGCGCCGATCGAGAGCATTAGGTGCTCGTCCGGCAGGCCCTCCGCCGTACGCCGCCGGGTGTCGAATACGGGAGCGATCTCAAAGAGCATCGCCTGTGCGTTGCCGCGGCTTTGATTGAGCGAAAGCGTCTGCAGCATGGACGCCGCGAGCGTGGAGCGCATGACGCTCGTATCCTCCCCTAAGGGATTGAGCAGGCGCAGCTCGCATCGCCTCGGATCGTCTTGCGCGAGGTTCAGCTTATCGACCAGCCTGGGGCTCACGAAGGAGAAGTTCTTGATTTCGTACATCCCCATGCCCACGAGGATGCGGCCCGCCTTATCTGTCAGCTGCATGCTCTGGCTACGCCCGCCCGGCGTTGTTTCCCCGCGCAGCAGCGTGGAGCCGAGGTGTTCAAAGCCGTAGATGCGCAGCACCTCCTCAGAGATGTCCGCCTCCATCTCGACGTCCTCGCGGTAGTTAGGCACCGTCACGCGCATACGGTCGCCCTCCAGCTCCACGCCGAATGCCAGCGCCTCGAGGATCTCCTTCATCTTTTCGCCGGGCACCTCTACGCTGATGCGGCGGCAGATGCTTTTGACGGAAGCCTCCACAATCCGGGTGGGAACGGGATCGGGGTAGACGTCCACCACGTCGTCGATGACCTCGCCCGCCTGCAGCATCTCCACCAGCTGGCAGGCACGGTCGATCGCCTCTCTGGCAGTTGCCGGGCATACGCCCTTTTCAAAACGGCCGGAGGCCTCCGTGCGCAAGCCCAGCGCGCGCGAGGTTACGCGGATATTGGTGTGCTCGAACGCGGCGGATTCGAACATGACCGTCTGGGTACCCAAGGCGATCTCGGACTCCTCGCCGCCCATGACGCCTGCGATGCCTGTTGCCCTCTGCCGGTCCGCGATGACGAGCATCTCCGGCGTAAGCGCGCGCTCCTTGCCGTCCAGCGTCACGATCGTTTCCCCTTCGATCGCACGACGGACGATGATGTGCCCGTCGCGCACCTTGGACAGGTCAAACGCGTGCATCGGGTGCCCCGTTTCGAGCATCACATAGTTCGTGATGTCGACGATGTTGTTGATCGAGCGCACGCCGCAGCCGTGAAGCGCCTTGCGAAGCCACATCGGCGAGGGTGCGATATGGACGTTTTTGATAACACGGGCGACATAACGCGGGCACAGGTCGGTATCGCGCACTTCGATATGTACGTAATCGTCCATCTTGCCGGGCACGCCGCTCACCGCAATTTCCGGCTTTTTGAACCTGGTGCCCAGCGTGACGGCGGTTTCGCGGGCGACGCCCCATACGCATTGGCAATCCGGGCGATTGGCCAAAATATCAAAGTCCACGATCAAACCGTCGATACCCAGGATAGGCCGTACGTCCGCGCCGAGCGGGTATTCCTCGTGAAAAATGAGAATCCCTTCGTCGCCTACGGATGGGTAAAGCTCCGCCGGAACGCCAAGCTCCGGTCCGGAGCAGAGCATTCCGTAGGATTCGACGCCGCGCAGCTTACCTTTTTGTATGCGCTTATCGCCCGGCAGCACCGCACCGCACTTGGCCACGGGGACCAGCGCGCCTTCAAAGACGTTGGGCGCGCCCGTGACGATTTGCAGAACCTCTTCGCCTACGTCCACCTGACAGATCACCATATGATCTGAATTTTCATGCTTTGCGATGGAAAGCACGCGGCCTACGACGACGTTTTGTACCTGCGCGCCCATATCCTCGATGCCTTCGACGCCGGTGCCGTGCATGATCATCTGTTCTTCATATTCCTTTGCCGAAACCGGGACGTCGGCATATTGCTCCAGCCATTGCATCGGTACTTTCATGTTCATTCTCCTCCCTATCGGCCTATCGTCAATCCGCGCGCAGCTGTGAAAGGAACCGCAGGTCCCCCTCGTATAGCATACGCATGTCCGTTATGCCGTATCGCAGCATCGCGATGCGCTCCATGCCCACCCCGAACGCAAAGCCGCTGTAACGCGCGCTGTCGATGCCGCACATCTCCAGCACCTTTGGGTTCACCATGCCGGAGCCCAATACCTCGATCCATCCCGTCCCTTTGCAAACGCGGCAGCCCTTGCCGTGGCATGCGACGCATGTGAGATCGACCTCGGCGGACGGCTCTGTGAACGGGAAGAAGGAGGGGCGAAAGCGCGTCTTGATGTCGTCTCCGTACAGGCGCCGCGCGAACGCGTCCAGCGTGCCCTTGAGATCCGCCATGGTGACATCCTCATCCACGACCAATCCTTCCATCTGATGGAACACCGGCGAATGCGTAGCGTCCACCTCGTCCGCGCGATATACGCGGCCAGGGCAAATGACGCGGATAGGGGGCTTGCGCGTCGTCATAACGCGTGCCTGCACCGGGGATGTATGCGTGCGCAGCAGTACGTTTTCGTCGAAGTAGAACGTATCCTGCGCATCGCGGGCCGGATGATTCTTAGGGAGGTTCATCAGCTCAAAATTGAAGTGATCCAGCTCGACCTCCGGCCCTTCGACGACCTCGAAGCCCATCCCCGTGAACACGTCGGTAATTTCGCTCACGACCAGAGAAACCGGGTGCAGGCAGCCTTGCCGCGAGCCCGGCGTGGGAAGCGTGACGTCCAGCTTTTCCGCGCGCAGACGCGCTTCTTTTTCCGCCGCCTGAACCTTTTTGGCCACCTCGTCCATGCGCGCGGTCATTTCCTCGCGGGCGTTGTTGATAAGCTGACCCATCGCCGGGCGTTCCTCGGCGGAGAGCTGGCCCATCGACCGCAAAATCTGCGTAAGGCTCCCTTTTTTGCCTAACATCCGCAGCCGTAGGGCTTCCAGCGCGCCTGAATCCTGAATCTGCTGCAGCTGATCCCTGAGCTCAGATTGAATCTGCTGCAATTGCTCGTGCATGTTCATGAAGATCCTCCTTTTCTGTCCATAAAAAAGCCCTCGTCCGCATAGGGACGAGAGCTGGTGCAGCTTCGTGGTACCACCCAATTTCGCCTCGCGCACCGAGATGCGGTAAGGCCTCGCACGGATAACGGGCGCTTTCCCGGCTTTGCCTATGATTTCTTTCAGCAAAGCAGCTCCGGAGTGAATTTCCCGCATCGGACACAGGCGGCTTACAGCCAAGGCCGCCCTCTCTGCGTGACACGATGTTCGCGGGCATTGTCTCCCTCAACGCTTTTAATTTTCGACATTATACCACCGGTTTGAACCAAAAGCAAGTCTTTTTAATGAATTATGTGATCATGCCCGCGGCATTCATCCATTTCGCAAGCACACCCATCGTGCCCATGGTCGCAATCGCATTCGTCCTCTACGCTCTCCATCGCCTGTTTGAGCGTATAGGCGACATATTTTTCAAATACGGATTCGACCTCCGCCGGATCGTCCGGCACGACGTATTCATCCAAGCCGTCGGCCGTCTTTTCAACGCGCAGGAAGAGCAGCTCATCCTCGCGGGCTTCATTGCACGGCTCCAGCTCGCTCAGGACGACATACGTCTTACAGGCAACCTCCATCGCCAGCACATAGCGGAATTGAAATGTTCTGCCGTTATGATCGGTCAGCTCGACGATCGTCGGATCCAACTGCTCATCCATTTGCAAATTCCTCCGCATTATTCTTCCGCGCCGTCATCCAATCCATCCGCCTCGCTGATCGCGACGAACTTGTCGAAGACCGCCTGCAAGGTGTCTTCGTCGTCAACGGTAACGTAGCAGTCTTCGCCCTGCTCGTCTTTGTCGATCTTGAGGATGAAAACCTCGTCGGCGTCCGTATCAGGCGTAGCTTCCAGCGCGGTGAGCATGACGTACAGGTCGCCCTCGTGCTCCAGCGTCATCAGATGCTCAAACCGCACGCTCTGCCCGTCCTCGTCGATCAGTTCGACGACGCCCTCTTGTTCCTCATCAACGCCGTCCAGTCTTTCCATATCGTTCATTTTACTTTCCTCCGGCCTCATTTGGGATCCTGATTTATTCTTCAAACCGCCGGCATCCAGAAATGCCTGCAGGATGACGACAGCCGCAATCATGTCGACCTTCTGCTTGCGCTTGTCGCGGCGCATATTCGCTTCCAGCAGCGCGCGCTCGGCGCTTAAGGTCGTCATTCGCTCGTCCTGATAATGTATCGTAAGCCCGGCCGCCTCGAGCTGGGCGGCAAAATCCCGTACGCGCTGGGCTTGCCCACCTGAAGAGCCGTCCATGTTGCGCGGCAACCCGCAAAGGATTGTATCCGTCTCATACGCGCTGGCCAATTCGCACATATGCCGCACATCCGGGCCATAGCCGATGCGCGTATAGGTTTCGATGGGCTGCGCTGTGATCCCCAGCGGATCGCTTACCGCGACGCCGATTCGCTTGTCCCCCACGTCCAGTGCTAAGATGCGCAAAATCGTATCCCCTTCTAAGCGTTGTGTTCGATGTAAGAGCGCACGAGTTCTTCCATCAATTCGTCACGTTCAATGCGGCAAACGAGGGAGCGCGCGCTTTGGTAGCTCGTAATATAGGTCGGATCGCCGCTCATCAGGTAGCCGACGATCTGCGTAATCGGATCATACCCTTTCGCACGCAGCGCATCGTAGACACGCACCAGGATGGAATGTGCGTCGTCCGCAGATTCGCTCACAGGGCGGAAAAACTGCGTATCCTTCTCAAAACGATCTGCCATGCGAGTTCGCCCCACTTTCTGTGCTATATGGTGGTATTATACCGACTTCTGAAAAAAAAGGCAAGGAAACGCGAAAAATAGATTTTAAAATTTTCATGTATCATCCTTGGTAATAACGGGCAGCGTGGCAAAACCCGCGTCCGGCTAAATAGAGGGGCAGCGCAAGCAACATACCGCGGATCCCATCGACGCTGCTGCCCAGCGTAAGCAGAAGGATGACGGCCACCGGATGCACCCCCGTGCTCGATCCCATGATGCGGGGGCTGAGCCAGTTGGCTTCCAACTGCTGAACGAGCACGACGGCGAGCAGGGCGAGCAGCATCCTTTGATAGCCCAGATCGATCGAAAACAGCAGCACCGGAATCGTCCCGATGACGGGCCCATAATAGGGGATGATATCCAAAATGCCCATGGCCAATCCCAAGAGGAGATAGTAGGGCACGCCCAGCAGCCAAAGGAAGAGGGCCGTTAGGCAGCCGACAAAGACGCTGACGGTCGCCTGGCCCTTTAAATACAGGGCGAGTTCGCGCCTCATCTGCGCGGTTGCGACGAGAAATTTTTTACGGTAGCGCAGCGGGACGCACAGGGAGAGGCGATAGCAAAAGGTCTCGCGCTCTCGCAAAAAGTAGATCGCCAGTACGAGCGCGATCAACATACGCGACAGCGCGTCAAAGAGCGCGCCCGTCTGATGTAGCGCGCTTTGTGCAACCTGCGCGCCCCAGGCGGACAAGCGCTGTGCGAGCGCCTGTCCGCCCCCGGCGACCTGAATGCCATATTCCCGCAGGTGGGTCTGCATCCCCTCAGCGGTCTGCTGCACCTTTTGTATCATCTGCGGCATCTGAGCAGTCAACGAAACGGATTGCTCGATGACCGGAGGCAGCAACAGCGCGATCATGAGCCCGATCGAGAAAATAACGGAGAACACGGAAAGGGCGATGGCCGGTCCGCGGCGCATAAAGCCCTCGAATGCCCTGCATACGGGGCTGAGCAAAGCCGCCCAGACCGCGGCCCACAGGACCGTCTTCAGAACGTTTTGCGTCGGCGGATACAGCATAAGCAGCGATAAGAGCGCTACGCCCCCCGCAAGAATGATCCCAACTCGAATCTTGCGCTGCATAGCCTTCCCTCCTTTAAAAAAGAGAAGGCGTCCGCCGCCTTCTCTCCCGTAATTTGATCGCCTTAGCGATCCCACATGTCCATCATTTGCTTTTTAATTTGCGCGCTGCCCTTGTCCAGCATGCGCTTCATCTTGCGTCCCTGCGGCATCATCATCAGCCCTGCCCCCATGGCCAGGCCGAGCACGCTTCCCGCCGCCATTCCCCGAAATGTCGACATTCGCATCCTGCGTCCTCCTCTCGCTGTGTTCCAGGCATTCCAGCGAAAACCACGGTATCACGATGTCTCCGCTGGCAGAGTCCAGCGTAAAGTCCTGCATCCATCTGCGGCCATAGAGCATGTCGTCGATGGGGCCGAAGGATACCTCCACCGCGTCGACCGTAAGCGTCTTTTCGTCAAGGCGCATATCGGTCGCCCAGCCTACGCGTAGCCCGCCCGTATCCCTTACGCGTCCAGGTCGGCAAAAGAGAGGCGGGCGTTCTTTCGCGGGCGCGTCCACCATCACGCTACTGCGCCCCAGGAGGGCGATGTGCTCCCTGGCGATAAACCTGGGGCTGCTCAACCCGCACTGAACGATCACCCCGGCCAGGGCGTGGCCGTCAGAGCGTATCGGCACGCTGAGCACGTTCCCGATCCTTTTGGCGCTATAGACGACCGGCAGGCCGATAATTCGATTGGCACGCGTCATTCGCCGCATCCTCCTGCATCGCTTTACGAGACTATTGTGGCCGCGATTTGGGGCCGCATGCTAGGAGAAGATTTGAAGCGTCGCCATTTCAACGAAGCCTTTGTAGCATATCGGCAAAATCCTTCGGGATCGGCGCACAAAAATCCAATATTTTTCCGCTAGACGGGTGCGATAGGCGAAGCGTATGGGCATGCAGCATCAGCCTGTCCGCCTTGATCTTTAAGCGCTTCGCGCCATATAGCGCATCCCCCAACAGCGGATGGCCGATATACTGCATATGAACGCGGATTTGGTGCGTCCGGCCCGTCAACAGATGCACGTCCAGATACGTCGCGCCCTGCAGCGCTTCGAGCACGCGGTAAGCCGTCTGAGACCCCCTTCCGCCGTCTACGACGGCCATGCGTTTGCGGTCCACGGGATGACGGCCGATCGGCGCGTCGATCAGGCCCTGCGATTGCGAGAAACATCCTGAGGCGACGGCCAGATAGTGCTTTTCCATCGACCTTTCCTTAAACTGGCGGGAAAGGGAGAGATGCGCGCGGTCATTTTTGGCAACCACCAGCAAGCCGGAGGTATCCTTATCCAGCCGGTGTACGATGCCCGGACGCATCTCTCCGCCGATGCCGGATAGCCCGTCGAGACGATAGAGCAGCGCGTTGACGAGCGTCCCCTCCTCGTTGCCCGCCGCCGGGTGCACCACCATGCCGCAGGGCTTGTCCACGACGGCGATGTCTTCATCTTCGTAGAGGATGGAAATCGGTATGTCCTGCGCTTTGACCTGCGGCGGACGGATATCGGGCAGATCCAGACAGACAGATTGCCCGGGCCGGAGCTTTACCCCGGCCTTGGAGGCCGGCTTTCCATCTATCGCAGCATAACCTGCCTCGATCAGCTGCGCGATGCGCGAACGCGTAAGCTCGCACTGTTGTGCGAGGAATTGATCCAAACGGACGCCGTCATCTTCCTGCGCCGCCGTTGCCTGTATCCTTTGCATCTATTTCATCATCCTTCTTCTCTTTGAGCGTCATCACGGCGAGGAGCAGGCAAGAGGACGTGATGGCGATGTCCGCAACGTTAAAGATCGCAAAGCGGACGAAGCGCAGCTCGATGAAATCCACCACGTAGCCGTAGACGATGCGGTCGAACAAATTTCCCAGCCCGCCTGCGAGCAATGCCCATACAAGCGAAGCGGACAGGGGAGACGGTCTCACCCATCTGCGCAGCGCCCATGCGGCCACGCACAACACCGCGAAGGTGAGCAGCGCCAACAGGAAGGGATGCATTCGCAGCATGCTGAAGGCGACGCCCGTGTTCTCGGCGTACGTCAGGTGTAATATGCCAGGCCAGAGCGGATAACTTGCGCCCGGAAGCTGCGGCAGAAACGCCCTTGCCGCCGCTTTGCTCGCGCGGTCGGCGAGCAGAACGGCGAGCGCGACCCATCCGTATTTTCGCATGCCTTTCATTCGTGCCTCCTTCGTTCCCTATTATAAGTTCCTCTCCACGACGCGGATGACATCCGCCAAAAATTCCCCGATGACCGGCAGGTTGTCGACCGTGATGCGCGAAAGCAGCACGATGAGCAGCGCGCCGAGGATCGAAAAACCGACGGCAAAGCCGAGGCCTCGCGCGGCGCCGGAAACAAAGTTGACCCAAAGCAACCGCTTGGTGTCGCTGACATATTGCAGGTATTCGGACAAACGCAACTTTTCCGCATTCGTCGCCAGGCGCTCGACCTGAGCGATCAACGGACGCAGCCTCTTCTCCATTCGCTTTCACCTCACGGAAAGTATAGACCATCGCGCGGGCGAAAATGCAAAAGGCAGGCATCAGCCGCCCGCCCTCTTGCGATTACTTGGATTTGAAAAGCTCGGTTTCCGCCTTGAGCACGTGCATTTGATCGTCCACCAGGCGTTGAAAGCGCGCGCGATAGTCCGCCGCCGCGCCGCGAAGCGTATCGAGCTGATCGTTCAGCTCCTGCGTTTCCTTGCGAACGTTGGCCGCGACCTTGTCGGCGTCTTCCTGCGCTTTGGCGAGAATCTCGGCTGCGCGGTTCTGCGCGTCGGCTACGGTCTGGTCGTATACGCGCTGTGCGTTGGCCAGCAGCGCGCGCGCGCCCTCGCTGTCGTCGCGGACGACCGTTTGAACCGGCTGCTCGGCGGGCTTATCCGCCGACGCGGTCGCCTGCGCAAGGCGTGCGCGCAGATCCTTGATCTCGCGTTCGCGCGCCTCCATCTCGTCCATGATGTCTTCCAACAGATCATCTACCTCGTCGGTGTCGTATCCGCGCGCCTTGATGGTAAATTGCTTTTCCTGAATCATCTTAATCGTTACGGCCATAAGAATCGCTCCCTTCTGTTGTAAGCCCAAGCGCTGAAATTTGGATAACATCTATACGTACCGGAACAGCGCGATGGCAATGCGCCCTTTTTTAGTGGGCCCGTCCACCTGTTTCAGCCGGACTCGACCCATGCCCCGGACGGAAAGCAACGCGTTGGCGCTCAGCAGCGCATCCGGTCGCGTTTCCTCAATAAAATCGACGCGCACCTTTCCTTCCCGTATTACCGCCGCCGCCTCGGCGCGCGATAGACGATAGGCGGCGGCCAATACGGCATCCAGCCTCAGCGAGGCGACGGTATCCCGAAAGAGCACGCCGTCAGGCGGCGGGATGGCCGGCATCTCTGAAAGCCTTTTGAAGTGGAGGGCCGCGCTGCCGGCCTTTGTCAGATTCACCGCGACGTAATCGGCCATTTCTTCTAAGACAAAGACGTATATGTGCCCGTCCTGTACGATAATATCCCCGATCGTCTCCCGAATCATACCTAGCCCCATCAGAGCGCCCAGCACATCCCGATGGGATAGGCTGGCGTAGCGCGCTTCCCACCGGGCATGCAAGCAACAAAACGGCCAGTCCTCCGGCGGCGGCCCGCCCTCCCAAAAGGCGGCGACGCCCCTCTCCGCTTCGGGGTAACCGCCCCATGTTTTCGCTTCAACGCGGGCGCGGCGCGCTGCTGCGAGGGCCAATTGCATCTCCGCCGGATCCAGAAAGCGTGTATAACACGTCCTTCCCGTCTTCGCGCATCGCAGGGCCGTCTCGTCTAACCGGGCTACAGACGTCTTATCGGCGTTCATCAGAATATCCCCAATACCGCGTATTGAAGCCGCCCCAGCAACCCATTGACGACGCTCAGCGCGAGCAATGCGAGAAAGGGCGATAGATCGAACATCATATACCGCCGGGTCAAACGAAACAAGAGGCGGCGGAATGGATCGCATAGCGGCTGCACGACGCGGTCTAACGCCTGCCTGACCCTCGAATGGGCCGGAACGATCCACGACAGGACGCAGGAAACGAGGACGAGGCATGCGAGAAGCCTGAGAAACATCCGTACGCCGCTGATGATTTGAAAAAGAATCATGCTAACCTCCCCGCCTCACATGCGGTAAGCCGGGTTGAACTCACCGCCGGAGGCCGGCCCGGCCGCAGGCGTACGTAGGATTTCCGTGCTGTTTACCACATCCACGGTCGAGGGGGCGAGCAGATAAGTGCGGTGTGATACGCGAATCATCTTGCCGCGCAGCGCAAAAGCCGCGCCGCCGAGCATGTCGATGACCCGCTGGCGCTGGGTATCGTCGATCTCCTCCAGGTTCAGCAGCAGGCTTCGCCCGTCGAGCAGCGCGTTGATGATGGTCTGGCTATCCTCCAGGCGACGGACGCAGACGATCATCTCGCTGTGCTTGCGCGCCTCGGCATCCTGACGCGGCGTCATGGGCACGACGTTATCGCGAACCGGCGTTGTCTTCCGGGGCGCATAGGCGCTCTGCTCCTCTTCGGGTTCGTAAACCGGCGCCGCCGCCCGCCGCCCGCCCATGCCCATGTTCGTGCGAATAGGCTGAGGCGCAGCTACGGTCTCCTGACGCATGCCGGCGGGCTGTTGCTGATAATAATCTTCCGCAGGATACTCTTCGTCGTAACCGGGCATCCCGTCGTCCGCCGGCGCTTCCTCCGGGTAGACGCCTAAGATTACCCCGATCTTGCTCAAAAAGTCCATGAACGCCATGTTGTTCCTCCTCAGATTCGGTTTGCTTGAGCCGGGTTCGTACGCTTCCCAAATATCGCCGACCCGACGCGAACCATAGTGGCACCTTCCTCAGCGGCCATTTCAAAGTCTGAGGACATGCCCATCGACAAATGCCGTATCCGCGTGCCGTCGATCGCTTCGTCTCTAAGCAATTCAAACGACGCGCGCATCCGCGCAAACAGCGGCCGCAAGACCGCCTCATCGCGTGTATCGGGCATCACCGCCATCAGCCCCTCTATCGATAGGCCGGGCATCTTGGCATGCGTACGCACGAACGGCAGGATCTCGTCGATTTCCATGCCGCCCTTTTGTGTCTCGCGGCCGATGTTCACCTGTATCAGCACCGGCATACGCCTCGCGCTTTCCTGCGCACGGCGGTCAATCTCCTGCGCCAGATGCTCACGATCCAGAGATTGAATCATGCATACCTTGTCTATTATATATTTAACTTTGTTCGTTTGCAACTGTCCAATTTGATGAATTGCAAAAGAAGCGTCTAGAAAAGCGTACTTTTCCAGAATTTCTTGCACCCGATTCTCGCCAATCTGCGTAATGCCCGCCTGTTTGAGGGCGTTAATGCGCTCGGGCGGCATTGTCTTACTGACAGCGATCAGCGTCGGCGGCTCTCCCCAGCGCGCGCTCGCCCGCTTGAGACGCTCTCTTACGCGAGCCACGTTTTGAATCAGTTCATCCATTCGTCATCTTTCTTTCCTCGTCAGTTAAAAAGCCTTACCGTCTTGCCCGCCTGTAGTGGCGAACCTGGATAGATCGATTTGACGAAGGCCGTCTTATCATCCCGCGATATGACGATTACCGGCACAAACGTCTCGGTGCCCAGCTCTGAAACCACCACGCCGATCATGTTGCTTTGCGTATAGAGCGACGAAACCGGCACATTGACGCCGTCGACGAATTCGCCGACGACCACCCGGCAGGAACGGATATTGAGCACGGGTTCAACGTCCGAATCGATCCGCATGCGCACGAGCAGCTCGCCGCCAGAGCGCGTAAAGGAGACGACGGTAGCGTCCACCAGGTAGTTGTCAAAGCCGTCCAGCTGCATTTTATACGATTGCCCGGGCACCGGATTCCAGTTCTTTTCCGGGCTCGAAAGCAGCGCATACCATCCCTCGGGCTTTACGGTCCGGTAGATGGGGTCACGCCCACGCGAGACGACGTCGGTTTCCAGCGTCTGCCCTGCCAGCACCGTACGCACCTGCGCGGGCGTCAGCGTTTCATAGGTTGACGCGTTGACCGTCGATTCATACCCGTCCGTATAGAAGCTGACGATGCACTCTTCCTTTGCGTCGTACGTCGTAGTCCAGCTTTCGATCTTCTTGAGCTGTCTGCTCTCTTCATCGTAGAGGCTGCTGAGCGTCTGATCGTCCGGGTATTTCTGGCGCAAATAGGTTTGGCGCGCTTTGATGGCGGCAGATAGCTGCTTTTCCAGGTTATTCAGGTTGCCTATCCCCTCGCCCTGCACCAGTGTGCGCACCTCGAGCGAGAGCGTGTCTACGTCTAAATCCAGCTTCTCCAGCTGCGCGTCGACGTAGTTTTTCATGACCTGTTCTTTATGATATTGCTGAATAGCGCTGCGGTAATTCTCCAGCTTGTTGATTTCCGTCTGGTTGTAGCCGGAGGAATACACCTGACAGATGACGTTCCCCTTATAAATATGGCTACCCTCTTCGGCGACGAAGTCAATGCGCGTAACCCCTTCCGCGTCGTAGAGCGTTTCATCGCGCGCGATGACGATTTCCCCTTGATATTGGCTGCCCATACTGCCGGCGCTTACGATCGCCGTGGACGCCAGGCTGCCTCTGCGCGAAAACCATAGCCAGCCCAACAAGACGATTACCGCCATCAGGACGATGAACACATAAAACCGCGCATGGATGCGCACCTTTTTCTTTCGTCTCAAGTGTCATCCTCCCTTCTCGCCGGCGTTGTTTACGCCTGTGTCTCTCCTTTTTCAACGACCCAAACGGTGCATTTACGGCCGCTGAGCAAAATATCGAAGCTGTCCGTCGCCATCAGACCCGGCGCGCGCGCGATGGCGTTGTCCGCCTGGGCGCGGGCGCCGACGACGATCAGGCGCCCGTCCTTGCGGAGCACGCGCTGCGCCTCGCTAAACAGGCCGCGCAGATAGGCCTCCGGCTGATTCGCCTCCAGCTTTTCCGGCAAGTGGACGATGACAGAGTCGATCTCCTCATCCGCGAAGGATAGATTAAGCGGGTCTTGCACAAGGATTCGCACGCCGGCCGCCCGCGCAGTGAGCGCGTTGGCCGTCTCCTGCCTGTCGCACACGCCGGTGACGCTGCGCGCGCCGGCGTTCTTCATCGCCCGCAGCAGCGCGTCCTCAAAGCAAAGCAGATTCAGGGCGTTCTTACCGCCCAGGCGCGCGAGCGCAGCGACGATGGTGCACACGTCGCTGCGCATCGCGCCCGGTTTTTCCGGTTTGACCGAGCGCTTGCCCAAACGCCATAAAAACAGCGTCATACCCTCGCTGCGCCGCGCGATCCACAGCTCCACGTCGGGCCTCTCGCGCAGCGTCTTCATGCCCGTCTGATCGATAATCGCCTTTTCGAGCATGCTCAGATAGCGCATATTGACCGGCACAAGCTTTTCGCGGTCCATGGTGACGAGGCGAAATCGTTTTCCCTGCGCCGTATCGTAGGGGATACGGTCGAGCCAATCGCCGGCTGAAAGCAGCTTTTTGATCGCCGCATCGACGTCTGAAACGCCGCGTAGCTGTGTGAGCACCAAAAAATTATGGTGCATATAATCGAGCGACAGCTCCTTTACGCTCCGATAGAGCACGCCGCCGCTGAGCATCTGTTCGACCGTTACGCCGCCCTCACGCCGGAGCAGCCCCTCTACCGCGCGCTCCATCCCCGGTATAAAAGTCGCGTAATACAATTTCTTCATTCGATTTTCTCCCTTAATGAAGGGCCGCATGCACATGCCGCCCGGCTTCGAACAATTATACCATGATTTGCTGCATTTCACAATAAGCCAAGCGCGCGAATGGCGGCGACGGTCTGATCCGCATCGAGGCCTGCGGCGGATACGGTATTATCCGCCTCCTTTTCATACAAAGGAATCCGCTCGTCGAACAGCGTGCGCAGCGTCTGCCCTTTGCGCAGCGCGATGCCGCGCGAGGAAAGGTTGTGTATGCGTCTTTCGATCTCTTCAAAAGGGAGCTCAATATAGACGACGCGCCCCATGGCGTGCAGATGGCGCATCGCCCGTTCTTTATAAACGACGCTCCCGCCTGTAGCGACGACGTATCCGTAAACGTCGAGCGAGCAAACCGCCTCCGCCTCTTCCTCTAAAAAACGATCGATACCGTCGGCGTCTACCATAGCCTGTAGCTTGCGCCCGCTGCGGCGCTGGATGACGTCGTCCGTATCGATGAACGACATATTGAGCGCCTGCGCAAGTTTCACGCCGATCGTGCTCTTGCCGCACCCCGGCATCCCGATAAGGACGATGTTTTTCATCTCTATTCTTCCCTTCAAGGCGAGTCGCATGCCATTTTCCCCGGGCAATGCTTTATTTTACCGCATAAAGGTGAAGATTTCAAGCTTATCCGATACGATTGTGCGTAAGTCCTGCTCATGGAGCGACATTTGCTGGAAATGAATATTTTTGCAAACGCTATTGAATTTTTATTCTAAACGGTGTATAATTAGCCATCTTCAACATCAGCACCGCAAGGAGGCCTGTTTATGGACCTATTTCATTACGCGCCCAAGGCGCCGTTTGCCCAGCAGCATCTGCTGACCCTGCAGGATTGGAGCGAGGATGAGATCTATCAGTCGCTCTCCCTCGCGCTGCGCCTCAAAGCCGACCAGAAAGACGGCTGCTGCCCCAAGCCGCTCATCGGGAAAACGCTGGCCATGATCTTTGCGAAATCCTCCACGCGCACGCGCGTCTCCTTTGAGGTGGGCGCGCAGCAGCTCGGCGCGCACGCGCTCTTTTTATCGACGGCGGATATTCAGCTCGGCCGGGGCGAGCCCATCGGCGACACCGCGCGCGTGCTCTCGCGCATGGTGGACGGCATCATGATTCGAACGTTTAAACAGTCGGACCTGGAAGCGCTCGCAAAGCACGGTTCCATCCCCATTATCAACGGTTTGACAGACGCGTTCCACCCCTGTCAAGTGCTCGCGGACCTGCTTACGATCTACGAACACAAAGGGGCGCTCAAGGGCCTGAAACTCGCTTTCGTCGGCGACGGGAACAACATGGCGCACAGCCTGCTGATCGGCTGCTCCAAGCTGGGGATAGACGTGGCGGTCGCCGCGCCGGAGGCCTACCGGCCCAACCCCGTCTATGTCGATTGGGCGCGACAAAACGCGGCTGCGCACGGCAGCGCCGTCACGGTGACAGACGACCCGAAAGAGGCCGTTCAGGGCGCCGATGCGATCTATACCGACGTATGGGCGAGCATGGGACAGGAAGCGCAGGCGCAGGAGCGAAAGCTCGCCTTTGCGCGCTATCAGGTAAACGAGGCGCTCCTCGCGAGCGCCAAGCCCGACGCGCTCTTCCTCCATTGCCTGCCCGCGCATCGCGGCGAGGAGGTCAGCGCCGCCGTCATCGACGGCGCAAACTCCGTCGTGTACGACGAGGCGGAAAACCGGCTACATGCGCAAAAGGCGGTCCTGGCGCTGCTCATGGGCTGAAACCGCTTCAATCGTTCAGCTCGTCCAGCGAAAGCGAAAAGCTCGGGACAAAATCCGTCATAAAGTCACATACCTCTTCAAGCCCGGCCGATCGGATGCTCGATAGGATTCGCTGGGCGGCCTTCTCGAATTCGGCGTTCCCCGCTTTCATCTCCGCCATGCACTTGACGTAGGCAGAAATGCGATCCGCCGCCTTCACGATCCGCCAGGCCGCCTGCCCCTCGTCCGGGGCGAGCAGCCCTTCGTATGCTTTGCGCAAATCCTCCGGTAACATCCGCATAAGGCGCCGGGATGCGTCGCGCTCCACCTGCTTATAGGCGGCTTTGATCTCTTCGTTTTGATACTTGATCGGCGTGGCGAGGTCGCCGGTCAGCACCTCGCCCGCGTCGTGAAAGAGCGCGAGCTGCACGATCTGCCCGACGTCGTACCCTCTATGATAGCGCACGTTGCCGAGCGTCGCGATTCCGTGGGCGATGAACGCGACCTGCGCCGTATGCTCCGCCACGTTCTCAGGGAACGTGTTGCGCATGAGGCTCCATCGATAGATATGGTTGAGGCGTGACAGATACGCGAAAAAGTGTTTCATCAATCCCGCTCCTTGACATTTTTTGTCCCTGTGTGTATAATGTTCTCGAATTGAATAACCGCTAGGGGTGCACGAAGTGCTGAGACGGCGCATGCCGGTCCCTTTGAACCTGTGTAGATAATCCTACCGTAGGGAAGCGATCGAAGTCAAGGACATCCATTGTCCGTTTTGACCGCGGCTCCATACGGAGGCGCGGCTTTTTTGTCCCTTCGAGCGGGCGTTCAATGCAAACCATTGTCGAGGAGGGTTCCCTATGTCCTTTCTGTTTGCCGAGGTTCCCCTGTCCGCTTGGGCCATCGTCATCGCGCTCGTGCTCGTCGCCGCCGTTTTGTTCATCATCATGCGCGGGCAAAAGCGGTGGTCGACCCGCATGCTCACCACCGCCGCGATTTCCATCGCGCTCGCCTTCATCCTCTCGTGCATCCGCCTGTTCAAGATGCCGCAGGGTGGAAGCGTCACCGCCGCGTCGACGCTGCCCATCTTCCTCTTCGCCTACGCCTACGGCACGGTCCCGGGCCTGGTCGCCGGCATCGGCTACGGCCTGCTACAATTCATCCAAGACGCCTACTTCGTGCATCCGGTGCAGATCCTGCTCGATTATCCGCTCGCGTTCGGCCTGCTGGCGCTGTGTGGCCTGGGAAGAAAGCTGCCGGAGCGTTACGGCCTGACGGTGGGCATCATCCTGGGATCTTTGGGCCGTTTCGTTTGCGCTACGCTCTCGGGCATCGTCTTCTTTGCGGACTATGCGCCCGCCGGGCAAAACCCGATCCTCTACTCGATCGGCTATCAGGCGTCCTACCTGATCCCCGAGATGGTCATCTGCATCCTCATCGGCCTGATTCCGCAGGTCAAGCGGACGATGCTGCGCCTCGCGCGCGAGACGAGATAAGGGTTTGTCGCAAACGGGCGGAACGCGAACTGCGTTCCGCCCATATTTTTAAATGTGCGTTTGTTTACAGCGTATACGCCGGATTGGCCGCCGGGCGGCCGGTCATCTCCTCGCGCGCGTCGACGTACTTTTCGGCCGGATTGCCCAGCACCGCGTAGGACGCGATCTTCGAGGTCTCGACGCCCGGCTGGTTGAACGCGTCGATGTCCAGCAGCTCGCCCGCGTAGGCGGTGCACATTTCAAAGAAATACAGCAGCTGGCCGATCGTATAGGCGTTCACCTCGGGCAGGATGATCGTCTGATTCATGCGGCCCGCCTTGTATAGCGCGTATTCCGTGCCCTGGCGCTCCGCCTCGATGAGCTGGTTATGCGTCTTGCCGCCCAGGAAGGCGACGTCCGGGAACTGCTCGCAGCCATGCGGAATCGGCGTCTCCTTGCGGAAGGATTCGACCTTGATGAACGTGACAACCTTGTCGTAGGGGCCTTCGGTATACAGCTGCAGCTGCGAGTGCTGGTCCGTCACGCCCAGCGACTTCGTCGGCGTCTGGCCGAAGTTGACGGCCATGCCCTTGCGCGTCACGCGCTTGCCCAGGCTTTCCGCCCACAGCTGGCAGAACCAGTCCGCGATGTACTTGAGGGAATCCGCGTACGGCATCACGACCTGCACGTTCATATCCATGTCTTCCATGGCGATGTATTGCAGCACCGCCTCCAGCAGCGCGGGGTTCTTCCATACGTCGTCCGTCTTGCAGCGCGCGTCCATCGCTTTCGCGCCCGCCAGCAGCGCGCGAATGACGATGCCGCACACGGCCGCGGGCACGAGGCCCACCGGGCACAGCTCGGAGAAGCGGCCGCCGACGCCGTCGCCGATGTAGAAGGTATCGAAGCCCTCTTCCTTCGCGATCTTGATGAGGTTGCCCTTCTCATGGTCGGTAATGGCGATGACCTGGCGCTGCCAGCCCTCGCCGACCTCGCGCTTTAACAGATCGGAGACGATCAGGTACTGAGACATCGTCTCCGCCGTCGCGCCGGACTTGGTGATCACGCAAAAGCAGGTCTTTTGCACGTCGACGACGTCCAGCAGCGCGGCCATGCGCTCCGGGTCGATGTTGTCCTCGACGTATAGACGCGGTCCGCCGCGCTTTTCGGCGGGCAATTCGTTGTAATGCAGGTGGTTGAGCGCCTGCTGCACGGCGATCGGGCCCAGCGCCGAGCCGCCGATGCCCAGCACCACAAACGCATCGTAATCCGCGCGAACGCGCGCGGCCACGCGCTCGATTTCGGAGACGATTTCGTCCTGATTATACGGTAGATCCATCCATCCGAGCCAACCTGTGCCGCGGCGGGCCTCCACCTGGCGCTGCGCGCTGGCGGCAAACGGCGCGTATTCGTCAACGGTCGATGCCGCGATCGCGTACTGCATGCCCAGCGTATCCGCCATCATGTGGTTTACGTCCAGCCGAATCTGCTGTTTGGGTTCCATATCACACATTCCTTTCCTGGTTGCGCATTTCCATCCGTGTCATCCCATATTATACACGATCGCGGTCTTTTTGTGAAGCGATCTGCATCGTCTTTCTCAGGTACGCGAGCGATGCAGCAAGCTGTTCGTCGCAGTCAAAGAGCGTCGCATAGGGCTCTAAAATGACCGGGCCGTCGTACCCCGCGGCGCGAAGCTGGCCGCTCAGCGCGGCAAAGTCGTACGTTCCCTGCCCCGGCATGCAGAGTCTGCCCTGCGCGTCGTAGTCGCATACGTGCACGTTGGCGAGCCTGTCCCCCATAGCGGCGATAAAATCGGCCGCGTCATACCCGGATTGCATCGCCTGTTTGATGTCCAGCACAAAATGGACGAGCGGGCAGGCCTCGCGCGCCCGTAAGACCCGCTCCGGGGTAGACAGCTGACACCAGCTGACGTTTTCCCAGCAGAGCAGCATACCCCGCTCCGCGGCCAGATCGCATAGCTCGCCGATGCAGGGCGCGAGGCTGCGAAAGTCGGCGGATATGCCGGTGCCCTTGACGTTATGACGGCCGTGAAACACGTAACGGCGCGCGCCGAGCGCACGCCCCGCCTCCAGCACGCCGCAAAAGACGTTTCGCGCGTCGAGGCGTTGGCGCGCCGATAGGCTGAACAGGCTGTTTTCAAACGCCGTGCCGAGCGGGTGCGCGCTCGTCGCGGGGATCGCGCCCAGCCGCGCTTTAACCAGCTCCCCAAACGGCGCCGAATACTCGCTTTGCGTCTCCAAGAAAACCTCCGCGCAGTCGAGATCAAAGGATCGTAGTTTTTCGGCGGCGTCCTCCGTCTCCAGTTTGCCGTAAAATGCGGCCGTCGTCAGGCCCAAAAGCATGCAATGCCCCCCTTTGCGTATGATGACATTATAAAGGTTCCGGCAGATCGTGGCAAGCGCCGAATCGCCGCCTTACGCAATCTTGTCGGATGCGCTCAAAATTCAGTTTTGCTTGACGAATGATAAGGAATCTGTTATAGTTTATCAGGTATATCCCTGTCGTCATCAAAGCGGGTTTGCCGCCCAGCGCGGATCGTCCCGCTTGCGTGTCACAGGGCTTTTATGTGCGATCGCGACGATCAGGAAGGATGACTTTTTTCATGATCAGGCAGCAGTACGACGCCATCATCATCGGCGCCGGCCCCGCCGGCATCTTTACCGCCCTGGAGCTCAGTGCGCGCAAGCCCGATATGCAGATTCTCATGGTCGATTCCGGGCGTGAAATCTCCAAACGCGTTTGTCCCGCCCGTACGACGGGCAAATGCGTGCAGTGTTCGCCCTGCGCGATCGTGCACGGCTGGGCCGGCGCAGGCGCATTCTCAGACGGCAAGCTCTCCCTCTCCGACGAGGTGGGCGGCCATATTGCCGACTATATGACGCACGACGAGGCGCAGGCGCTGATCCGCTGCGCGGACGAAACCTACCTTCGCTTTGGCGCGCCGGATGTCGTGCACGGGCTCGACGATAAAAAGGTCGACGAAATCTCCTACGAAGCCTCGCGGTATAATATCCGCCTCGTTCCCTGTCCGGTTCGCCATCTGGGCACGGAGCACGCGGGCGAGGTCCTCCGCGCGATGCACGACTACCTCATCCGCGAAACCCATACCACTTTTGCAGAGCTGACGACAGCGCAGCGCATTCTCGTCGAAGACGGCCGCGCGAGCGGGGTCGTCCTGCAAAATCAAAAGGGTGAAACCTCGACGGCCTACGCGCCCTATGTGATCGCCGCCCCGGGCCGCGGCGGCGCGGATTGGCTGAGCGAGCAGGTGCGCTCGCTGGGCCTTCGCACGCGCAACAACGAGGTGGACATCGGCGTGCGCGTCGAGGTGCCCAACTCCATCATGGATCACCTGACGAAATACCTCTACGAGGCCAAGCTCGTCTATTATGCGGATACCTATGAGAACAAGGTGCGCACATTCTGCATGAACCCGGGCGGCGTGGTATCCGAGGAGCATTACGAGGGCGGCATCGCCGTCGTCAACGGCCATAGCTACGGCGACGCGCGGCTGCGCACGGGCAATACGAATTTCGCGGTGCTCGTCTCTACGAGCTTCACCGAGCCGTTTGACCAGCCGATCCGTTACGGCCGGTACATCGCCCAGCTGGGCAATATGCTCACCGGCGGGCCCATCATGGTACAGCGTCTGGGCGACCTGCTCAAGGGCCGGCGCACGACCGTCAGCCGCCTCAGCCGCTCTACCACCCTCCCCACGCTCAAAACCGCGGTGCCGGGCGATCTCTCCTTTGTGCTGCCGCCCCGCCACCTTACGAGCATCATCGAAGCGTTGCGCGCCTTCGACCATGTCGCCCCCGGCCTGTTCAGCAAGAACACGCTGCTCTACGGCGTGGAGGTGAAGTTTTACTCGTCTAAGGTAATGGTCGATTCAAACTTTGAGACGCCGATTCAGGGCCTGTATACGATCGGCGACGGCGCGGGCATCACCCGCGGCCTGATGCAGGCCTCCGTTACAGGCATCAAGGTCGCGCGGCATATCGCTCAGCGCTAAATCGCCACGCCGCAGAGGGCTTCGCCCCGCGGCGTTCGTTTTTGAAAGGATTGTGCAATGTTGCGAGAGCTTTTTCCGCCTACGACGATGGCCGACTGCAAAGCCCGCGGCTGGGACGTGCCGGATTTCGTCTATGTCATCGGCGATGCGTACGTCGATCATCCGTCCTTCGGCAGCGCCGTGATCGTGCGCACGCTGGAGCGAGCGGGCTACCGCGTCGCGGTGCTCGCCCAACCGGACTGGCGAAGCGTCCTGGATTTTCAACGTTTCGGACGTCCCTATCTGGGCTTCCTCGTCTCCTCCGGCGTCATCGACAGCATGGTCAACCACTATACCGCCGCAAAGAAGCGGCGCAGCGAGGACGTATATACCCCCGGCGGCAAGGCGGGCAAAAGGCCTGACCGCGCCGTGATCGTCTACTGCAACCGCATCCGCGAAGCCTACGGCGATATCCCCATCGTCGTAGGCGGCGTAGAAGCGTCCTTGCGCCGCTTTTGCCATTACGACTACTGGGACGACCGCGTTCGCGCTTCCATCTTGCAGGATTGCGGGGCAGACCTGCTGCTCTACGGCATGGGCGAGCGCACGATCCTCGCCGCCGCCGAATGGGTGGCCCGCGGCGCCCAGGCGTGGGAGCTCCCGGCAATGCGGGGCGTCTGTTTCCTGTCGCCTAAGCCCGTGCGCGGCTGCTTGAGCCTCCCTTCCTTTGAGGATTGCGTTAGGGATAAGCGGGCTTACGCCGAAGCGTTTCGAATACAGTATCGCGAGCAGGACCCCGTCCGCGGCAAGGCGCTCATGCAGCGCCACGGCGGGCAATACCTCGTGCAGACCGCGCCCGACGCGCCGCTCAGCCGGGAAGAGCTCGACGCCTCCTATGCCCTGCCGTATCAGCGCGCCTGGCATCCGGATTACGACGCGGCGGGCGGCGTGCCGGCGATCGAAGAGGTCAAATTTTCGATTGCGCATACGCGCGGATGCTTTGGATCCTGCAGTTTTTGCGCGATCACATTTCATCAAGGGCGCATCGTCGCCTCGCGCAGCAAGGAATCTGTGATCGAGGAGGCCCGGCGCATTACGCAATTGCCGGATTTCAAAGGCTATATTCACGACGTCGGGGGGCCGACGGCAAATTTTCGCCGGCCTTCTTGCGACGGGCAGCTCGAGCGCGGAACGTGCGCCGGGCGCCAGTGCCTGTACCCGTCGCCATGTAAAAATCTCGTCGTGGATCACCGCGACTACATCGCCCTTTTACAGGAAGTTCGCAGCCTTCCGCGCGTAAAGAAGGTGTTCATCCGCTCAGGGCTGCGCTATGACTACATCATGGCGGATCGAAGCGACGCGTTTTTGCGCGAGATCGTCGCCCATCACATCAGCGGTCAGCTAAAGGTCGCGCCGGAGCATGTGAGCCCCAAGGTGCTCGCCTACATGGGCAAGCCCGGGCGAGACGTATACGACGCCTTCGTCGCCAAGTACGAAGCGATGAACGCGCGGCTGGGCAAAAAGCAATACCTGGTGCCTTATCTGATGAGCAGCCATCCGGGCAGCGATCTTGCCGCCGCCATCGAGCTGGCCGAATATCTGCGCGACATCGGCCATCAGCCCGAGCAGGTGCAAGATTTTTATCCCACGCCCGGCACGCTTTCGACCTGCATGTTCTACACCGGCCTCGATCCGCGGACGATGAAACCCGTCTACGTCCCGCGCACGGCACACGAAAAGGCGCTGCAGCGAGCGCTGCTGCAGTACAAACGTCCGCAAAACTTCCCGCTCGTGCGCGAGGCCCTGCGCACTGCCGGGCGCGAGGATCTAATCGGATATGGTAAACATTGCCTAGTGCCCCCCGAAGGAGCGCACGCGCCAGGCGCATACCGCCGAAAGATCGCGGATCAGGCCAAGAAGACGCAGCGGCCTCAGGCCGCGCGGCGCGGCGCCCCTTCGGGCAAGGCCTCGCCGCGGGCGAACGGGCGCCCTGGCGCCAAGCGAAAGCCGCGCTAAAGGAGGGACCCTACGTGAGAGCCTTATGTGAGTCTTTTTTGTACTTCTGTATTTATGCGTTCACCGGCTGGCTCTACGAGACCGTCCTGTGTTCGATCGCGGAGCGCAGGTGGGTGAACCGGGGTTTCTTAAACGGTCCGCTCTGCCCGATATACGGCTTCGGGGCGCTGTTGATCATCCTGTGTCTTTCGCCGCTGAAGGATTCACCGCTGCCGCTCCTGTTCATAGCGGGGGCGGTTCTCACCTGCTCGCTCGAATACTTCACCAGCTATCTGATGGAAAAGCTCTTCCATGCCCGCTGGTGGGACTATTCCAAGCGCCGTTTTAACCTCGCCGGACGTATTTGCCTGGAGGGGGCGCTCATCTTCGGCGTGTTCTCCGTCCTGATGCTGCGCATCATTCATCCGCCGGTCGCTAGCATCGTCCATCGGCTCGCCACTCCCCTCGTCTATGCGCTCAGCGTTGGCGTTTGCGCGTTGATCTTGGCAGATACGGCGCTGACCGCCTGCCATATGCTGCGCCTGAACGGCCGCCTTGCGGAAATCCAGGCGGCGATCAACGGTTACACGCAATGGCTTGAGGCGCAGGCCGCCGCCCTTAAGGTGCAGCTAAGCGGGCAGCGCAACGCGCTGCTGGAGCAGGTTGAAGGCAAAAAAGGGGGGCTCATGGGGCGTGCGGAGGCGCTCAAAGCGCAGATCGCCTCACAATTTGAAAACAGCCCCTTTCATTCCGAACGCATCGCAAAGCTGCTTTCCTTTCGCAGCTATCAAGACCGCCGGCTATTCAAGGCTTTCCCCTCTTTGCGC
>JAEYAR010000199.1 GCA_023404715.1 Bacillota bacterium | reverse complement strand
GTATAAACCGGTCCCATCGCAAGCCCCATGATGGCAGCCAGCGACCAGATGCTTTGTGCCAAGCCATTCGCCGCGATCTGATAGGTGCCGAACAGCGCCACGACGCTGCTGAGCGCCACTTTCACGAACTGAAAGATGCCGTTTTCAACGCCGTTGGGAATCGCGATGCCCAATATGCGGCGCAAAAGCCCCCCGTTCCACTTCAAAACCCAACGTTTGCGATACCGCACCGGCAGCCGTTCGCGAAAGCACAGCAGGGTGATCGCGACGGCGGAGAAAGCCCTGGCGACCAACGTAGGATAGGCTACGCCCGCGACCCCTGCGCGCAGGACGAACACGCCGGCGACGTTACCGACGACGTTGAGGACGTTGGCGATCACGGAGATGTACATCGTCGCGCTGGTTTTCCCCATGCTGCGGTAGAGCGCGGCGCCTGCGTTATAGATGGCCAGCGCGGGGTAGGAGTAGGCCGATATTTTGAGATAGACGATGCACGCCTCCATCACCGGCGCTTCGACCCGGCCGAACATCAGCCGCATAAGCGGGCGATGCGCGATGAGAATCAAAACGGCGAGGAGGACGGAAAACAGGGCGGAGGCCGTCAACAACTGGCTGGCCGATTCGCCGGCGGCCTGCGCGTTGCGTTTGCCGATATATTGACTGATGACGACCGCGCCGCCGGAGGCGAGCGCCGTAAATAGATAGATGAAGATCGTGTTGAACGAATTGACCAGCGAGACGCCGGAGACGGCGGCCTCCCCGACAAAGCTGATCACAAAGGTATCCGCGATGCCCACCAGCATGACGAGCAGCTGCTCCCCAAACAGGGGAACAATCATCTTTCTTAACGCTTGATCGGAAAACATGTGCGCATGTCTCCTTTTGAACAGAATAAAGGCGCGCCCTCCATGACTGCCTTTATTGTAGACGAGGCGGCGCGCGCTGTCCAATGCCTATCTTGCATCATGCGCCATGCCCTGGATGTATTCCATAGATGCCCTGGCGCGGCAAGGAGCATCCCGAGAACAGATAGGCCGGAGTAAGCCCCGGACACCTGCTTGATGCCCGGGGCGCTGGCCGTAGACAAAGCCGACGGCTTCGTAGAAAATGAGGGATCATCTTGATTCAGTTTCGCAGTTCGACCAGCTTTTCCGGGGTGACGCCTCCATCCAGGCCTTGGTCGATTGGCTCTGCCCGGGCGATATCTCCCGTATAGGCGTTCACGCATACCAACCATTCGGGGATGGACTCGCCGCGCGACGCGTAGTCCTCCCGCAGAGATACCGGATAGAGCGTCAGCTTAAAGAGCGGGGCGGACGGATCGGTGATATCGTAGTACGCGAAGCGTAGCGTGGCCGAGGACGCCAGCTCCGCCGAAACGCCCAGGCGCGCTGCCAGGGCCTCTTGCGCGAGTGCGACGGCCTGATCCTGCGTGATCGCTTGATCGTCCGGCACGCCATAGCAGTGGGCAGCGATATAGATGTTTTGCATGTTGGCGTACTGCGGATCCGCTTCCATGTGCGCCTGAATGACAGGACGCATCAGATTGGTCACCTCCATCTTGTTTTTGAGCGGCCAGAATTGGAGGCTTATGCTGGAGAAGCCGTGCGCGTCAGCGTAGTCCATCAGGATGGCCCGAACCTCCGGGTCGTCCACATGCGCTTCCGCCTCCACCCAAGCCTTTTCCTCGGCGGGGGAGCTCGCCAGCGGGTTGTCCGCGCTGGAAAGCACTTTGCCCTCATCGCTGACTGAGCAGCGGTATGTACTGCCCTTACCATCGGATGGGACAAAGGTTATCTCGTAGTGCAACAGCTTTTGCGCCCGATCGGACGCATGGGTAAGGTAAGCCCATTGGGCTTCGTAACCCGCGAGGTCCGCGTCCGTAAGACCCCATACGGACAGAATCTCATGGCGCGCCACCTCCATTGCGCGCTCGGGCGAGACGGCGCCGTCAGCGGGCAGCTTGAAGACGTCGTCGTCGCCGCCCATCAGACCGCTGTCGATGAGCATCTGCGAGTACCACGCCTTGCGCTCCATGGGCCATTCGGAGATTTCGCCCCACTCCTTATCAAAGACGCTCTCCAGCGAGACCGTGTCCGCCCGTCCGTCTACGCCGTACTTTGCGACGATCAGCGCGTCGATGCGCTCTTCGCGCTCGCGGGCTGACATGCCGCCCGCAAGCAGCGCGTCCGCCTCCTCTTCGTCCATTTCGACGCCGAACGCCCTCATCCACGAGAGCAAGGACAGCTTCTCATGAATCGTCCATTCGTCGTAAAACCCATGTTTCGCTTGTGTTTGCGCCACACGCTCAAAGTACTGATTCGAGAGCAGCGTATAGGCCAGCGCCGTTGTCGCCGCCAGCGCGAGCGCTGCGGCCAACGCAAGGATGGCCGGTATCTTCTTTTTCACTTTCTTACCCTCCAATGCTTTTCTAAGGATGGCTGCGCGTTCGCGCTGCGTTGTGCACAGAGAGGAAAGATCGGCCTGGATCGCCCGCTTCAAATTATTTTCCTGCATCGATATCCCTCCCTGTCAGCCTTCCTTTGAGTAATTGTTGCGCCTTGTGCAGGCGCTTGTGCACGGTCGAACAACCGGTATGCAGCGCATCTGCGATTTCTTGCAGCGTCATATCTTGATAGTAGTACAGGAGCAACACCTGCTTGTACTTCTCCGGTAGACTACATACGTCCACCAGCAGGCTGTGGTCCTCCGGCAGGACGCTGACATATCGTGCGGGCAGATCGTCGATAGACCTTGCCGCATCGATATGCCGGAACCACTTGGACCGATAGTAATCATGACACACGTTGATCGCGATACGCGTCAGCCAGCTTTTCTCGTCGTCGACCGCCGGGGCGCCGGGCCGCACAAGATAGCGCCACGCCTTGATGAACGTATCCTGCATGGCGTCCTGCGCCTGCGTCTTATCCACAAGGTAAACAAAACAGATTTTCAAGACCACGTCCGCATACAGGGAGATCAGCCGCTCCAATTTTTGTTCCTGGACTGCGCTGGGTACCACAGCATCGTCCATCGCGATCACCTCCTGTCAGCCTTTCTAACATTAAAGACGGATTGACCATGCCATATTTCCACTTTTACAAAAAATAAATGCGCCTGTAACGGCGCTTGGTGATATCAAGGCGAACGTCTACGCCCTTCGCCGCAGGGACCAGACCCCGGCGCAAAGCGCGAGGGCGGAGAAGGCGGCGAAAAGCGCCAGCGGCGAGGGCGCGGCGGGGGAGAGCGAGGCGGCGGGGATGACGCGCGCACACAGGGGATAGAGGCCGTATACCAGCGCGCCGGAGAGCAGCGCATGCACGGCGCGGCAGCACAGGAGGAAGCCCGCGGTCACGCCTGCGGGCCGCAAAAAGGCTAAATTTTGCATGAGGATGCTGACGCCGCCAAACGAGATGGCCGCGCAGACGCAGACGGCGGCCTCGCGCGGGGGGAAGCCGAGCGAGATGATCGCCCGCGAGCCGCCCGCCATCTCCAGCGCGGCGTGTAAGAAGGCCTGCGCCGTAGATGTAAAGACGGGGAAGGCGCAGGCACAGAGCCTGGCGGCGACGCTCATGAGCGTAATGCAGCCGCCGACTGTGAGCATCGCCAGGGCGCTGCCCTGAACCGCGCCGGCGAAGGAGACGGGCGCCGCATCGGGCGCGGGCGCGGCGCAGGCGGATTCGCCGGGCTTTAAAAAGGGCCGGACACACAGCGCGCACAGCGCCGCGCCGAGCCAATGCGCGAGCAGCACGCTGACGCCCAGCGCGCGCGAGGAGGCCCACACGCTGACCGTGCCGAGCAGGAACATCGGGCTGCACGTGCCGGTGAGCGCGGCGAGTAGGCGCGTCTGGCGGTCCGTCAGCGCCCCTTGCGCGCGCAGCAGCGCGATGAGGCGCGCCCCGCCGGGCGAGCCGCCGAGAAAGGCGAGCGCCGTCACCGGCAGCGCGCGCGGCACGCGGCGCAGGCGGCCGAGCGCGGGCGTGATCAGCTGGCAGAGCACCATGTACGGAAAGAGCGCCGGCAGGACCCCCTGCGCGAAGACGCGCAGGCCGCCCGCGGCGGCGTCGACGGCGTCGAGCGGGAAGCGCAGCATGAGCGCGAGCAGGAAACCGGCAAAAACGGCGGCCATGAAATCCCCCCTGTTCTGCAAGCATCGTATGCAGGGGGGACGGGCTTCATGACCGGAGGATGACAGGGGATGTGCGCGCGTCGCGCCGGCCCAGGCGGGCCTGCGGCGCCGCGCAGCAAAGGGCCCAGATATCCGTCGCGCGCACGTCCAATGCGAAGAGGGGATTCCCCCCGCGCTCGAAGGGCGCCGCGCGCAAGACGAGCGGCACGCGGGCAGCGGCCTTTACGGCGCGCAGCAGCGGCGTCGCCGCCTCGCGAAAGCCCAGCACGCGGGCGTATGTCGGCGCGGGGGCGGCATCCGAAAGCGCGCTTGTATAGCCGACCAGCGCGTGCGTCAGCAGGCGGGCGATGCGCGCATGCGTATAGCGCTTGGACTTGACGCCGGATACGAGCGCCTCGTAGGTCGCCGCCGACTGCGCCGCGCGCACGATGCGGTGCTCGAGCCCCTCCGGCATGTCGTAGAGCGCGCGCAGCTCCTCCGGGCGCATCGTCCGCAGGCGGTAGAGCAGCAGCTGGGTATAGACGTGAAAATCTGCGCAGCGGCCCTCCGCGAAGGCCGCCCGCAGGGCGCCGGCATCGGGCATAGCGGCGGCGAGCGCATCCCATTCTCCCCGGCGGGCGGCGAGGCGGATGGCCGTGGCGGAGGCGAGCGGGGAGAGGGCCGCGTCGTGATAGCCGCCGCCCGCGCGCACGACGGGGAGGGGCTTAACATCCGGGGCGAGCAGGCGCAGCGCGCGCACGTACTCGAGCGCGAGGGCGAAATTCGGCTGCCCGAGCGCATTTTGGACGCCGGGGCCGCCGCCCAGGGCTTCGCCGAGCGCGAGGGCGCGGGCGCGCGGGAAGGAGCAGCCCTGCGCGAGCGCGGCGCCAAGGCGCTCGCGAAAGGCGGGCGTCTCCTGCGACAGCGCGTCCGCAGCCCGCTGCAAGAAGGGCAGGCTCTGCGCCTCGCAGCCGAACGATAGGTGCGTGACGGGCCCGAGCGACGCGAGGAGCGAAACGCCGCCGCGCGCGAAGCGCTCGGCCTGCGCGCAGGCAAAGGCGAAGGGCAGCTCGAGCACGAGGTCCGCGCCGCATGCGAGCGCCATGCGGGCGCGCGCCCATTTATCCGTGAGCGCGGGCTCGCCGCGCTGGGTGAAGCTGCCGCTCATGACGCACACCACGTAGTCCGCGCCCGCCAGGGCGCGGGCCTGGGCCAGATGATAGGCATGGCCGTTATGAAAGGGGTTATATTCGCAGATGACGCCGACGGCGCGCATAAGGGCCCTCCTTTTTTTCGCAAAATGCGGCAAAAGGCGTCCGGATTGCCTTTTCAAAAATCCATTTTTCCTGTATAATATAGGATGATTTCTGTAATGAAACCGTCTCTTTCGTATAATACCACGTCGAGGAGGATTTGAACATGTCTGTCATCGAAAAGATTAAGGCGAAGGCAGCCGCCGACGTCAAGCACATCGTCCTGGCCGAGGGCACAGAGCCCCGCACCGTGCAGGCCTCCGCGCAGATCGTAGCGCAGAAGCTCGCGCGGGTGACCCTGGTCGGCGCGAAGGCCGAAATCGAGGCCAAGGCCCGGGAGCTCGGCGTCGACCTGAGCGGCGTCTCCGTCGCCGACCCCGCCGCCTGCGAAAAGACCCCGGCCTATGCGCAGAAGCTCTTTGAGCTGCGCCAGAAGAAGGGCATGACGCTCGAACAGGCGACCGAGCTGGTCACCAAGAATACGCTGTACTTCGCCACGATGATGCTGAAGATGGACGACGTCGACGGCATGGTGGCCGGCGCGATCAACACGACGGGCGACGTGCTGCGCCCGGCGCTGCAGATCATCAAGACGGCCCCGGGCATCAAGGTCGTCTCCTCCTGTTTCCTGATGGACGTGCCCAATAAAGCGTACGGCGACGACGGCGTGATGGTCTTTGGCGACTGCGCGGTCATCCCCAACCCCACGGCCGAGGAGCTGGCCGCCATCGCGATTTCCTCCGCGCAGACCGGCAAGGCGCTGGCGGATCTGGACCCGCGCGTGGCGCTGCTCTCGTTCTCCACGAAGGGCTCGGCCAAGCACGAGAACGTGACCAAGGTGCAGGAGGCGACGCGAATCGCCCACGAGATCGCGCCCGATATGAACATCGACGGCGAGCTGCAGGCGGACGCCGCGCTGGTCGCCTCCGTCGGCCAGCTCAAGAGCCCGGGCAGCCCGGTCGCCGGCAAGGCGAACGTGCTCGTCTTCCCCGACCTACAGGCGGGAAACATCGGCTACAAGCTGGTGCAGCGCCTGGCCGGGGCGGAGGCCGTCGGCCCGATCATCCAGGGCCTGGCCAAGCCGGTCAACGACCTGTCCCGCGGCTGCTCGGTAGAGGATATCGTCTCCGTCGTGGCCATCGCGGCGGTCAAGGCGCAGGCCTGATTCCATCGGTTAGGGGCTAAATCGCCCGCCAATGTCATGCACCTTAGGGTATTAAGCAAAGGAAACGTGGTCAACCCTGCCCCCTCCGTCACGGCTACGCCGTGTCACCTCTCCCGGCGGGGAGAGGCTTTGGGCGCGTGGGCTACGGGCGGGCGCGCACCCCGCGTATTACGTTTGGTAGGAGAGAGTTACATGAAAATCTTGGTTATCAACGCAGGCTCCTCGTCGCTCAAATATCAGCTGATCGACATGGACGGCGAGACCGTCATGGCCAAGGGCCAGGTCGAGCGCATCGGCATCGAGGGCACGCACTTTAAGCAGAAGGTCGGCGAGAACGTCATCGAATACAGCCGCGATATGAAGGACCATGTCGAGGCCATCGAGGCGGTCATGGCCGCGCTGACGGACGCGCAGAAGGGCGCCATCCGCAGCATGGACGAGATCTCGGCGGTCGGCCACCGCGTGCTGCACGGCGGCGAGACGTTCAAGGAATCCGTATTGGTGACGGAGGAGACCATGCAGGGCATGAAAGCGCTCGTACCGCTGGGCCCGTTGCACATGCCCGCCAACCTGATGGGCATCGAATCGTGCCAGAAGGTCATGCCCGGCACCCCCAACGTCGCGGTGTTCGATACGGCGTTCCACCAGACGATGCCGCCCAAGGCGTTCCTGTACGCGATCCCTTACGACTACTACAAGCGCCTGAAGATCCGCCGCTACGGCTTCCACGGCACCAGCCACCGCTATGTCGCCGGCATCGTGCCCGGCCTGCTGGGCAAAAAGCCGGAGGACTGCAAGTTCGTCATCTGCCATCTGGGCAACGGCTCCTCGCTCTCGGCGATCAAGGGCGGCAAGTGCGTAGATACCTCCATGGGCCTGACGCCGCTGGAGGGCGTGATCATGGGCTCGCGCTCGGGCGACCTGGACCCCGCCGTGCTCGAATACATCATGGACAACGACGGGATCGACATCCACGAGATGCTGAACATCCTCAACAAAAAGTCCGGACTTACGGGGCTTTCCGGGCTGAGCACCGACATGCGCGACGTGCGCGGCGCCTCGGAACAGGGCGACCCCATGGCCGTCACGACCATGGAAGCCTGGGGCTACCGCGTCCGCAAGTACATCGGCGCCTATGCCGCGGCGATGGGCGGCCTGGACGCGATCGTGCTCACGGCCGGCATCGGCGAGAACGACGCCGCGGCCCGCAGCTATGCGATTCAAGACCTGGAATTCCTGGGCGCCAAGCTCGACCCCAAGAAGAACGTCACGGGGGCGAGCGGCGTGATCTCCACCGACGATTCGACCTGCAAGGTCATCGTCGTGGCCACGAACGAGGAGCTGCCCATCGCGCGCGACACCAAGGCGATCGTCGAGGCGCTGTAAACCGCCGCAAACCGCCGCAAAAACCGGGCGGGGTATTGACAAAGGGAAGGACAGCCGTTATAATATCGGATGGTTGACTTTTCGAGGTGAAACGTATGCAGTTAGACATCAGCAGGGCGCTTAAAGCCCCCGGCGCCGAATTCGACTTCGCGCTGGTCGAGGCCCATGCGCCGGAAGCCTGGCACGGAGACGAGCTCGTCTTCACGTCGCCCGTCACGCTGTCGGGTGTGTTTGCTGCTGCGGGGGAATCCATTCTGCTGCGCGGCGAAGTGCGGACCCAGGTGTCCGTCCCTTGCGCCGACTGCCTCGAACCTGCTGTCCTTCCGGTCAGCGCAAAGGTTGACGAGGTCTTTACGCGCGAAGAAGATCCCGACGACCCTGACCGGTTTACGTATGAGGGGCATATCCTGCACCTGGACGACCTTGTGCTCGGCGCGATCTTGCTGGAGCTGCCCATGCGGATCCTATGCAAGCCCGATTGCAAGGGCCTATGCCCGGTGTGCGGTGTAAACCTCAACCAGACCCAGTGTTCATGTCAGAAAGAAATGCCATCCAAACAGCCGTTCGCGGCGCTGGCATCCTTGCTGCATCAGGATGAGGAGGTGTAAGTCATGGCTACTCCGAAGGGGAAAATTTCTAAGTCCCGCGGCCGCATGCGCCGCGCTAACTGGAAGCTGTCCACGCCCGGCATCGTCAAGTGCCCGCGCTGCCAGCAGATGAAGCTGAGCCACCGCGTGTGCAAGCACTGCGGCTACTACGATGGCAAGCAGGTCATCGCCGTAGAAGCTGAGACCGAGAAGAAGGCGTAAGCTGATCTCGCCCGATTTCGCAACCGGTGATCAACCCCGCGTCCGCTTAGGCACGGGGTTTTCTTGTATGGAATTGGGATGTCATTCATACGCATGAAAAAAGGCTGACGGCCGGGAATTCGCCTGAGACGAACCCGGACGGCAGCCTTTTGGCTTTTCAAGGGATGGCTTGCGCACTTTGAAAGCGGAGGCGAAACGTCGTGCCCTCGCCCGGCGCGCTCTTGACGTCGATCTCGATTTCATGACGCCGGGCGATCTCGCGCACGATGGCCAGGCCCAGGCCGGTGCTCTCGCCGCGGCGGCTTTTCTGACGGTGGAAGCGGTCGAAGATCTGTGAAAGCTCCTGCGCCTCGATGCCCTCGCCCTCATCGTGAACGATGAGAACGGGTTCGTCGCCCTTCAACGTCAGCGAGATCGAACGGCCCGACGGCGTGAACTTGACCGCATTGTCGAGCACGGCCATGAGCATTTGCCGCAGACGGCTGTAATCGCCGGTCACCGTGAAGTCCATGGCGGGCTCTTTGCAGATAAAGCGCACGCCCTTTGCGGAGCAGAGCGCCGAGGCGCTCATGGCCACGTCGCTGAGCAGCTCGCTGAGCTGGACGGGCGAAAGATCGAGCGAGTAATCGGGGCTTTGCAGGCGAGAGAGCTCCAGCAAATCCTGAATCAGCTTTTGCAGCCAGCGGCTCTCCTTGAGCATCTGTTGATAATACGCCTTGACGTCGGCGGAATCGTTCAGCACGCCGTCGCACAGGGCCTCGAGCGAGCCGCGGATGACCGTGACGGGCGTCTTGAGCTCGTGCGATATGTTGGAAAAGAAAACCTGCTGCTGCTTATGCAGCCGTTCGTCCACGTTGCGCGCCTCTTCCAGCCGCTGGGCGAGCACATCCATCGAGCGCGCCAGGTTGCCGACCTCGTCATCCTGGCTCAGGGCCGTACGGGTTTCATATTGGCCCTTCGCCAGCCGCAGGGCGACCTGCTCGAGCGCGGAGATGGGCTGGGTAAAGGCGCGCGAGAGCAGGAAGGCCAAAAGCGTGGCCACGAGAAAGGAGATCAGGCAGCTGACGCCCAATATGGTGTAGCCGGGCACCTGCGCGAAGCCCAGATCGTGCAGGGTGGATTCGAGCACGACGACGCCCAGCACCCGGCCCTTTTGGTTCATGACGGGCATGGCGGTGGAGACATGCACCTCGCCGTCGATGCGCGACTGCAAAAAGGGCGTCTTGCCCATGAAGCCCAGCGCGATGGTCTGCTCAAGGTAGCCTGCGAGCAGCGGGCGGCGAAGCGTCTTGACCACGCCGTCGAAGGTTGCGGTGACGTCGTGCTGATCGTCGACCAGATAGATATTGCAGCGCGTGATATGCTCCAGCAGCGCCAGATAGGCGGAGAGCATGTCCTCGCGAACGATAAACGGGTTTTCATCGAGCGTGCTGTAATCCGAGGGAGCGATCAGCTCGAAGAGGCTTTGCGAGATGGCGTACGCGTCGCGCTGCATGGTCTTGCTGTAATGCATGACGAGCTGGCGTTGCATGAGCGCGTTGTACAGCACGCCGACGAGCAGCGTGAAGACGACGAGCAGCAGCGCGATGAGGCACATGAGGCGGGTGGTGATGCTGCGGCGCGGCGTCCGCATCCGCTTCACGGCAGGATCCTCTCGAACTTATACCCCGCGCCCCATACCGCGCGGATGGCGAAGGATTCGTGCGGCTGCGCGTCCAGCTTGGCGCGCAGGCGCTTGATGTGCGAATCCACCGCGCGGTAATTGCCCGCATACTCATAGCCCCAAACGAGGTTGAGCAGGTTTTCGCGGGTGAAGACACGCCCGGGGGCGCTCGCGAGCGTCCACAGCAGCTCCATCTCGCGGCGCGTCAGGTTGAGAGCTACGCCGTTGAGCGTAGCGCTGAGGGAGGGCAGGTGCAGGATCAGACCGCCGGCGACCAGCGTTTCGTTGCCCTTTTCCGGCGTGATGCGGCGCAGGACGGCGCGGATGCGCGCCATGACCTCGCCGGGGGAGAAGGGCTTGACGATGTAATCGTCCGCGCCGATGTCGAGGCCTAGGATGCGGTCGGCATCCTCGTCGCGCGCGGTGATCATCAGGATCGGCACGCTGGAGGCGGCGCGGATGCGCCGGCAGACCTCGAGCCCGTCGATGCCGGGCAGCATGATATCCAGCAAGATTAGACAGGGCGACGTCTCGGCAAAACGGGCGAGCGCCTCCTCGCCCGTCTCGGCGGTGACCACATCCATCCCGTCGCGGCGGATGTATTGAGAAAGGATCGAGCGGATCTGCTCGTTGTCGTCGACCACGAGGATGGGATTCATGCCATACGCCTCCTGCAAGCTATTCAAGGACGGCTCTATTGTAGAGGGCATGCTGGGCTTTGTCAAGATTTTGACCCGCCCGATGCATTTTTTTCACAATGACATCATTTTGACATAAAACCGCGGTAGACTGAGCACGCGGTCGAGAGGAGACGGAAAATGAAACGCTGGTTGGGTATGGCTTTGGCGCTGCTCATGCTCTTGCCGGGCGCCGCTGCGCGCAGCGAAGAGGAGATCAGCGACGGAATCTACAGGGGATTTTATTACGACGGCGGGATCGAGCAGATCGCGATCCAGTTTGAGATCAAGGAAGGCCTTTTTGATTCCATCGTATACCGGGGCATTAAATACAAGGACGGCGACTACCTCTCGGACGACGCGAGCGACTCGCAAAAGGCGATTCGCGAGCAATATGAAGAGCTGGCGGATTACCTGATCGGAAAAGGCATAGAGGCCATCGAGGACCTGTACGAGCCCTACGGCATCGTGCGGGATGTCGACGCCGTCACGACGGCGACGTTTAAATCGTCAAAGCTGATCTCGGCCCTGTGGGACGGCATCAAGCGCAGGCCGTACAAGATCGTCGGCGAGACCAAGCTGCCGGGGGCGCCGCCGTGCGAGGACGGCATCTACCGCGGCGCTTACATGGAGGACGGGGTAGAAGAGGTGAGCGTCGAATTTGAGATACGGGACGGGCGCTTTGTCTCTCTTTCCTACCGGGCGCTGCATTACAAGGGCACCGACTATCTATCGCAAGAGGCGGACCCACGCTCGCAGGCGGTCGCGGGGCAGTTTCGCCAGGTGCTCGAATACCTGAAGGATAAGGATATCGCCTGCGTAAACGACCTGTATCAACCGGGGAATATCGCGAGCGACACGGACGTGACGACGGCCGCGACGCTGCGCACGCCCAAGGTGATATCCGCGCTGTGGGACGGCATCAGCCGCAACGCCTACGAGCGCATTGCGGAAGAGTGATTCCTTGCGGGCAAAGCCGCGGTTTGCCGGCAAAGAACAGATAGAAAAATTGGGTTTCACGAAGAAAGGATGACGAAACGATGAAAAAGTTGATTACGGCGGCGCTGGCGACGGCGATGGTCATCGGCTGTGTATCCGGCGCGATGGCGGACAAGACGGGACTGGGTATTGTGACGGACATCTCCTCCTCGGCCTCCGCCGCGGAGGGGAAGGCGGGCAAGGCCAGCGTAAACTCCACGATTTGCGCGGTGACGCTCGACGACGAAGGCAAGATCGTATCCATCACGTTCGACGTGGCGCAGACGGCCGTGGCCTTTGACGAAAAGGGCGAGGTGACCACCGATCTGACGGCGGATGTGCTCTCCAAGCGCGAGCTGAAGGAGGGCTACGGCATGAAGGCCGCCTCCGCGATCGGCAAGGAGTGGTACGAGCAGATGGACGGCCTGGAGGCCTGGTGCATCGGCAAGACCGTAGAAGAGGTGCTCGGCATGCCGACCTACGACAAGGGCGACGGCCACCACGACTGCGTGCCGGACGACGTGGACCTGAAGACCAGCTGCACGGTCAGCATCGGCGACAACCTCAAGGCCCTGGCCAAGGCCGCCGAGAACGCAAAGTAATCGGAACCAAAAGAATAAAAGCGACGAAGGATCGAGCTTCGCCGCTTTTTTTATTTTCAAATCTTATAATATGATTGACAAGACAATACTATATATCGTATAATATTGCTTGACAAACAGAATAATGCAGCGATAGGGATGGAGGCTACGGACGAAAGGAGGACTGGACATGGCTATACCGTTGGGCGCTGGGCTGCTGGACGCCTGCGTGCTGGCAATGCTGGCGCGGGATGATTTGTACGGCTATGCGCTGACGCAAAGCGTGCAGAGCGTCGCGGACATCTCCGAATCGACGCTCTACCCGGTGCTCAGGCGCCTGCAAAAGGACGGGTGCCTGACGACGTACGATCAGCCCTTTCAGGGCAGAAACCGGCGCTATTACGCGATCACGCCACAGGGGCGAGAGCGGCTGGAGCAGACGGCCGGAGAATGGAAGATTTTTAAGGCGCGCATCGACGCGCTGCTTGGAGGAGCGTCAGATGAATAAGGAAATATATCTGGAGGAACTGGAAAAGAATCTGCAGTCGCTCGGGCGCAAGGAACGCCTGAGCGCGATGGAGTATTGGACCGAATACATCGAGGATGCGGGGGCGGAAAACGAGCAGGAGACGCTTGCGCGCCTGGGCTCGCCCCGCGCGCTGGCCGCGAAGATACTGTCAGAGTCGGGCGGCCCGCGCGAGGAGACGCCGGGCAAGCGCATCGCGCTTTGGACGCTCGTCATCCTGGGCTCGCCGCTGTGGCTGAGCCTGCTGGCCGCGGGGTTGCTGCTGGCGGTAGCGGTGGCGATGACGGTGATCTGCGCGCTGTTTTCGCTGCTGCTGCTGCTGGGCTGCGGGGTGCTGTTATTGGCGGTGATGATGCTAGGCGGCGTGTTTTGCGTGTTATGCGGCGCGGCGGTTATGCTTGAGCACGCGCCGACGGCGGTCTTTTTTCTCGGCGCGGGCCTGATGATGGCCGCAGCGGGGACGGCGGGGATGCTGGGCTATCTGCCGGTGATCTCGCGTCCGTGGCACTTTTGCGTACGCGCGATCGGGCGGACCGGCGATGCGTTCAAGGCATGCGTGCGCCGGATTGGGGAAAGGGGAGGCAGAAGATGAAACGAAAGATTTTATGGGGCTGCCTGGCGGCCTTCGTATTGGGCGCGGCCCTATTGTGCACGGGCTTGGCCCAGGGCGCTGAGCGCGCGCTGTTGATCGACGCAAGCGGCGTTCATCCCGTCAAAACCGGGATGCGCGAGGTTCCCGTGGAGCCCTTTGACGCGCTCGAGATCGAAATGACGCGCAGCGATTTTCAGACGATCGAGTTGAGCCTGGGAACGGAGTGGAAGCTCGAGATTGCGCAAAGCGCCGGAACGGCTATCGACGTCACCCAGACGGACGGCACGCTGCGCATCCGCGAGACGGCGGGAAAGGGGATGACGGTCAACCTCGCCGCTTGGAGCGGGACGCCCCTCGTACGCATCACCGTTCCCAAGGCATTGAAGGACGTCCGCATACATGCCAAGGGGGACGTCTATATCAGCCAAATTCAAGCCTCGAGCCTCGAGATCGAGAACAAAGGGGCGCAGGTGGGGCTTGACCATGTGAAAACAGACGGGCTCACCGGCAAACTGACGGATAGCTGGATCTACTTCGACCGGTGCGAGATCGCTCGCAGCACGATCCATAGCTTCGAAAACACGCGGGGCGAAGGCATCCGCGCGGACGCGCTGGGCGGGGGCGAGCACGAATGGTACGTATACGGCAGCGGCGTAAGCGCGAGCCTTACGGGCGACCCGCGAACCTGGCAGCTGAACGTCGACGCCAAGGCGCGTACGGGCGACGCGGCGGACGGCGGCAGCGAAGCGCGAAACCGGCTGACGGTCGTCTGCCCGGACGCTACGGCCGACATAACGTTCAAAAAATAAATGCCGGTAAGGCATGTGGCGGGGCTTCCTGTTTTTGGGCAATACGATCGTGGTCAACTCGAGGAGTGGTCTACGCCAAGGGGCCACATCGAAAGCGGGTTAGGACGCAAAGAGCATCCCTTCTCCTATGGCTCTCCCTTCGGGAGAGTTCAGCGTGTCGACAAAGTGGCATACGCCACTTTGTCGAGGGTACGGGTGATTTTTTCGCTCCGCAAAATTGCATTTTGCTGCGGAAAAATCCCCGCCCGCCCGGCAAAGCCGGGCGATACGATTGCAGTCTTGCAGACGGCTTTTGGTTTGTCTGGCTTCGATGGGTTATTTGACAGTCTGAGCGACGAAGGATCGAACTTCGCCGCTTTTTGTTTTCTAATTTTTATAATATGGTTGACAAGACGAATGTATTCGATTATATTTATTTGCAAGTGTACAAGCTTTAATCTCTGATTCTTCCGGCGGGTTGCGATTCCTAGAAAAGATTTCAAAAAATATGCCAGAATGGGTGATTAATGGAAGCGTTCAAAATGAGAACTTTATAAAATCGATGTTTCTGCTTGATCTAGAATTAAGAACAATGAGTTTATATTTTCAGGCTATAAGAGATTTTAAACTTTTTTCTTCTGAGCCTATTGCATGTCTTTTACAGACATTAGAAACCACATCTTCTTATCTCAACCGAATCAAGGGGAAATTGCTCTTTGCCATCAAACGAAATAGAAAATTAGATGAACAGCAATGGCGTGAGGCTTTTACAAATATTTATCGGTTATCATCATTGTTATGTACGCAGATTCTCAATTTATTAAAAAATAATAGTTAAGAGGGAACAGATATGTCGGCTGTCAAAGTAAGTGCTTCAAAAAAAATACTCAGGTCCTGTGGAGGATGGCTGGGTATTTCTGTACTGCTTGGCGGATGCCGCGGGGGCGTTCTCCCCGCAACAATCTTTCTTACACAAAGCATAATTGACAGCATGGCCCAAAATAGCGGACAGGCGATTTGGTGTGTTGCTATTCTAGGTATCGTGATGTTGTCTGATGTTATTCTCTTTCGTATATTGGAATATGTAAATGTGATCGTTTCCAACCGAATCGATAGAGCAGGCGGCGAATTGGTTCTTTCACAATGTGCAAGCCTTCCGTATTCCTATTTTGAAGATGCCCGATCTTGTGAAGAAATCGATCGAATTGTTGAACGGTATCAAAATGTCTATCAGGGGCTCGTGCAGTCCTGGTCCTTAGCTTTGTCATTGATCATTTCTTTTACTGGAATTTTAGGGTATTTGTTGTCTGTTTCCCCGCTGATTCTTTTGCTTCTAATCGTTGCTGTAGCGGGACCTCTCTTGCTTTCGATCTTTGCGACGGTCAAAGAATTTGCCAGTTGGGAGATATTTTATCCGTTTTTCCTAAAGTCTAAATACTTGGCAGAGCTCATGACAAAGCGAAATAACGTAAAAGAGATTCGCTTGTTTCAATATTTGGATTATATGGAGCGTGTTTGGGAGAATACGCTTCAAAAATTCCACAGCAGCCAAATTACTTCAAATTTGAAGCCACGATATCTGACGGGATTTTGTGTATTCCTTCAATATTCGGTATCGGTTATTGTTTTATTTTTCCTGGTCCCGCAGGTACGGGGAGGAACGCTGACATTGGGGCTTTTTGTCGCGGTTGCACAGGCTATGTGGAGTTTTGTGGGAGATTTTCAGTACGGTTTAATTCAAATATTTCGCTGTTTTAAAGAAGAAAGACTATTTTCACAGCGGTTTAACTCGTTTCTTTCGAGCACCAATAGTCCTAATCAGGAGACGTTCCCTAAGGATAGGAATATCCGTCCCTTTAGATGGATTGAGTTAAAAGATGTTTGGTTTCGGTATACCGAGGATAGTTCCTGGGTTTTACAGCGAGTCAGCCTGGTAATTAACAGGGGTGAAAAAGTTGGGCTTGTGGGTGAAAACGGTTCGGGAAAAACGACGCTTATTAAAATTATTACGGGCCTCTTACAGCCTCAAAGAGGGGAAGTCCTTCTGAATGGGGAGAAAATATCTCAACATAATCACTGGATGCTGATGAAAACCACAAGCGCTGTCTTCCAGGATTTTTCGCATTTTAATATGACGCTGGAGGAGAACCTTTCTTTGGAAAACCCTGATATTTCACAAAGTATCGACAAGATAGAAGGAATCCTCCATCAACTTCACCCACAGGAGGACTTCCTAAAAGAAATGCGGAACGGGTTTGAGACTTTTTTAGGAAAAGAAATTGAAGACGGACAAGACCTGTCTGGCGGCCAATGGCAGACTGTCGCTGTCGCACGTTCTTTGCTCTCCGGCAAGCCGCTGTTAATTTTAGATGAACCTACCGCTGCGCTCGACCCGCTCTCCGAGGCCGCTTTATGTGAACTGATTTATCAATACCAGGATGAAAAAACAATCCTGATTTCTACGCATAGGCTGGGAGCCGTTGTTCATGCTCACCGCATCTTTACTATGGCTCAAGGAAAAATGATAGAGGCTGGTTCTCACACGGATCTCATTAGGAAAAATGGCTTATATGCTAAATTATTTGAGACTCAAAAGTCCTGGTATACCCATATTGAGCCCGGACGGTAAGGGGGAAATCACTTTGAAAATGCCAGGCAGCGGTTCCGGCGAGAATCAGTGGGTCTCTATGATACGGTTTATCAAAATGGTGTGGGAAGGAAGCCGGGGGATAGTTCTGCTTCAAGGGACACTCGTGCTGATTGCCGGACTTCTCCCTACGATTGTGGCGTATTGCTGGCAGCTAATTCTGGATAGAATGGAAATTGCGGAGAACGGACTGTACGTTTTTTTCATTTCTCTTGCCCTATCTGGAGGTTTGATGGCCTCCATTGGATATTTTAGAGAAATTTTTGATACGATTTTTCGTAATTCGGTTTCTCGAAATATGCAAAAACGGATCCATCGTAAGGCGTCTCGTCTGCCTATGGATGACTTTGAAACCCCCTCTCTGAATGATATTATTGACCGGGCGGGAGGAACCTTTTTTTATGGAGATGCGATTGGAGCGCTTTTAACTACCTTTTATGTGACGCAGATGGCGTTCTCAATCATTATGACGGGGATTATGGTCTGGAGCTATCACCCATTCTTGGTGCTCCCCTTTTTGGCTATTCTTATAGTGCGGGGTATTTGCCTCGGCTTGGATAAAAAAAGAATCGATTTAGAGGTTGAGCTTGCCCCATACCGCAGGCATCGGAAGACTTATCAAAAATACTTAACTAAGTATGAGCATGCCAAAGAGATCCGACTCACTGGAAGTTATGATCGTTTCATGAAGAAATGGAGCAACGTCATGGCAGACAGTTCGCAAAGAGAGGAGAAAGTTTCCTGCCGTCTGATGAAATATCAAATATTGCTGGATAGCTGCGAGCAATTATCCATCATAACAGCATACACCCTTTGTATCTATTTGGCGTCGAATGGGCGCGTTGGGATTTCGGAGTTCGGCGCTTTGGTTGTTCTGCTTCAGCAATTTCTAAAAAATGCGCAGTTATTCATGGCAAGGGTTCAAACCGTCTATTCAGAGTCTATCCGTATAACAGACAGCCTGCGTTACTTTAGTCTCGAAGAAGAGGATCGTCCAGACCAGCTAGACTCTCCGATACATACAATATCCCTCAATCATGTTTGTTATCGTTACCCGGAGATGCAGACGGATGCGGTTGCTGATATTTCATTGGAACTCCATATGAACGAGATAATCGCCGTTGTGGGGGAGAACGGTTCGGGAAAGACGACGCTGTCAAAGCTAATATTTGGTTTAACAAAACCTACTTCAGGGGAGGTTCTATTTAATGGTGTTCCAGCAAACAGGATCGGTTTTTCTTCCCTCTATCGAGACACGACGGCGGTGTTTCAGGACTTTACGAAGTACTATATGACGGTGAGAGAGAATATAAAATTAGGAGATACTGAGAGACATATGTCGGACGAGGATCTCGATATGTATTTAAAGGAGCTGGGAATCACATTCCTCTCAGATAAAAAAATACCTTTTGGCACACAGTTGGGGATTGATTTCGGAGGGCTAGAGCTGTCTGGTGGCCAATGGCAGCAGTTGGCAATCGCAAGAGGAAGTTTAAAAGAGGCAAGAGCCATTTTTTTGGACGAACCAACGTCAACTCTCGACCCCTTAAAAGAAACGCAGCTTTATAATACTTTTCAAAAATTATGTCAGGGGAAAGTAGGAGTGATCATTACACACCGCATGAGCCTTTGCGCCCTGGCAGATCGCATATTGGTCATGAAAAACGGCCATATTGCGGAATGTGGAACGCATTTTGAGCTCATGGAGACCCGAGGGGATTATTATCATCTATATTCCAAGCAGGCCGAGATGTATCAAGCATGAGGAGTCATCAACTCAGAAGTGAGACTAACTATTAAAAGTCAAGTCCAGTTTGGCCGATCCCTCGCTTCTCACCTAATACACCTCCTCGTATAATAAAGTCGTATTGAATATTGCTCCGTGTGGAGCATGTTTGGTACAATGCAAGCAGCGGATAGAGGTCAGAGTTCACCTCCTTGGGCGTGATTGCCCGTCGCTAAGGGTGCTGCCTCTACCTTTGCGGTGGTCTACGAATGAGCTGGATGTTGATAGCTATCGGAACGATAGGTTTTCTCCGAATATCAAACGAGGTTGTAGTCCGCAAAAGGCTGCGAGGAACTATCCGCAATACATTGTGGGGTGCTAAAATGCTGATTTGTGGGATTGATATCGGGAAAAACAAACATGAAGCCTGTATGATAGACCAGGAAGGGCGGCAACTTGCCAAGTCGTTGCGGTTTAGCAACACAACATCCGGTGGAGAGAGTTTGCTTGGCTACATTGCCGAAAACAACGCCGAAAAAGATGTTGTCGTTATCGGCATGGAAGCTACTGGCCACTACTGGCTGTCGCTGTACTGCTTCCTATTTGATGCCGGGTTTCAGGTTAATGTCATCAATCCCATTCAGTCGGATGCCATTCGCAATCTGTTTCTCCGCAAAACCAAGAACGATGCAAAAGACAGCTTCTTAATCGCGGAAACCATTCGTATCGGCCGGTTCAGCAAGACCGATCTGGCGGATGAAGATATTCTTTCGATGCGCCAGCTTTGCCGTCATCGCATGGATTTGGTGGATTACATAGCAGACCAGAAACGTAAGATCATCGGTGTGTTGGATAGGGTGTTCCCTGAATATCAGACTTTTTTCTCCGATACCTTTGGCAAGACTTCTACGGAGCTTTTAAGCAAAGCAGTTACACCGGAAGAACTTCTCGCCATTCCCACAGACGAATTGTGCAAACTGCTCAAGAAGAACAGCCGGGGACGATTTGGGGAAGCAAAGGCGGAAGAACTACGAAACGCTGCCCAAAATTCATTTGGTATCACTATTGGAACAGCGGCTTTTACCATGCAATTGCGGCAACTCCTTGAAATGATAGAATTGCTGGAGCGACAACTAACTGAACTGGAAGCGGAAATAGAGCAGTATCTTGTTAAACTGGATACGCCCATCACCACTTGTCCCGGTGTCGGAAATGTCCTTGGTGCAGTCATTCTCTCAGAGATTGGCGATATTTCGCGCTTTCCAGAACCGAAGAAGCTGGTGGCCTTTGTCGGTATCGACCCATCCGTTCGGCAATCCGGCGAGTTCACCGGAACACACAACAAGATGTCTAAACGTGGCTCTCCACATTTACGCCGCGCGATCTGGCTGGAGGCAACCGTCGCAGCATTTCACGACCCAGTGCTGTCTGCTTTCTATCAGAAGAAACGAGCCGAGGGAAAACACCACTACACAGCCATTGGTGCGGTAGCCCGTAAGCTGACATTCATCATCTATGCCGTGCTGCGTGACAACAAGCCATATGTGCCTAATTGTTGACATGCAAGCAAAATACAAGGCTGCTATGGCGGTCTTTTTGGCATTATGATAGAATAGCAGCAACAGGCATTTGGGGAGTGTGTTTATGCAGTCGGATAAAAAGAATGAAATCTTGATGAGGGTAACTCATCTCATAGATACATACAAAAACGGTGGTCTTGGTGGTGAGATTATGCCGGAGGATGAAAATCCCGGATTGGCTAAGAACAGCGCTGAAAATTATGCGTATTTTACGCTACCTATGTCCTTAAACTACCAACGAAACTCATATACTCTGTGGAAATGTGCTCACCAAAGCTATATGGATGCGGATATTCGGGATGTTTACAGCCCTCTTGCTGTGGCAGATATGGATGTCGATGTGTTGCGAGAAAAACTTCTTAAATACAAAGTTGCTCTGCAACCAAACAAACAGCCTGTAATCTGGAAAACTATCTGTAAGTCTTTTGTGGAGCTTTTTCGAGGAGACATACGCAATTTGTTTGCTGATTGTGATTATTCAGTAATGAAAGTTAAGCGACTCTTCGCTGATAACAAGAAAGCTTTTCCGTACCTTGGTGGCGAAAAGATACTCAACTACTGGCTATTTGTGATGCAGTCATATACCGACCTTTCCTTTAGTGACCGAAATCTGATTACTGTTGCTCCTGATACTCATGTTATTCAGGCCAGTGTAAGACTGGGGCTTATAACCGGGGAACAGGCAACCAAGTCAGATGTCAGGCAAATTGTTGTATCTCAGTGGAATGACCTCCTTGACGGAACAGAATTACAATCTATTGATGTTCACACCCCTCTTTGGCTCTGGAGTCGTGGAAAATTTGTTGTGGATATTTAATCCTTCTCCCTTTTCCCTATTGACTTTTGATAGCTGGTCTTCTCTGGAAGTGTATCAGGTTCTCTCCCTCTTTTCTATACGGTCTCTTTTGTGGCGCTTACTCACCGCCGCGCCGCATACCACGCAAAATACGCCGCAGAGCATCATCACCGCCAATAGCAGCACCCCGCAGCCCAGTGTGATTTTTTCGCTCCGCAAAACTGCGTTTTGCTCCGGAAAAAGCCCCGCCCGCCCGGCAAAGCCGGGCGATACGATTGCAGTCTTGCAGACGGCTTTTGGTTTGTCTTCGATGGGTTATTTGACAGTCTGTGCGGCGGGTTGTTTATCCCGCCGCTATTTGCTTTGAAAAGCAGGATATGGGAAGCGGGCGGCGAAGATTGAAGGCATGCGGGAACCGCGTGAAAACAGAAGAAATCCCATAGTTACTATAGGGGAGTGAGCGTATGCGTTACCACATCGGGGACGTCTCGCGCATCCTGGGGCTGACGCCGGGGGCGCTGCATTACTTTGAGCGCGAGAGCGTCATCGAGACGCCCAAGGAAGAAAACGGGCGACGGTATTACTCGACGGAGGATATCGTGCGCTTGATGTCCTATAAGAAATACCGCTCGATGGGCGTGCCGCTCAAGCAGATCGCCCGCCAATTCTCGCGCGAGGGCGACCCGCTGGGGACGATCGCAGACCGGCTCTGCCGAAGGCGGGAGGAAGCGCAGCGCATGGCCGCGCACTACCAGGCGCTGAGCGAGGACATCGACGCGTTTGAACGGGCGGTTCGCAGCATCGCCGGGCAACTGGGGCGATACAACGTGCGCTCGTCGCCGGAGGTGCTGCTCTTGCAGCACGAGCCGGACGGCCTGATGACGCACGACAAGCGCGAACAGGAGCGCACGCAGCTATGGCTGGAGCACATGCCCGCCACGCGCCTTGCGGTCACGCTCGGCGAGGATGGTCGCGAGGCGCGCTTTGGCTATGCGCTGCTGGCGGCGCGCGCGCAGGCCCTCAGCATCGCGGAGGAGGCGCCCGTCGTGCGCAGGCTGCCCGAGCGCATCGCGCTGCATACGATCGTCCGCTGCGACGACCTGTACGAGCGGCCGACGCAGGCCTTTGAAGCCGCCCTGGGCTACATGGCGGCGCACGGCCTTGCGCGCACGGGCACGGCCTGGGGCTACATCGTGGTGGTCGATTGCAGCCACGGCATCCGCGAGACCTACGTGGAGCTTTGGGCGCCGTTCGAATAAAATTGAAAAAGGGTCTTGAAACGATAGCGGCTATAGGTGTTAAAATGATAGCATCAATTGACATGCGAATGTCAAACAGGAGGATGGATCATGCGTAAATTCCTAAGCTTCATGATCAGCTTTGCGATGCTGCTGACGATGTTTGGCGCGGCGGCGACGGCCGAAGCCCAAGCGGGCGCCTATGAGGGCGCCGGCGTCAGCCAGATCGGCGGCGAGCTGAAGGTATCCGTCACCGTCGGCGAAGACGGCGCGATCACGGACGTGCAGGTCGTCTCGCACAACGAAACCACAGGTATCTCGGACGCCGCGATCACCGGCATTCCTGCCGCGATCGTAGAGCAGCAGAGCCTCGCGGTGGATACGGTGGCGGGCGCGACGATGACCTCCGACGCGATTATCGCGGCGGCGACCGCGGCGCTCACCGAGGCGGGCGCGGACATCGACGCGCTGATGGTCAAGAAAGAGGTCGTTATCGAGCGGGAGCCGGATGTGGAGCTCGAGGCCGACGTCGTCGTCATCGGCGCGGGCGGCGCGGGGCTGGCGGCGGCCGTAACCGCGAACGAGGCGGGAAAGACCGTCATCGTGCTCGAAAAGATGCCGAAGGTCGGCGGCAACACGATCCTTGCGGGCGGCGCGCTCAACGCGGTGGACGACCGTAGCGAGACGGCGATCGCGAACAACGACTCCGTCGAGTGGCACTATGAGCAGACGCTTTCCGGCGGCGACGACCAGGGCGATCCGCAGCTCGTGCATACGCTCGTTTCTGGCGCCTGGGACGGCGTGGAATGGCTCAAGGGCCTGGGCATGGAGTTCATCGAGGGCTCCACGTTTACCGTCACCGGCGGCATGTGGCCGCGCGCACACAAGCCCGTGATGCCCGTTGGCACCGGATTCTTCGACACCTATATGAAGTACATCGACAGCCATGACGGCGTGAACGTCATGCTGAACACCACGGCGGAGGAGATCACCGTGGGCGAGGATGGCCGCGTAAGCGGCGTGGTCGCCACGGGGGCGACCGGCAACAAGGTCACCGTGAAGGCCAAGAACGGCGTGGTGGTGGCGACCGGCGGCTTCGCCAAGAACGTCGAGCTGCGCCAGGCCTACAACATCCAGTGGAAGGACCTGGGCGACAGCGTCAAATCTACCAACCACGAGGGCGCGACGGGCGACGCCATCAAGATGCTGATGCGCCTGGGCGCGGACTTCGTGCAGATGGGCAACATCCAGCTGCTGCCGCTGGGCGACCCGCAGACGGGCAGCCTCTCCGGCAACATCGAGATGAACGTCGAGACGCGCATCTTCGTCAACAAGGAAGGCAACCGCTTCGTCAACGAGGGCGGCCGCCGCGACGAGATGACCGCCGCGCTGTTTGAGCAGACGGACAACCTCATGTGGATCGTCATGGACTCGGACAAGTACCCGACGGGCGACGAGAAGAACAACTTCAACGAATCGGTGAACGAGCTGATCGCCGCGGGCCGCGCCTATAAGGGCGAGACGCTGGAGGAGCTGGCCGCACAGATCGGCGTGCCCGCCGAAAACCTGATCGCGGCGGTGGAGGACTTTAACGCGCATGTGGCGAGCGGCGAGCCGGATGCCTTTGGCCGCACGCTCTACGAAACCCCGATCGACAACGGCCCGTTCTACGCGGCGGCCCGCGTGCCCACCGTGCACCATACGATGGGCGGCGTGCGCATCAACACGGACGCGCAGGTGATCGACGAGAACGGCAGCGTGATCCCCGGGCTGTACGCGGCGGGCGAGGTCACGGGCGGTATCCACGGCAGCAACCGCCTGGGCGGCAACGCGCTGACCGATACGGTCGTCTTCGGGCGCATCGCGGGCGCCTCCGCGGCGGAGGCAAAGTAACGCGGCTTGGATAGCAATAGACAAATTCGTCCCGCCCGTCCGCGGGCACATTGACGAAAAGAACCGGAGAGCTTGACAGCTCTCCGGCTTTTTGCTAATATAGTTAAGCAAATAAAATTAAAATCAATTAACTAGATGGAGAAAGCCATGGATCTGAGACGCAAAATGGACCGTTTTTACCTGGATATGGTGATCAACGAGCTGCGCTTGGCGAATCACGACAGTTATCAGCGCGTGACGCACAACAGCCTGCTCTACCTGGACATCATCGCCTATAAGGAAAACTGCACGGTCAGCTATATCGCCGAGGCGCTGCACGTGGCCAAATCCGCCGTGACGCTGAAGGTCAAGGAGCTGGAGCGCCAGGGCCTCGTCGTCAAGACGCAAAGCGCTGAGGACAAGCGCGTCTTTTACCTGACGATCAACGAGACGCTGCGCGAGGAATACAAGGCTTACGACCGCGTGCTCTACGCCGCGCTGGACGAGGTGGAGGCAACGTATAGCCCGGAGCAGGTGCGGCTGCTATGCGACATGCTGGATACCATCAGCCGCCGCTTTGAACAAGAAAACGAAAAGACGGAAAGGAAATCTCCATGAACTCGCTCGAAAGAAAAATCACGCCCGGATTCCTGATCCGGTTTACGCTACCGACCATCGTCATGATGGTCTTCAACTCCTTTTACACCATGGTGGACGGCGGGTTCGTCTCCAACTTCGTGGGGACGGGCGCGCTGTCTGCGGTCAACATCGTCTATCCGCTGCTCAGCCTGGTGCTGGCGGTGGGCATCATGCTGGCGACGGGCGGCTGCGCCGTCGTCGCCAAACAGATGGGGGAGGGTAAGGCCCTGGAGGCCAAGCGCAGCTTTTCGCTCATCACGGCGGTCGGCGCGGCCATCGGTGCGGCGCTCGCCCTCATCGGCATGCTCTTTACGCGCGGCATCGTGCTGGCGCTGGGGGCGAACGAGGCGATCTACGCCTACTGCTACGACTACGCGTTTTACATCAGCCTGTTTGCGCCCTTCTCCGTGCTGCAAATCTTGTTTCAATACTTTTTCGTGGCGGCGGGCAGGCCGCACCTGGGCCTGATTTCGACGCTGATCGGCGGCGTTTTAAACATCGTGCTCGACTACGTGCTGATCGTGCCGCTGAATCTGGGCATTAAGGGCGCGGCGATCGCCACGGGCATCGGCTTTTTGCTGCCAGCGGTCATCGGGCTTGTCTACTTCGCGCGGAACCGGTTTGGGTCGCTGTGCTTCGTGCGCCCAAAGATGCACGTTCGCACGATCGTGGACAGCTGCACGAACGGTTCGTCGGAGATGGTATCCAACCTGGCGGTAGCGGTGACGACGTTCCTCTTTAACGTGCTGATGATGAAGTACGCGGGGGAGGACGGCGTCGCGGCGATCACCATCGTGCTGTACGTGCAGTTCCTGTTCACGGCGGTCTTTCTCGGATATACATCCGGCGTCGCACCGCTGATCAGCTACAACTACGGCGCGGGAAACACAAAGCGGTTGCGAAAGCTGTTTCGCCTGAGCATGCTGTTCACCGGCGCGTGCTCGGCGGCGGCCTGCCTGCTCTCCATCGCGCTGGCGGGCACGGTGGTCGGCATCTTCGCGCGGCCGCAGAGCAGCGTCTTTACCTTGGCGATCGAGGGCATGCACCGGTTCGCCATCGGCTTTCTCTTCATGGGGTTCAATATCTTCGCCTCGGGCCTGTTCACGGCCCTATCCAACGGCAAGGTATCGGCGATCCTCTCGTTCCTGCGCACGTTCGTGTTCATCATCGTCTCGGTGCTTACGCTGAGCGCGCTGATGGGGATGAACGGCGTATGGCTGTCGATCCCCGCGGCGGAGCTGCTGGCGCTGATCGTGGCCGTGTATTACATGGTACGGCTGAAGGAGCGGTATCGCTATTGAGCAAAGGGGATCGGGCGGGCGCGCATTGCGCGCCCCTATCCGACCCGTGACGTATTACGCTTTAAGCAGCCCCGCCTACTCTTCGGTTTCAATTTGACGAATTGGAACGGTCTACTTCATCCACCACCTCGCTGAGCGATTGGAGGAAAGGAAGGACCTTTCCTGCCTTGTACAGGAGCACCAGATACCGGACGAGGACGAACGTGGAACAGAGGCTCTTGCCCTTATCCAGATCGAAATAGGAGCGCGCGCTGATATCCAGCTTCGCCGCCATAGCCTCCTGCGAGTCCCCGACGTTGTCTCTCGTCTCCTTCATGTGCTTGGAGAATAGGGCTTTGAGTTTGTCGCGAAGCGGGTTCCTAGAATTCATTTGTGTACCCTCCTTGTTTTATCGGATGATAGCCAAATAGTATCAGGAACCGGAGGCATACACCATGATGTGTGCCTCGATAAAAGCAAGTTTTTTTGACGAGAAATGGAATGATGGAATTAAAATGTAAATTGTATACAGCGAATCAAAAAGGGCATTTTTCCGTAGCTTCCCTTTTTCTGCATATCGTGCTATACTTGGGTTAAGGCATACGGGGCGGAGGGGGAAAACGATGCAAAAGCTGTTGCTGGTCGACGACAACCAGGATATTTTGGAGGCCAACCGCTCTTATTTTGAGGAGCAGGGCTTTGCCGCCACCGCCTGCGCAAGCGGGCGGGATGCGGTGGCGGCCCTGCAGGGGCAGGCCTATGACTGCGTGGTGCTCGACGTGATGATGCCCGATATGGACGGCTACGCCGTGTGCAAGGCCATCCGCCGGGCGTCGGGCGTGCCGGTGATCTTCCTTTCTTGCCTGGACAGGCCCGACGACAAGATTCGGGCGCTGATGCTGGGCGGCGACACCTATATGACCAAGCCATACGACCTGCGCGAGCTGCACGCGCAGGTGCTTGCCTGCCTGCGCCGGGAGGGGCGGGGCGGCGCGCTGCCCGCCTTTTCGATCGACCGCGAGCAGCGGACGCTGCGGCTACGCGAGCGGGTAGCCATGCTATCGCAAAAGGAGATGGCCCTGCTGGCCAAGCTGCTCGACCACCCGGGCGAGACGATCGGCAAGGAGCGCCTGTGCCGCGAGCTATGGCCGGAAGAGCAGGCGGATGAAAACCGCCTGCACGCCCTCATGCGCAAGCTGAGGCAAAAGACCGACTTTGCCCGCGAGCAGATGGGCAGCATACAGAGCGTGTACGGCAGCGGCTATCGCCTGGAGCCGCCGGGAGGGATGCGCGATGAGACGTAAAGCGGCGCGCATCGTCCTGTTTTTCGGGCTCGTGGCCCTGATGTTTACCGTCATCGGCGCACTCACCGGCTGGGATATGGTATCCATCCCCACGCAGGACGGCCGGGGGGATTTAAGCGGCCTGGACCTATCCGGTGAGATTGCCCGGGTGCGCCCGGAGGGATTTGCTTTTTACCCGGACGCGCACCTGTTCCCGGAGGATTTCCGAGCGGGCGCGCCCGAAGGGCGTAGCTTTCAAAGCGCGGATCAATATACCGTGCAGTACGGCACCTATCGGGTGACGCTGCGCCTGCCCGCCGGCCAGCCCTATGCCCTGCGGTCCATGGCGATCAACTTTGCCCAGCGCATTTTCATCGACGGGCAGGAGCAGGCGCCCGTGGGTTGGCCGGGCCGGTCGCCCGAAGAGATCGTCCCCGCCGCGCGCACGGCGATCTACCTGTTTACGCCGCAGACGGACGAGACGGAGATCATCTTTCAATATGCGAACTACGTATACCGCAAGGGCGGCACGGCCTACCCGCTCTACATCTCCGCGCCCGACAACCTCATTCGGATGGAGCTGAGGGCCCTGCTGCGCGCGTGCGTCATCGTGGGCTGCCTGGTGATGATCTTTGTATTTTATCTGGGGATGTACCTTTTTTTCAGCCGCAGAAGCTTCTTTTTGGCATTCGGGGCGAGCTGCCTGGGCAACGCGATCCACATGCTGCTCGTCGGGGACAAGTTCATGACGCGCCTTTGGCCGCGCATGGATTGGGTCTTTTCCATGCGCGTAGAGTACGGGGCGCTGATCGTCATGATCGCGTCGTTCGTCGTATACCTGAACGGCATGTTCCCGGGCTTGTTGAACGCGCGGGGGTTTCGGCTATACATGGGCCTTAACGCGCTGTTTGCCCTGGCCGTGCTGGCGACTAAGCCCGCGGTTTTCTCCTGGGGGCTGCTCATCTATCAGGCGGTGAGCGTGCCCTATGGCGTGTACATCATCTGGCGGCTGGCGAGAAACCTGCGGGTCATCCGGGATACGGAGGCGATTCTGGTCATCGCCGGGGGAGGCGTCTTCATCCTGGGCATCCTGGCGGAGTCGTACCTCTACATCTGGGCTTCCTATCCCGCATTGAGCGGCCTGGAACAATCGACGATGATGGTCTTCGTGTTTGCGAACATGCTGGCCCTCGCCGTCCGCTACGCCCGAACAGAGGACATGCTGGCGCACGAGCAGGCGCTCAGCCGCATGAAGGACGCATTTTGGGCCCAGGCGGCGCACGACCTGAAGACGCCCGTCACCGCCATGGGGCTGGCGATTCAACGCCTCGAAACCATCCGGGACGACGCGCAGCGGCGGCGCTTTACGACGGCGCTGGGGCGCAGCCAGCGGGAAATCGCCCATTTGGTGAGCAACCTGCTCGATACGTCGCGGCTGGACGGGCAGGGCATGCGCTGCGCGCTGCAGGCGCTGCCGGCGGACGAGCTATGCGTGACATTGCAGGCCAAGTACGAGGGCATTCTAGAGATAGAGGGCGTGTACTTGGACGTAAGCGCCGATACCGGGGACGCCCTGCTGGCGGACAAGGCGCTGCTCAACAGCGTGCTGGACAACCTGATCTACAACGCCCTGCGCTACACCCCTAGGGAGGGAACGATTCAAGTCGCGATCGAGCGCGCGGCGGAGAGCGTACGCCTGACCATATCGGACACCGGCCCCGGCATCCCGGCGGACAGCCTGCCCAAACTCTTCGAGCGTGGGTTCACGGCCGGGGACAAGGGCGGCAGCGTGCAGGCGGGCAACCGGCCCGAGGGCGGCGCGGTCTTTACGCTGCTGTTTCAGGCGCAGGCGAGCGAGGCGATGAGGCCGGATACGTTCGTATCCTAAACCAAGTTGCGATTCCCTTTATGCGCGAAACCCTTCAACCCTTTGTAGGGGCGCGCATTGCGCGCCTGCGCCCCGATGCTCAAAGCCTCTTCCCGCCGGTAGCGGTGGCGCGGCGTAGACGTGACGGAGCGGGCGCTTTCTCGGCGGCTCCTGATTGCCCTCTCAGTCGCCTGCGGGCGACAGCTCTCCCGAAGGGAGAGCCACGGGAGAAGGGGACCGCTCTGGCTGCCATCTCCTATTGATGAAACGAATGTGGCGGCCGGAAGAAAAGGCTTGATTTCGCTTGCGAGGCGTGATACAATGATACAAAGCAAAGGAGCGCGTGATATGGGTAAATGGAGGAGCATCGTCTCCGCTTGTGTAGATATGTGGACCGCATCTTTCCGAAAGGGAAGATGCGGTTTTTACATTCTGACGAAAAACAATCAGATTGCCCCATATCGGCCCGAAGGACGGCGTGCGCCCCATTCAGACGGGAGGAAAGCTGTATGAAAAGGACGGGGAAATTCAAAGAATGTATCCTGGCGCTTTGGGTCGTATGCGCCCTCTTGTCGGCTGCCCTATCGACGATCGCCGTGGAGCGCGACGACAAGGCGGAGGGCGTCCGGCGCATGACGCGGGCCTCCGCGCACGTGCTGGCGTATAGCGAGACAAGCGGCCGGCTGCGATGAGTATCTCGCGCGAATCCGCTTGATTCCCCGTACGAAGCATGGTACAATGAAAGCAAAGGAGCGCAGCATATGGGCAAAGAGAAGCGACAGGCCATTTATCGCATACGTTGCATGACAGCGCACCAAAAGAAAAAAAGGAAGCAAATTCGCTTCCTTTATAAGCAAGTTATGGCTGCTCTGGATATGGCACAAAACGTATGCATTAATAGAATACGTGTGAAAACAACCGCATCTTCCGCTGGGAAAGGTGCGGTCTTTAAAATCTGATCAAAAATGATCAGATTTGCCCTTATTGCCCAGGTCATTGAAGAGGAGGAGCATCAAATGAGAAGACGGAAAAGTCAAAAAGCGCGGTTGATGGCCCTATGGCTCGCGTTTACGATTGCGTATACGGCCAGCCCGATGGGCGCGCAGCCCGCCCGAGCGGAGACTGCCTATTGTCCGGCGACGGCGACCAGCGGCGAGGTGCAGGGGAATCAGCCGCACGTGCCGGAGGAAATCCCGGCGGTGGAGGCGACGTGCACGCAGACGGGGCAGACGGCGGGGAGCCGCTGCGCGCTGTGCGGGGAAATCCTGACCGCGCCGGTGGAGACGGAGCAGCTTACGCACGTGGAGGAGGAAATCCCGGCGGTGGCGGCGACGCTGACGAGCCCGGGCCTGACGGCGGGGGCGCGCTGCGCGCTGTGCGGGGAAATCCTCGCGTTTCAAAGCGAAACGAAGCAGCTCGCGCCTGTGATGACGTTGGCCGAGACGCCGTTATCCGCTCCGCATATCACCCCGACCGGCGGCGTAGCCGGAACCGTCACCAGCGGCGTCGAGGTGACGATTGACGGCGGCGCAGACGCGTCGGTTTACTACACCACAGATGGGTCGGAGCCCACGGATGCGAGCACGTTGTATCAGGGGCCGTTTACAATCACGGATAACTGTACGGTGAAGGCGATCGCCATCTTGGAAGGGCGCAAGAGCCCCCTCTCTTCGGCCGCCTACAAGCTGCAGCACGACCAGCCTACCCATATTACCTGGAACGGACACGTCGCCAACTGGAATATAGACGCCAAAGCCACCAATACAAGGGTCGCCATTTATAAGAATGGGCGAAGTATTGAGAGCTTATCGGTGCAAAAGGCAAATTCGGTCGACTTGAGCGATACGCTGGAAAGGTTTGGCCCAGGCAGTTATACGTTTGAAGTATACGCAGCCAGCAGTACCTATCCACGAAGCATCTGGTCAGAGCGCAGCGCCTCCCTTTCGTATGCCGGTGAGCTGGTCATCGAAACCATGGGCCTGCCGCCGGCAGATTGGTGGGAAAACTATACCTATCAGCTGACCGCGCGTTATACCGGAACCGAAAAACTGGTCTGGACGGCGGAAGGCCTTCCGAATGAACTGATTTGCAATCCGGATACGGGCTGGATCACCGGAATTGCGAAGCCGGGTTATTTTGGCGAACATAAGATCAAAGTGACGGTTCAAGCGGGTTCGCTCGCCGTCAGCAAAGACCTTACGTTGGTCACATACTACAGCGACAACGAAGTTCCAAAGCCGGTTATAAGTCCCGGTATTTATAATGGATTTGTATCCACCCCCTTTCTTGTGACAATAACCGCACGGGACGGGCTGGATATATACTATACATTGGACAACAGCGATCCTACGCCGGATAATGGGACCGCATATTCCGGGCCGTTCCTGCTTTCGTCCGACCAGGATCGGTTCCTTAAGGCCGTGGCGGTGGATGCGACGGGAAGGCAAAGTCGCGTGTCGATGGCCAATTACAGTTGGAAGCTGGATACGCCCGACGATCTTGGCTGGGATGGATTTACCGCGACGTGGCGGGTCAGCAGCATGGTAACGCGTTCTTGGCTGGATCTCTATAAATACAGCGAAACCGCCGGAACTTATCTCCGCCTTGAGTCGATATACATTGATTCCGGAAATCGAGAAACACAGCGCTATGATCTTACAGGCCGAATGCGAATACACGGCGCGGGCAATTATCAGTTTTTGATTTCCACAACGGAATCAGATGTGTATGAGGCTAGCGCTTCCTCGGCGATGAGCGCGCCTGTGACATTTAATCCGCCTGCCCTGCCGACAATTAGCCCGGCCGGCGGCATAGGCGGAGGCGTAGGGGCGACAGTCTCTACCGGAATCGAAATCAGCATTCGCGCGGATGCGGGGGCTGCAATCTACTATACCACGGACAGGAGCGAGCCAACAGAGACGAACGGCATCCGCTACACAGGCCCTTTTACGCTCATGGATAACGCAACGGTCAAGGCGATTGCTGTGCGGGGTGGCGCACCCAGCCAAGTGAGCGGCATGAGCTTTCAGTTAATGCTTGACGCGCCTGCGAGCATCCGTATTGAGCGCAACGGCGCTCTTACCTGGCAGGCAGACCCGCGTGCCGAGTCCTATAAGGTCACCTTACAAGATGCAGACCGAAACCATCCGAGCCTTTCTTCCGCGACGCCCAGCTTTAATCTCCTCGATCTTATGGCGCCGGATCAAGAGGATAGGATATATTCGATCTATCTGCGCAATGACGGCAACAAATATGCACCCAGCATAGAGGCCGAGCGAGAGATTCACTATATGAATACGGTTGACGTCCAATGGGAGAATACAAACCTACCCTATAATGGGCAGACACAGTCGCCCGCGGCATTTTATCGGGAGGCAAACGGCCAGAGAATTCCCCTGACGGTGGACGGATCATCCGTGGATAGCTCAAGTATCACGGTGAAAGCCATGCTTCCCGCCGACCTGATCACAAGGAACGTATTGAACGATCAAATGGAATTTACCGTTTCGCCGAGGGAAGCGGCGGCCAGCTGGGGGAACGCGGCGTTTACGTATAATGGAAAGGCGCAGGCCCCGACGGCGAGCTATGTGGACGTAAACGGAAGGAGCGTGGCCCTGCATGTGAGCGGGGCGCAGACGGACGCGGGGACGTATACCGCGACGGCGAGCACGGCGGACGGGAACTACAGGCTGACGGGCGAGACGGCGCGGTTCACGATCGCGAGCAAGGCGCTGACGCATGCGGATATCGACCTGCGCGGCATCCCGAATCAGACGTGGACGGGCAAAGAGATCACGCCGCCGCTCACAATCTACGACGGCGCGACGCGGCTGCAAGAAGGCAAGGACTATACCGCGGCCTACACGCGCAACCGCAACACAGGTAACGCCGAGGTGGTGGTGCGGGGCGTGGGGAATTATACGGGCGAGCGTGCGGTCACATTCCGAATCGTCGCGAAGGAAGCGGATGAGCAGGCGGAGGACAAGAGCATCCTGCCGGAAAATCTGCTCTTCGACGCGCAAGGGAGAGCCAGGCCGTATCGGACCAGCAATGGCCCGGGCGTGCTGGCGCTTAAGGCGGAGCCGGACCGGGACGCGCAGGGGCAGCCGATCCTAAGGCCCGACGGGGCCCCGCAGTACAGCCAGCGGAGCGTACGGTTGACAGCCGCGGACATCCGCGCGCTGCGCAAGCTTATGTATAAGCAGCTATACTTCCTGGTGGACGACGCCCTGCTGATGATCCCCCTGGAAGCGCTGAGCGGCGGATACAGCTTTAGCCTGATCCCGGTCGCGGAAGGGGAGGCGCTCCCGGAGGAGCAGGCGGCGCTGATAGGCCGGACGATCCTCGCGGGGCAATGGCGGGTCGCGATCACCCGCGACGGGCGCGAGGTTACGGAGCCCATCGCGGGCCTGGCGCTCGGCCTGCGCACGACGGACGAGGAGGCGGAGGAGCGCGCGATGCTGTACGTGCCCGCGCTGGGGACGGAGCGGCTTTTGCCCGTCCGATACTTGACGGAGCGTGCGGTGCGTCCGCTGGAGGGCGCGTTCTACGCGGCCGACGTGCCGGGCGACGGGTTCTATACGCTGGCGGAGTGACGACGACAAAGAGGCCGAAAGCGGGCAATACGCCTGCTTTCGGCCTCTTGTCTAGCATCATCATATTAAAAAGAACAGGATTGGCAATGGACGGGGGACAGGATCGCGTTATGCCGTGCTCGTCGCAAGACAAAAGGCTCCCCTAAAACAAGGAGCCTTTTGAATGACGGGCGGGCGCGCAATGCTCGCCCCTACATGTGTGCTATGATATTTTCTGCGTTAAGCATAGCTTTTTGGGCTCGCGGCGGCGAAAAAGTCACTCGGCTTTATCCTCCGGCTTGGCCAGGAGGCTCCTGACGTCATTCATCAGTTATTCGAATTCGAATGCTGCATATAAAATATTTCCTTCTGCCGCTCGATCTCTATTTTCAACTGCTCTTTAGTAGGCAGGTAAGTCAGGTACTTCGACATGAACAGTCTGTCGTTGTCATGTAGGACAGAGTATCGAGCGATATCCGCATCTGTTTCGGAGCAAAGGAGGATTCCGAGGGTCGGATTGTCGTCCGGCTTGCATTTCAGCTCGTCGTACATCCTAACATACATGTCGATCTGGCCTACATCCTGATGATTGATCTTGCCCATTTTAAGATCGATCAGAACGTAGCACTTCAACTCGATATTGTAGAACACGAGGTCGATGTAATAGTCCTCGGTTTCCGTGACGATGTGCTGCTGACGCGCAACAAAGGCAAAGCCGCGTCCCATTTCCATGAGGAAATCACGGATGTGAGTCAGAATTGCCGACTCCAAATCATTTTCCAGAAAGCTGTCCTCATTCTTGAAGCCGAGGAATTCTGCGATGACTGGACTTTTGATAAGCTCGAATTGGTTCTTTTGGCGCTTCATTGTCTTGCTATGCATCTCTGCAATGACGGCATCCTTCTTCGGAGATTGAAGTAGTCGATAATAGTACTGGGTGCTGATGTTCCTGTCCAGCGTACGAGTACTCCATCCCTCACTGGCCGCCTCGTTTAAATACCAAAGGCGGGCATCATTATCCGGTACGCGCAGCAAACTGCGAAAATGCGTCCAGTTCAAATTTTGAACGCACGCGTTCAAAATCTCTTGATCAGGAAAAAGCAGGTAAAACTTTCGGTAGTAGTGGAGATTTCGTGCAGAATAGCTATCGCCCAAATCAAAAGTCAAAACCGCTGCCAACGCAGGAATTAAGTTCTTCCCATACTCGGCTCTGTCTGCGCCAGCCTGTTCTTGCTCAACGATTCGCTTGCCAATATTCCAATAAGTAAGCAGCATCGCAGAATTTGCGGCTTGATATGCTGTTTCCCTTCCGACGAGGATCATTTGCTTGATCTCATCAGCTACTGCCTGATAAACGCTCAAGCCATTTTCCATGTTATTCCTCCGAGTGTGTATCATAATGGACAAGGGACGTGAAACCATGTTCCTCCTGCCACGAGGCTGGCGGCGGCGAAAAAGTCACTCGGCTTTATCCTCCGGCTTGGCCAGGAGGCTCCTGACGTCGGCGCAAAGGCGCATGAGGACGAGCTTCGTGCGCTCGTCGGTAAGGCTGCCGAGCTCGTTCATAAAGACTTCATATTCTTCGGCTGGAACGGGCCTGTTGTTAAGAGCTCCATCAGGTATAAATGCGCCTTCAAACAGGCTTATAAACGGAATTTCTAGGGCTTGGCTTATGTCTGCGAGCTTATCAATGTTTTGCCGAATATCGCCTCGCTCATACTTCCCGAAATAAGGCTGCGACATATTCGCGCGAAAAGCGGCATCTTCTTGACTCAAGCCAAGACGATGTCGAGCTTCACGGATATGCTTGCCGATTATTTTGTAAGAAACCACGTCATCACGTCCTAAGTAGTACGTTATTAAGTGTTTTAAGTTTACAGATATTATTTCACAATGTGTAGTTAATATGATGGTAAATGTAACTTATAAGGAATAAAGACGAAAATTTTATAAACTTACCTTATAAAGACTAAACGTAAACGATTAATCGTTCGAAGAATACAGCATATCGATTAAAGAGACAAGGCGCTCGGCTTCCCGAGGATTAAGGTGTAATAAAATGTCAATAATTCGTGTATAAGCATCGGGTACACCTGATTTTAAGGACAATTCATTACATAGCAAGTAGGAAGGTGACACTTTTAGAGTATTACAGATACCTACAAATACAGGAAAACTTGGCAAACGATCCCCTGATTCAATGTGACGGTAGGATTCGTTAGATAAGCCGATGCACGCAGCTACATAAGGGCGAGGAAGATGTTGTTCTTCACGTGCCTTTTGAATTTGTTGTCCAAGTAGAAGGGCATTGATTTTAATGGCCTTATCATCCATTTTATTCCTCTCCTCTGTGCAAAAGAGATACATAGAGAAATCATACTGGCCGAGATAAGAATTGTCATAAATCACTGATATGAAAAAGGTCATGGTTGATATGAATTTCAAAATGGTGTATACTATTAAGCGGGCTTCCAGAAAAATGTCGAGGGAAATTTTGTGTTTGGAAGTTTTTGTTTTGGCGTGGATTAGTCTTAATAAGGTGTTTATACCTATGTGGAAAGGCGTGGTAAATGAGTTGATCAAGTGTCGAGACCTTATTTTGTGTTTCCAAGCGACCATATACTATGAAGTGAAGGAGAACAAACCATGAACGGACGAAGCGACATCCAGGGGTTACCAAGATCAAACGAAAAGACGCCGATCGTAAAATGGCGCATGGACGTAGGGCAGATGATAGAGGACGAAGAGATGCTGATTTGCGAGCCCGTCCTGCGGTACATGATGCGAACCGCTCCCGCGCATGAGTTGGAACAGGATCTCGAAAAGGCAGCGAGCCGTTTAAGCCGCTTCGGGGTGTTCACCCTACAGCAGATCGACGACCTGGCGGTGGTTTATACGCCGTTCGAGCACTTTACGCAGATGTTTTACTTTGCCTCCGGCATGATGAACGCCTTTAAGATGTACCTCGGCTTGCCGCTGCCCAATCCAAATGAGGTAGACGAAGAAACCCTGATGGATTCCGAGCGGTTATACGGACAGGACGAATATAGGCGGATGATCGAGGAGAGCAGGGTGGATTGCCAGACCATATACGGAGGCAAGGCGGATTTACCCGAGCATATGAACGACGCGGTGGACGGATACCTTTGCGCCATCTTGCGCCTGGCGACGGAGCAGGAAATCTACCAGTTTGTCTTCGGCGTCGAATGCGGCATCCGCTTGTGCAAGCGCTTTGACGAGGGATTTCAGGAGGATATCGAATATCTGCAGGCGCTCTATAGGCGGCTGGACCCACCGGATGATCAATACCGGAATCGCTGACGATCGGGTGCGGCGTGCTTGAAACACAAAAATGGGGGGATTGCGCAAGCGCACAATCCCCCGAAACCGCTAGAGGGTCATTTTTCATGGCAGGTACTTAAAAAGCGGTCTACTTTTTCAAGCACCCGCTCTTTATAGCGCCACAGGGTCGAACGAACGCAGGGCCCATAGGGATTGCCTTGTAGTTGCGCCAGCACAGCCATAGGAATACCCTGAATAAAATGTTGATCAACAAGCCATTTTTCATTATCGGTCAGGCAGACCATGGCGCAATCAAACAGCCGCAGATATAGCCGATATTCGGCCAACGCCGAGGCGATAGGGGGCTCGCCATTGAGGACATCCTCATATGTGAGTGCGACCCACTCTGTCGGGCTGGACGAATAAGAACTTGCGTGCGGCATGCCATCCATGCACGGCCTGGCGAGGGCGAGGCCTTCGATGGTCTCATCCCGCATTTGATCACGCAACCTGGCCTGCTCTGCTGCTTGCGCCGTAAGATAGCGGACCATCGCCAGATGATTCAAATGATTCTCAAAGAGCCACTTTGCGTTCATGATTTTGTCGTCCTCCTTGGTTCAACTTTTCATTTGTCGTGGCGTATAGTAAAGCTGCTTTATATGAATTACCGAGGAATTCCATAATGAGTCCAATTACTTGAGCCATCAAGTCGAGCTAAGGATGTGATATTCGGACCGGTATCTCCATAAAACATGGCCTTCCAATTATCCGGACTAAGTTCTGATGTGACTGAATGAAAGACAGCTTTTTCTAAACCATTTCCAAAATCATACATAACCACTTTTCCTACATGCTTCATAATCATCTTGTCATCATCATCAAATTCTTTAAACTGAAATACCTCCATTCCGACCTCAAGCGCATCTAGTCCACCAATCGAATTTATGGCGCCTCGCTCTTTGCAATCATAATATCTTAATGTTGCGCCTTTAAGCCCCGTTTGTCCCATTGCTTCATATATAGCATATGCACAATCTATTAACCCAATTTTATCTGATGTTGGTTCTATATGCCCTTTTTTCGTATATGCATATAGACTTGACGAGCTTAGCATCTTACGCATAGGAAGTGTTACGGAGGCGTCATATTTTTTCGCAGTGCTTTTCTTTCGATTTGTTACCGATTTAGTGATTGCTATAACTGCTGTAGCAACAGCCACAGCTGCTACTATAATAGAAATAAAACTAAATTGTCCACTTTCATCACTTCGTATAAGTGTGTTGTTTTGACAATATAGAAACAAATTTCGTGTGTGTATTGAATCTGCGTTAATAAATCTACACCAATTAGAATGGTAGTACCTGCTCCTTAAATAATATAATCCCGTCTCTTCATCAAACACGTAGCCCCTGTAACGGAATGGATTGAGCGCGCCGAGCGTAGCCGCCAAGGGACCGGTCTTTGCAACCGGAGCGCCCCACGCGTCATAGCGGTATTCAACTACCGTTGCGCCTGTAGAGTCAATCAGGGCGATCACGTCGCCCTGCAGACTGAGTACGTAGCCGTACTTGTTGCCGTTCCAATCCACAATGGCGGGCTGGCCCTTCATGTCGTAGAAGAAGTGGAGGTCGTCGTCACCGCGCTTCATATGGACGACCTGCTTGCCGTGCAGCGTATAATCCGTCACGACGCCGTTGACCGTCTTACGCACACGAAGCCCGTCCGCGTTGTACGCAAAGGATGCGTTCACCCCGGCCTTGGACATCGCCGTCAGCTGTCGCCCAGCCATCCAGGTGAACGACCAACCGTCGTATGTGAGCGGGTTGCCGATCGCATCGTATGTGATCGCCTTGCCGTCGTAAGCCGTCAGCTTGTCCTTCCAATTGGCGTCGCCGTAGGTGTAGAGGACCGTCTGTAGGGCATCGCCGGTTACAGGGCCGGTCGTATAAGCGTACGTCTTTTTTACGAGCATGTTTCCGCCACGGTCATAAACATACGTGAACGTCTTGTCCTGATAGGGATCGTTTACTCGGGTGAGCTGGCCCAGCGCGTCATAGCCATAGGTGGCCATTTGCTGGTTGCGCCGTTCACCGGCGATGTTGCCAACGTCGTCGTAGATATACCCCAATTCGTGCCCGCTTTGCGTGATCGTTTCGACGAGCGGCGTGGTGCTGTCCGCCCCATAGCCGCCCTGCACGTAGGCGTAAGCCGTGGGGTAGGCCATCCCGTTCACCGTAAGCGTTCTGGCGCTTAGGCGGCCCAGCGTGTCGTAGGCGTATGCGACCTGGTTGGCAGCGGAGCCGTATTGCGCCCCGGTCGGACGGCTCTCGGCGTCATAGTCGAAGGTCGTGATGAAACCGGTCGTGCCGACCGTTTCCTTTAAAGAAGAGAGGTTATTGAACACGTCGTACTCTAGGCGGGATGTGTAAAGGGGCGTGGTTCCCTGTACGAGGCGCAGCTGCATCAGGCGGTCGGCCGCATCATAATCATGGAACGCCGTACGGGAGAGTTGCCGGTCGACGACCTGGCCCACCTGCCCGTTCGCGCCGAATACGTATTGATAGCGATCCGACATATCGGCATCGTACCGGACGCCCGTCACGCGCTTAAAGGCATCGTGCTTGTAGTGCACTTTGCCTCCGTTGCCGTATTCTACGCGTGTCAGCAGCTTATCGCCGGTATCGGTGTAAACGTTAGTGGAGAGGGTCTGCGCGCCCACCTTTACGGTGGTGGGGTTGCCCAGCGCGTCGTAATCGAATGTATACGTCACATCGCTATCTGTATCGCTGGTTGTGTTGTGCTTTACGACCGTAAGACGATTTGCGTCCGAGTATACATACTCGTTACGATAGGTGATGCCGTCCGCAGAAGCGGTCGTTTCTTTTAGGCGCTTAAGCAAGTCATAGGTATAGTCGACGCGCTGCCCATTCGCATCTTGGACGTAAGACAGGGTGCCTGCGATGACATCGTAGCCGGTCACACTCGACTTTGCGCGCGCGTCGGTCTGCGAAACGGGATAATTCTTCGCGGCATCGTAGGCGGTGGCGCTTTGGATAAACGCTGCCGTACCGGCGGCGGAGCTTTTGCTGTCCGTCATATTGCCTACAGCGTCGTAGTTAAACGTCTGCACGACGCCCAGCGGGCTTGTAGACTTGCGCAGCAAATGGCGTTTCTTTTCATCGTCCGTCGCGCCGTATTCCAGCGTCGTCTTGACCGTGCTCGCGCGGCCAGGCTGACGATAGCCGATTAGGTTGTTAAAGCTATCATAGGCCGCGTCATCCTGCTGACCCGCGAGGTTCTTCGTCGAGAGGATATTGCCCTTGCCGTCGTATTGATACGTCTGGCCGAACTCCTCTCGGTACATGAAGAAACCGTCAAAGTCCGTATAATTGATGTTGCGCTCGTAATCCACGTTGAACCGAATGTAGGAATAGTCGCAGGGCGCGACCACCGGGCCGGCGGCAAACTGCCACTGCGACCACTCTTCGCTCCACTCAATCGAGGGAGCGTTCTGCCGCGCGCCGCCGTTGACGGGCAGGAAGGAGACGCGGATGTTATAACGGAAATTTTCACCCTTGCGCGGCTTTGAATGGTTTAGCGACCATCCGCCCGCGGTATATACGTCGCCCTTTTTGCCGGAGAGAGACAGATCCTGATAGATGCCGGCGTATTTGGTTCGTCCTGCACCATACATGCGAAATGTATTGGCCGTCAGCCCTTCGGGCTTTACGCCGTCATAAGTGGCGTAGACCGCATCCGCCGAGGTGTTGGACGCATTTGCCTTCCAGCCCTGCGGCGCGCCGAGATTAAAGCTGAAATCGCCGTTCACAAGCACGTTGTATTGATTCATGAGCGGTCCCTGTTCGAGCTGCACACAGTCGAACCAAGCCGATCCTACGGCGTTTTCCGCCACCAGGTAGATGCGCGCCTGATCGGTGGCCGCATCCTCGGGTACGGTAAAGGTATAGCTGAAGCGCTTGAACTCGGCGGTCATGTCCGAGCCGTAGCCCGCGCTCGAGACGACGTAATCGCCAATGTTCACCTGAATTCTGACATCCACATTTCCTGTACGTCTGGCGTAGAAGGAAAAGGTGTAATCCTTCCCTTTTTCCAGGGCGACCAGCTGGCTCGCGGAGGCAAAGCCCAGATTCGGCCCGATGGTCACCTTTGCGCTGCGACTGCCGAGGTAGTAGGCATCCGACGCATAGCCGACGCTGTTCCCGGAGGTTGGGTTGTAGAAATACCAATCGTCGTTCCCCTCGAAGCTATGGTTCTTGATGTAGTTGCACACCACGCGCTGCATCTTAGAGACGACCTCGGGATGATTCACAGGCAGGGAATCCTCGTATTTCGCAAAGCAGGCGTAACCTAGCCCGTCGTTTACGGACACCACGTTGCCATAGTCGTTGAAGTGATAGTACAGTTTCTTGCCGTCCGGCACGGTTAGGTCGGTCACCACGGTCAGGCAGTCGCCATATTCGTACAGGCGGCTGTTGCCCGCAACCGTACCGTTGCTGACCGTCGCCTTTTTAACGCGGTAAGGCTTACGCTCCGTATAATATTCGTAGCTTACCTTCAGGCCGTCTACGTCGGTGGCTGACTCCAATAGCCCGAGGGCGTTGTAGGTATAGGACGACGCCTTTCCATCCTCATGAAGAATCTGTATTAACCGCCCTGCCTCGTCGTAGACGAAATGCACGCCCGTCTCGTCCGTGTAGCCGGGGGCGATGATCGCCTCCGTACGGCCGTCTTCCAGGATTCTATAGGCGGTTACGCGGCCCGCGCCGTCCGTGGTGCGGATGAGTTGCCGGGCTTCAAGCAGCTCCAGCGTACCCAGATTTCCGCTGGCATCGCGAATCTCCTGCAGCATCTTTGCGCGGCTATAGTCGCCGTTGAACTCGCTCGTCGGAAGGGCGAAGAACATCAGGTTATCCATTTTATCTTTGACTGTTGCGATGTTTCCGTCGATCTCAAGCGTCAGCGAAAGGCCGGAGAGATCCTTCCATACGCCGTCCTTTTGTTCAAAATAGTGCTGCGTTCCATCCGCATCCATATAGATGTAATAGGTGATATTTCCCGTGATGCCGGGGAGCGTCTGCTTCATCAGGCATTGCTCCAACGAAATCTTCCATCCTAGACCCGCATGGAATATATCCAGGTCGTGGTAGCAGGAGTTGTAGTAATGCGTGGCGGACAGGGGAAGCAAATTGCCATTGCACGCCGTATCCGTATGTTCGAAGATCAAGTTGCCGTTATACAGGCTGACATAACCTGTGCCGGCACGCCCGACCGGCTGCTCCTCGTAGGCTAGATAGTCTTCGAGCCCGGCCAGGCTTACATAGTTGATGGTAACGAACGGCTTGTTATAGACGTCGTCGCTGCTGTATAGCTCGATATAGGTGCTGGTGTTAGACTCCAGCGCAAAGCCGTAGTTCGTGCCCGCATACCACTTGCGCACCAGGTTTGAAATGTCATATGTATAGAAAGTGCTGCCGGATTCCATATACATGTAATCTAGCGCCAGGTTATTGAGCGGCGGTGCGTTGTTGTAGGTGATTGTCCGGCTGCTCCAATCGGACAGGGCCTCTTTAAGGTAGATGGAGGCCGCGGCGGTAGGGGTGGTTCGCGTTGCTATGGAGAAAAACGCCTTCGTGATATAATAGGAAGAATCGATGTCCGGCAGGCCGCTGCCCAGAAACTTGATAAACGCCTTGCTCGTCCCCCAGCTACCGTTGTTGTAAGAGACCTTCATGCTCGTTCCGGCATAGGGTTGGCAGGTGCCCGGCTGGGCACTGGTAACGTAGTTATCCTCAATGGCGTTCGAATGCTTGCGGGAGATGACAGCAGGATCTAACACGACGGGGAACACCGCGCTCTGAAGCCAGGCCTCATCCGGCGTATACGTCATGCGCCATACGTCGCGCTCTTCGGTTGGGGAGAGCGAAACGCTTACACGGCCGTATGCGCTTCCCGTGCTGCTATCCTTCAAAAAGGGGGCGGGCAACACGAAGGGAATATCGCCCTGCGGAGTGAGGAACCGAATTTCTCCGTCCTCCTGCGCAGAAGGAACCAGATCCGCAACGCTCAACAAAAAGGATAGCGGCCTTACGCTTTGTAGACCGGCAAAGACGATGTCATCCTTAAATGAAACGCTCTGTACCCGGCAGTGAATATCCACCCCCGGCAGGATGCCTGTATAGACGGCTTCATCCTCCAAATGGTCGAGCACAGCGCGTCGGTGGTCGCAGTCTGTATGGAGGGGGCAGCGCCGGGCTGTGGGCTGAGGATGCACATTTTCCGCGCCTTCGAGATGCCAGGCAAGCATATAGCCGTCGTCGTTTTCGAGGAGGACCATCGCCGCGTTTTGAGCGTTATGAAGCTCTACCTGGAGCTCGTCATTCTTACGGTTGGTCAGGTAGACGTCCCCTGCGCTGTCGGTCCTTTGTTCTAACGTGTTATCGATTTCCTCCCACCTGCCGGTCGCTTTGTCCTGATAATGAATGGGATCGGGGTAGAGAACGGCCTGATAGAGGCTACGTCCCAGAGAATAGAGCTTGCCGGAACGGGTGCGTTTCGCGCAGTCTTCGCTGCCGGGCATGCGATCTATTTCCTTTGGAGTTACAGGGGCGTCGTAAGGTTTTTCGCTCGCGCTTGAAAGGCGTTCGCAGCGGTCATGGGTCTTAGTGTTCATCTTTTTTACTCCTTTTGTTCGTTAAGGGTTCTGTTCTGACGCATTGTATCTGGGCATGAGGGCTTCGAGTCGGTTTTGAATATCCTCGATCCCCGCTGCAATGCTTCCTGTGAGATGATCGATCATCGTCTGATACCTTTCTTCGCGCGCGGCGTTCTCCTTGAGCATGCGGAAGAAAAGATAGATATAAAGCGCTGCCCAGATTCCCTGCTGCAGCGCGGATTCGATGATCGCCTTCAAGCTCGTATCCATGTGTCCAACCACCTCCTTTCATTCGCGGGGGAGGGGTGGCGCCGGACGATTAGGGGTATTGACGCTTTGGCCGACGTATACCTGAATGGCGGTGATCTCCACTGAAACACCGCTGTTACCGGCGCGCTGTGTCAGATAGCCACGTAGCATTACGCGCGTCCCGGGTATCAGGTTCAATCCAACCCAATCCGCCAGCGCGTTCCATGTGTTGATATGGTACAGCTCACACCGCGTGAAGCCGAGCGAGTTCCTGTGTGTCACCAGCAGATGAAATGCCGTGTGGCGTGCCCGGCCGCCTTGCTCGGATCGGGCGGGGCGGTCTGCAACCGTCCCGGACAAATAGATCTCGTTCATGTTTTTTCTCCTTCCTCGCTTTTTAGGTACGAAAAAACGCCGCACTTTCGCGCGACGCCGGGCCGAGAGAGGGACGTAAAAAGCGGCCTGTCTTGCGACGGCCGCCGGGCGTGTTCCTTCTTTCGGACATTTACATCATACCACGTCCGTAATTCCCTGTAAAGCGTGATTGTGTTTCTTTTGGTCTATATTTGTTGCGTGCTATATGACTGTTTTTTTAGTGCTTCCTACGGATTATGCTTCTTAAGTTTTTCCGTAATTATGGTCATACTCTACACTGCGGCAAAACACCGTTATCGTATCGCCGGAGTTCATCGTGATGATAAAACCGATGGCGGGGACCGAAACGGGGGTTTGATCCATATTGCGATAGGCTTCGGCCGCTTGAATCATTTGTAGCCGCGCTTTCTCTTCGACCTGCTCTATGTCGAAGACATAGTGACCGCGTCCCCAGGGCTGTAACGCGTTGACGTGAAAAAAAGCCACTTCATTTGCAACCAGTTGGCGGCGGCCATGCTTCGCTTCATCTGTGAGCAACAGTGTTAGGCGATTTTGAACATGGTTGTAGTTCATTTCATCCAGCCATAAGTCGTGTAGATAAAGCCCGTCAATTTCCTGGGCGTTTTCACTCGTTATAATCATAAAATGGTCCATTTCACAGCATTTTTAGCAATCGGGCCTACGCCAAAAAGTCTTGCAGTTCGCCTTATCTTCTATATTGTACTCGATCATGCGCGCCAGCAGGGAATAGTCGACCGGCCGCTTCCACTCAAAGCGAACCAGATGCGAGCCGAAGCTATAGCCCGCCTGGCGAAAGGCATCGGCAAAGCGTTCGATGCCCTCCTTTTCCGGGGCGACGGCCAGATGCTGTTTAGCGACGCTAAAACCGATGATGAATGTGCCGTGATCGGTAAACATAGGCTGATTCCAGGCAATCCTCGGCTGCAAGCCTGGGAAATGGGCCGGTACCCAATCGAGGACCTCCTGCGTACGGCTGCGGTGCGCGGGGTTTTCGATTTTCTCTATAAAGGGTGCAAAAACGTCCATGAGGACACATCCTTTCGCCGCTATGCCGTTAGGGTTCGCAGGGCGTCCACACAATATGCAGACGGGTGGCTGCCCAAGCCTTGACGGGCCGCTAACGCCATCGTATAATGAGGCGGGGAAACGCTAAAATCGGGAGGTTGGGATGATGATTATCACCACGACGAACAGCGTAGAGGGGCGCGAAATCGCCTCGTATCAGGGGATTGTCTTTGGCGAGGTGATCACGGGCGTCAATTTCGTCAAGGACTTTGCGGCGAGCCTTTCGGATATCTTTGGCGGACGCTCGCGGACTTATGAAGAGGAATTGATTCAGGCGCGGGAGAACGCCATTTTAGAGATGCAGCAGCGCGCGCAGGAGCGGGGAGCGGACGCGGTGGTGGGCGTTGACATCGACTACGAGGTGCTGGGCAGCACCAACGCCATGCTGATGGTTACCGCCTCCGGCACGGCCGTCAAGCTGCGATAGACGCTATACGCTTTAGGCATGAAAGCGGATTCAAACCAGGTATTGGACATTTCACGCTCCACGGTTTAAAATGGCAGGGAAGAGACATCCGGTCATTTTTAGCAGGGGAGGAAAACAGATGATCACCAAAGCATTTCAGGGGCTCAGGCTTTCGGCACTCGGCATGGGGGCCATGCGGCTGCCGGTGCTGGACGGGGACGACAGCAGGATCGATGAAGCGGCCACGGCGCGCATGGTGGCCTACGCCATGCAGCATGGGGTCAATTACTACGATACGGCCTGGGGTTATCACGGCGGGCAATCGGAAATCGTGATGGGCAAGGCGCTTTCGCAGTACCCGCGGGATCGCTTCTATCTGGCGACCAAGTTCCCCGGCTACGACCTGAGCAACATGGATCGGGTTGAGATGATATTTAACATGCAGCTTGAAAAATGCGGGGTAGATTATTTTGACTTCTACCTATTTCATAACGTATGCGAAATGAACATCGACGCTTACCTGGATGACGGGAAATACGGCGTCTTCTCTTACCTGATGAAACAAAAGGAAGGCGGGCGCATCCGGCACCTCGGCTTTTCGGCCCACGGCAGCTACGACGTGATGAAGCGCTTTCTGGAGGCCTATGGAGCGCACATGGAATTCTGCCAGATACAGCTCAATTGGCTGGACTGGACGTTTCAGGATGCGAAGCGGAAGGTGGAGCTGCTTGAAGCATACGGCATCCCCGTATGGGTGATGGAGCCCCTGCGCGGCGGCAAGCTGGCCGCGCTGAACGAACAGGACGCGCAGGCGCTCAAAGCCCTGCGGCCTGAGGAGAAGATCCCCGCTTGGGCGTTCCGCTTCCTGCAATCCATCCCGAGCGTCGCGGTGACGCTCTCCGGCATGTCCAATGAGGAACAATTGGCGGAAAACATCCGCACCTTTGAGACGGATGCGCCGCTGAACGAGCCAGAGATGGGGACGCTGCTGGGCATCGCCGAACGCATGATCAAGGGGATCGCCCTGCCCTGCACGGCCTGCCGTTACTGCACCGCGCATTGCCCGCAGGGGCTTGACATTCCCTCGCTGCTGGAGCTGTACAACGAGCACTGCTTTACCGGCGGCGGCTTCATCGCGCCGATGGCGTTGATGGCCGTGCCCGAGGACAGGCGGCCGGCCGCCTGCCGGGCCTGCCGTAAATGCGAGGCGGTCTGCCCGCAGCGGATCAGGATCTCCGAGGCGATGGCGGATTTTGTCGCGAAGATGAACGGATAAACGTATCAAAAAAAAGGGGCGAAGGCCCCTTTTTGGTTGTCGATCATCCGGCGCTTTTGCTTCCATGATGCGGGCGTCAGTCGAGTGCGAGCGCGAGATAGCCCGGGGCGTCGCAGGCCGGTTCGGGGATGCACCAGCGAATCATGCCGAAGGGCGTAATGGCCCCCGGCCAATCGCCCGCGGGCAAGCGTACGCGATAGACGGGCGCGCCCAATGCGCCGTGCAGCACGGCGAGCGCCTTGGGGATATCGACGCCCACGAGCCCGAGCTCGCGCACGAGGACGCACCCCTCCGTGCGGGACCAGGCCACGACCCCTTCACCGCCGGCTAGCGTGAGACGTCCCGCCCCGCCGCCCAGCGTCCGCAGGGCATAGGCGAGCGCCCGCTCATCCCAGCGCGCATAAAGGCCGCGCTCGGCAAAGGCCCGGTCGCGGATACGGGCGTACGCAGAGGTAGAGCACTGCGCGTACGCGCATCCTTCGGGGCAGGGCGGCAGGGCGGAGGCCCTGAATTGCGCGACGCTTAGCGAAAAGGCGGTGCGATAGCCCCGCTTTTCGTAATAGCCAAAGAGGCTGTCCGTCGCGGGCGAGAGCAGCGCGGCCGCCTCGCCGCGCTCGGCGATGACGCCGCTTGCATGCGTAAGCAATGCGCTGGCGATGCCGCGCCCGCGAAGCGCGGGCGCGGTGGCCACGGCGTAGATGTAGCGCGAGGGATACGCGGCTTTGCCCAGGCAAAGGCTTACGGGAAGCATCGAGAGCATGCCGCCGATTTCTCCGTCCTCTTGCCATACCAGCATGTCCTCGTCGCGGTGGCGAAGCGCAAAGTACAGATCGACGGCGACAGCGTCGTCGCCAAACACCTGCATCCAAAGCGCTTTGACGGACGGGTGGTCTTCGGGCCGTGCTAGGCGAATGATGGCGTCAACACCTCGCCTTCCAAGGTCGCGGCATACTTTTCCACCAGATGGTGGGGGCCATAGGAGAGCTTTGCCCTGCGCAGCCCCTCGACGCCGGTATCGTCCTCTCGGTTGACAAAGGCATAGCCCGCGCAATTGGCTAAAACAAACTGTCGGTTGATCATCGGGTAAGCTCCTTGGATCTCGGCGAACGCTTTTTCAAAGTGCACCAGAAAGGTATCTTGATTCAACGGGTCGCCGATGGAAAAGGCGACGGCCCTGCCGCCCGCACGGATCAGCCCGCCGGACAGGCGCAGCGCCTCAAAGTTGCGCAGCGCCTGATCCACCGCGCAGTATTCGCCGTTCAGATCGGTCTGCTGGCGCAGCCGGGCCTCGGCGCACCAGGCCAGGGTCATGCGGCGGGCCTCTTCGATATTCCCGGCGGACAGCGGCTCATACCGCCAGTCGGGATGGTTTTCGACAAAGCGGTTGATGTGATTGCGCTTGGCTGCGAGCTTTTTGCCCTTCAGGGTGGCCAGGCGCTCCGTCTCGTAGACGTAATCGGCGCCGTCCCGCTCGAGCTCAAATGTAAAGCGGCCTGGGTACGCCGCCTCGAGCCACGCCTTATCCTCCGGCAGCACGGTGTGAAAGCGCAGGGGAACGCCGGCGGCGCGCGCGTCCTTCGCCATTTGTTCCAAAACCGGTTCCAGCGGCCCGCGCCCGGGCGGGAACAAAAAGGAGGGCTTTTCCGGGTCGGACAGCATGAGCAGCCGGTCCCCCAGGCGGGCGGCGCGCAGCTTATAGATATGCCGCCATACGAAGCTATTGGTAAAGTTATATTCCAGCGACGCCCGCCCTTCGACGGCGAACAGCGCATCCATCCAGGGCTTGTCCGTCAGTTCAATTTTCCGATACCGCACCTGCCCATCGGCCCCGTCGAACCCCTCCGGTTGCAGCTGCTCGTCCGCCTCGGCGATCTCCTTGCAGTCCTTGAGCAAGCGCGTCGATTCGCTTTCCATCAGGTCACACCTCCGATGCGCAGGAATCTGATGCTGTTTATCCTGCCCATTTTGGCGAGGTTTAGACGGCATGCGGCCCAAAACAGAAGAAAACAACACCGCCTTTGACGGCGGTGTCTGACTGTCCGCAAAGCCCGTCTTGCGCGTAAACCCAAAGCCGTCTGCAAGACAGTAATCGTATCCGCCGGCTTTGCCGGCGGGGATTTTTTCGCAGCAAAATAAAATTTTGCGGAGAAAAAAGTAACTCGAGCGCTTAAAGCATTCCCCTCAGGTCGGATTCCACCCTGCGTACCTTGGCGATGGCCTCCGCGACCTGTTCCTTTGCCTTATCGATTCTGGACTGCATCATCCAGTCAGCGATCAGGCCGTCAAAGAAGTAATCTGCAAACCCGAGGAAATCATCCATCTCGATGTGAATATCGACCGCCTCATTGACGTCTCGCAGCTCCGCGGCAAAGCTGCGCATCGCATCGCGCGCTTGCGCGAGCTCTTCCTGTGCGTCGTTCATCTTGCCGCGCTTCATGAGCGTCGTAAAAAAACCGCCGCCGAGCATATCGACCCAGCCCCAGTTTCCGGCGCTCTCCAGACAGTCTTGCGCCCGGCTCAAATACGCCAACGTTTGCTCCGCCGCTTCAATCGCCTCTCTGATTTCAGTATCCCGGCTTTTCATAACCCCAACCCCACCTTTACGCTTTTACAATTTATCCGACGATGCCGGCAGGATGAGTATAGCATAGGCGCGGCCTATTCTAAAGCCATGCGCGCTCAAAACATCGCTGGGGCGGCTAAACTGACACGAAGACCCGAACGCCTCAATAGGAGCGGTCTAAACGAGGCGCTATGATTGCGTCGTGCCGGTCAACCTGCGCTTCACTTGAGGCCATAGGTAGAGGCGACACAACGTATACAGGGAAAAAGCGTAGCAAAATAACGCCAGCCACATAAACCCCCTGTTTTCTGTGCGCAATCGGTTCTGCACGTAGTCAAATTGGAGCAGTTGGTCGCCGTTTACCGTTAGTTCCAATATGGTATTGGAATTGGGATGGATGAGCATCCCAACCTGAGCGTCAGGACGTATGTCCGCCAGCCGATTTCGAAACGCCGTATTGATGCAAGCGCCGTCGACATGCACCGGCTCATGATCGGTGAAATGCAGCGCGATCTCGTTTAATCGAAAGTGCCTGCCGCGTAGCTCTTCATAGAAAGCATAGGTGGCTGTTGCCTGAACGGCATCCTCCCGCACGAGCGGGGCCTGCCAATATCCCTGCCCCCATGTAAAGACGAGGCCCATGATCAGCCCCAATATCGACGCCAGAACCGTCTGGCCTTTGGTGAGGCTCTTCTTCGTGTTTTTGATACGCGATCACCTCGACACAAATGGGTTTCCTTCACATTATAGCACGGCAGATCGGCGAAACAAGCCGGTGGGCGTAATTCCCAGGTGATTAGACTACTTATAGGTGCTTTGTCAGGCGATACGCTGGAAGACAAAAAAGCATCGCTCATATACGAGCAATGCTTTTTAACAGTCAATCCTGATGGCCTTGCAGATTATCGATCTGCAAATTGGCTAACTCATCGCACAGGCGCATCATAATGCACTTTGTCCTGTCATCGGCTTTCTTGGCTATCGCCTTCATGTATAGTTCAAACTCCTCAGCAGTCGGCGGCATGTTGTCCAATACCTTTCCCTCGGTAATGAGCGCTCCCTGAAACGCGCCCTCAAGCGGCAATCCAACGGCAGTACAGATATCGCCTAGGCGATCAAGATTCGGCTTAATATCTCCGCGCTCATACTTACCAAAATAGCTGGCGGATATTCCAGCACGATCTGCGGCTTCAGCCTGACTCAGTCCAGCACGCACGCGTGCCTCTTTGATGTGCTTGCCAACGATAGGATAACTGATCATGGGGTTTTCCTCCTTCAGTTTTCACTCTTATTCTATCCGATAGCCCCGATAGCACATAACCTAACTGGCGAGTAAATGTTCTTGCATAAAGACTTTGCTGCGAAATAAAGGTTAATATACCTATGGAGGGACAAAAAGAATCCCTATCGCGGGAAAAAACTTTAAATAAAGACTGTCTTTATTCGGGATTTTGTTCCCGCTTGGAGACTTTTGTGATACAATGATGATGGACAAAGGAGGCGATACAGGATGGCTTTACGGAGGCGAGCGCCCGGATCATCCTTGAACTCAATGAAAAGTGTGAAAGGGAAAGCTGTTAGGGGTGCGCAATATAAATATTGTCTTTATACTATGCGTGATGTAATTTGTAGGAGGTTACGGATGGATAACAAAATAATTGAAGAAATTGGTAAGGGGATCGACAAAATCGCAATTGCGTATGGCACTACGCCAGAAGAGTTCCGAACAAATTTCCAGAAGTATCTCGAAGCTGCATACACGGATACATCGCCATCGCTTAATATGCAATCGTACATTCATGCAGTAAACTCAGTGCCAACTGCCGACGAGTTTCTTTCTGCATATCGTCAAATAAAACTCGAAGAGGAGGCTCAGAAACAATGGGATACATAAAGCGGAGCAACATGAGCCCCGCTATGACGCATATGTTCGTCACATATGCGTATATTTTCGCCTTGAAAGATGATATGTAAGAATTGTTTTTTTGATAAATAAATATATAGGAGGTTTTTATGGACTATAATCCGCAGGATACTAATTTTGTTGAAGTGCCGTTTGACGAAATTGTTAAAAGGCTTACATTACTGTTTCATATTCGCTTCAATTATTTCTTCTGGGTGATGGATGTACTATGCCACGATGAAAAATATGAGGGTTCACTCTACAAGTACATCGCAGATAAGCATGGGATAAAACAAGGGACTGTTGCCAGCGCTCTTGGTCAAATACCAGACCGAGCGAGACGATTTGCCCCCGATATCTTCACCGACATTACCGGTAGTGATTCGCCTGTTCTGCCTTTGCCGTTTTTACATCTTTGCGCAAATTGGATTAAGACCAACACAAACAATACACTTATCCTCAGGCGGCCGCGTGCCACATTTTTTCGATGAATGGAATGAAGCGAGTTTATATTATTGAGGCTCTTTCTCTCGTTTAGGGAATACGGTTGTGGCCGTACACGCTTCTCTGCCGGTCGAAGTGAAAAATATACACAAGGCTTAGGACGCCACCCCGGTCAGCTTCGCTGACAGCTACCGTGGCCAGGAGAGCCTCTGAGCTACAGGTGGTCGCGCCCTCTCAAGTGCACCGAATCAAGTTGTTTGATAAAAAGTTATTCATATTCACCTATTGAGTCTTTTGTGATATAATATAAAAAACACAAGGGGGGTTACCTATGAGGCGACATAGATGGTTAAAACATATTATCCTGTGGCCTTGCATCTTATTATTGCTTTTCGCAAGCATTTATCTGGCAATGTATCTGCAGTATAAAGGAATGAATACGATTGCAGCCAAAACTTATGGTATTTTTGACCTCAATGGTAAAGAGCTCGTAAGCATTGGCGAGGTAAAAAAAGATTATGCTATTGTTTGGAATATGGCGTTGTCTCGTGGCAAACTAACTATGCGGCTTATCGACGATAAAAGTCAAAACATAGAATTTGGAAAGACGATTTTTTTTGATGGGATGTATTGGGCTTTTATAGAGAACGATGGAGAGTATTTTTTTGAGCTAACCGGCGAACAAGCTCATTTTGGCAGTCAAATCGCAATTCGGGATACAAAAGACGTTTCCATCATGAGGGTGTTCGGGCCGGATTGAACTTTTCTGCGAGGCTTCAACAACTCTTTTAGCGAAATGCGCAGGGAGTACAAAAAAACTACCAGCTTTGCTTCAAAAGCTGGTAGTTATTTGGCTCCCCAGGTAGGGCTCGAACCTACAACCCTTCGGTTAACAGCCGAATGCTCTGCCATTGAGCTACTGAGGAACATAGAATCCGGCAGCGATCTACTCTCCCGGGCCGTCACCAGCCAAGTA
>JAEYAR010000181.1 GCA_023404715.1 Bacillota bacterium | reverse complement strand
ACATACTCCGGAGAGGTGTATCCATATACTGCGCCGCCTTCGCTAATCAGCGGGATAATCACATTCTTTTCTAGATCAGTCTTCATCCCGGGTACTATACGGTTACAAAAGCTAGGCTCAGCTATGAAAATCCCCGCATTTACGCAGTTATCATACCAATTTTTCCGAGGTTGGTTTTTTTTAAGAATATCGGTTACTCGTTGATTTTCATCTAACACCAACACGTCCGAATCTTCTGGATGATCGTTAGGGTGTGCAAACAGGGTAATTTCAGCCTCGTGGGACTTATGAAATGCAACCATCCGATCTAAATCGATGTTGAACAAAATATCGCCGAATCCCAAGAAGAATGGTTCGCTGTTCAGCATAGGCAAAATCTCAGACAATGCACCCGCTGTGCCCAGCGGGCACTCTTCATGGTAATACCGGATGGTCACGCCCAAAGACGACCCATCTCCAAAATACGCCTCGATCGCTTCCCCAAGGTGTCCGACAATCAGGATGAATTCCTTGATTCCGTTCTCCTTGAGCTGCTCAATCTGCCACTGCAGAATGGGTTTTCCCATCAACGGCGCCATTGGTTTGGGAATCATGTCTTTTGTGATGCCTACAAGGCGCGTGCCCTTGCCGCCTGCCATCAATACTGCTATCATTTGACCGCCCACTTCACCGTTTTGCGGACAGACTCCTCACTGTTACACTTGGCGTACCAGCCCGCCGCGTGAATTTTGCTTAGGTCATACTGAAATACGGGCACATCGCCCTTCCAACCGCCAACGCCGCCGGTATACTCGAGCTTGACATTCTTCAGACCCATCTGTTCTACGACGATCTCAGCAATCTTCTTTACCTCGATCTGATCTTCTACGCCCACGTTGTAGAGCGTGATGCCCTTCGGCACATCCATAAAATATAAAATTGCATCTACCAGATCCATAACATAGATGTAAGGCTTACTTTGCTGACCATTGCCTAAGATACGCAGGTGATCCGGCTCTGCCCGCAATCGCTTTATGAAATCGAAAATGACACCATGGGTCAGCCGCGGCCCGATGACATTGGGAAAACGGAAAATCAGCGTCTGCATGTCATTCATATAAGTATAGGAAGATATGATGCCTTCAGCGCCAAGTTTTGCGCCTCCATAATATGAAATAGGTTGAAGACTCGGGCAGTCTTCAGCCACACATTCACCATGCATATCGCCATACACAGCGGAGGTGGATGCAAAGAAGAATCGCTTGACACCATAAAGCCGCATGCACTCCAACAGTGTAAAAGTCGTCAGGTAGGTATTGTGGCATTCAATTAGGGGATCATTCGCGCTGGCCTGTATATCCGAGTTTGCCGCCAGATGAAACACATACTCGAAGTTATGTTTCTCAAATACCTTCTTAAGCGCATTCATATCGCAAATATCTTGTTCTACCATCGTAAAATGAGAATTATCAGCCAAGTGAGCGATATTTTGCTTTGTCCCTATAAAATAGTTATCAATACAAATTACGTCATGACCACGCTCTAATAAAGCGTCTATCAAATTACTGCCGATAAATCCTGCGCCACCCGCCACGAGAATTTTCATAGCTTTATCTCCTTTTATCAATCCCAAGTCTTGTCACCGACATAAATGACCTTTGTACCACCGTTTTCCATACTGAAGGGCAGCTCCACCAAATCACTCATTGCAGAGCGAAGTCGTTTTTGCTTATCTTTTTCACAATAAAACAGAAGGAAACCGCCTCCACCAGCACCTAGCAGTTTACCGCCTAGTGCCCCAGCTTCCATAGCTCGCTGGTAGTAACGGTCAATTTGGTTACTAGAAATCGCTCCAGTCAGCTCCTTTTTGAGCATCCAGCCTTTGTGCAGAATCTGGCCGAAAGTGTCAATATTGCTCTGGCAGAGAGCTTCCTTTAACGCGTAAGCCAGTTCTGTCATTTGAACCACGTTACGGAACTTTTCCTCAGCAGAAGCTACGTTTTTATTTTGATCCTTTAAGATTTCGCCGGCACTATGCGTTAGCCCGGTGTAAAAAAGCACTAGGTTGTCATTCAGCGCTCGATAGGCATCCTCTGCCATAACGAGCTGCTCAACCTCTACCGTTTCGTTCTTTAAAAAGCGAATCATTTTTAGGCCGCCAACTGCTGTACCGTATTGATCTTGTTTGCCAATGGGCTCGCCAAGTTTTTCTATTTCAACTTCACAGGCCTTGGCTGCCACCTTTTCTTGGGATTCATATTTACCGGTATAGGCGTTCATAGCCTGGATTAATCCCACTGTATAGGCACTGGAGGTTGACAAACCCGTACCAGAGGGTACATCGGCAGTACTGGTAATCTCAACACCGCTGACGCCATAATCCAGCAGCACTTGCCGAGCAATGGGATGCTTAATATCTTGAACACGATCTGCTATTTCAGTACGGGAATACTTTATGCTGGTCGTCAGTTTGTTGAAAGATGGATGAATCATGACATACATATACTTATTTATAGATGTTGAAACAACGCATCCTTCATGGCGATGGTAAAATGATCCGATATCGCTTCCACCTCCGGCAAAACTAACTCGAAAAGGCGTTCTCGTGATGATCATTTTCCACTTCTCCTTCATTCACATATAGCCTGTACATTTGCTGGCTTTATATAAGTCCATACCTGGCATTGGCTTTGCGTTGGTTCTGCCACTGACGAATCTTCACGCCAACCCATGCCAGGATTGTCCACCCATTTTTCATCCATACCAGTACAGTGCGCCTGCTCAGAGGTAAGCCAGATAGGTCCGCTCTTGCAAATGCATCTAAAAATGGCTGCTGTCCGCATAAATGCCTTGCTTCCCGTAATTGCTTGAAGATTCGCTGCGGATTTCCGGGATGAAATGTATCATGCGTCAAAATCAGTAACAATGTTGTAAGCACGAAAGTAGGCCATTCAGAATAAGCATTGGATAAGACAGCAGCTTTCTTCAGCATCGCTTTGTATGCATCCGCTTGATGAGGCTTCCAACGATGGAGTGTCGATTGCTCTGCGATCGTATACAGATACACATCTTGAGGCAAGAAAACGGCGCTTCGGCATCGCAATAGCATTTCGAGCATCATTATGCTATCTTCTCCAAGCGTTAGACTGATGTCAAATTGCACTTTCTCGTTTCTAACTTTTTCTGCTCGGAGCAGCCAACCGTGAATGGTTAAATAGTCTGTAGGCGCTGCCAACACAGTGTTTATCAATGTTTTTCCCTTTAGCTGTCTAGCATAACCATTCTGTTGCTTTCTCTTTTGAATGCCAAGGCCTCCGCGGTGAATCATACCGCAGACCGCATCTATTTCAGAATCTACGCCAGCAGACAAAACCTGCAATGCATCCGGTGTCAGCGCGTCGTCTGCATCTAGAAACATGAGCCAATCACCTGTTGCGCGTTGGATACCTGCGTTCCGCGCGGCGGATACCCCGGCATGTTTTTGTTGTATTAACTGAATTTCCGCATGTTTTGCTTCAAAATCTTTACACAACATGAAGCTTCCGTCTACAGATTCATCATCCACGAGAATAATCTCATAGCATGGCAATGTTTGCTGAAGAACAGAGGCCACACACCGTTCCAGATACCTTTCGGCACAGTAAACCGGAATGATGACAGAAATCAACAATTGTTTTCCTCCATCTTCGTATGAATCGTAAACTAATTGATTGCCTTTTCCGGGCCAAATTCCAAAACCTTGTTGATTTGATTTCTATACTTTCTCCCCGACCTCTGCCCGTTGATGATATAGGTCAAATACTGCGGCGAGGTACCGATGCGCTTGGCGAGCTCCACATGGTCCATTCCCATGTCGATCAGCCTTTTTTTGATCTCCACGCCGTAGGGCGTGGGCGTATAGCAACGCTTCACGGCTCAGCCTCCTTTCAGGCTTAGGCCCGCAAATCACGGCGACTTTCGAGGGGCCTAACTGAACTTATAGGTTTTGAGGCGATACCAAAAAAGAAAACAACGGATGCATTGGGACTTAAAATATGTCCCAATAGCACCCGTTGAGAGGTGTCAGAAAACCTATTCAATTCGTGTCATGTTATTTTACCATATTTAGATAGGCATTGCAACCATAACTTCTGATTCAGCCGCCGCGCTAAGCCGCGCGGCGATTTCACGCCCAGCCTGGCTTCGCTGACCGCCCCGCCGCGCTGCCTTCCCCATTATACGCAAAAACGTCCCGCAAAGCAAGCCGCACACGAAGTTAGATTCTCTGTAAAACTTCCCCACTGACCCGCCCGACCTTTCACAGCCCGTTCACAATGTGTTGATCAATAAGTGCTTTAATAGGTGGCGCAATCCAAAGTATGGTTTGGGAGGAAGCATCATGTCCGTATGGGAAAAATGTAAAGCCTGGCTTCGCAACTTTATGACCGGCCGCAGTGGCCCCGATCAGTTCTCGCTCGCGCTCATCTGGGCGGGGCTCATCTGCTATCTGATCGACCTCTTCGCGCGCACGGGGCTCATCTCGCTGCTCGGCATGGCCGCGTACGTCTGGGCGATTTTTCGCCTATTTTCCAGGAACGTCGAAAAGCGGCGCGCGGAAAACGCGCGTTATGTGCAAAAGACCGGCGCGTTGCGCGTCCAATTCCGTCAAGCCCGTGTGCGCTTCAAGAACCGCAAGGAGTACAAATACTTTAAGTGCCCGCAGTGCCGGTCTATTTTGCGCCTGCCCCGCGGCGTGGGCGAGGTGACGGTCACCTGCGGCAAGTGCCGCCACGCGTTTACGCATAAGGCCTAAGGCGCATAGAAGTAAAAAAGGGAGCATATATTCCTTTCTATGCGTCGCTGCGTACGGCAACAATTCACTCACATTCTCGTCAAGGAGGCCCCTATGTCTTTCTTCCGTTTCAAATGGATCCCCCTGCTCCCGCTCCTCGTGTTGTTCCTCCCCTTAACCGCCCTGGGAGACGGCCTCTCCCTCGTCGGGGAGGCGACGGGCGAGCGCGTCGACTGGTATGAAAAATCCGGCGTATACTACCTCTTCCTGCCATCCGGGCTGGGTCCGGAGGATTTCACCGTGCATTTTGACGGCGCCGCCGAGGCGCTCGCGCTTGACGGCGAGGCCCTGGCCAGCGGCGACAGCGCGCGCGGCTTCACCGTCGGGGACCATACGCTGACCGCCGGCAAGCGTCCATACGCGCTGCGCGTCATGCGCTCAGAGAACCTCTCCGCGTTATTCGTCACGACGGCGTCCGGCAGTCTCAACCACATCCATCAAAGGAAGGGCAACGAAGAGGCCGGAACGCTCGCGTTCTTCACCGCACAGGGAGAACTCACGTACGACGGCGCGCTCGATCACATCAAGTCGCGCGGGAACGCCTCCTTCGGCTTCAGCAAGAAGTCCTATCAAATCAAGCTGGCGGACGGCGCGCCGCTGGACGGCATGGAGAGCGCCAAGCGCTACATCCTCATCGGCAATCCGCGCGATAAGTCGCTGCTGCGCAATCGCATCACCATGGACATGGCGCGCGCCGCCGGCCTCGCCTCCACGCCGGATTGCTCCAGCGTAGATCTGTACGTCAACGGGGAATACCTGGGCAACTACCTGCTTACCGAGAAGGTGGAGATCAACGAAGGCCGCGTCGACATCGCCGACCTGGAAAAGTCCACGGAGGAAGTCAACGCTGAACCGCTTTCGAGCTACAAGCGCGTCGGCAGCCGAGAGCGCGCAAACGGGAAGAGCAAGGCCTACGCCATCCCCAACGATCCGCAGGACATCACGGGCGGTTACCTGCTCGAATACGAGGCTTACGCCTCGCGTTATGAGGAAGAGGCCAGCGCCTATGGCACGAAGAGGGGCGCGACCGTGGTTGTCAAGAGCCCTGAATACGCCTCCGAAGGCCAGATGGCCTACATCTCGGCGCTCGTGCAGCGCTTTGAAAACGCCATCGGCGCCCCGGACGGCATCGACCCGCAGAGCGGCCTTCACTATACCCAGATCGCGGATATAGATTCCCTCGTGCGCAAGTATCTGGTCGAAGAGATCTCCAAGAACTACGACGGCAACACGTCCAGCCAGTATTTTTACAAGCCCGCGGACAGCGAAAGCTCCCTCCTTTTTGCGGGCCCGGCCTGGGATTACGACAGCGCCTATGGCGCCTACGCACGCGAGGAGGGCATGGGCGTGATCAAGCCTACGGGCCTGTATACCGCCGCCTCCAGCCTGAAAAAGCACTGGTGGCCCCTGCTGTACGGCCAGGCGGACTTTGCGTCCGAGGCTGCCCGCGTGTACCGCGAGGTCTATGCGCCGCTCCTCTGCGATCTATTGGACGAGACGTCCGGCGGCGCGATGCGGTCGCTTTCCTCCTACGAAAGCGAGATCGGCGCATCCGCCGCCATGAACTTCGTTCGCTGGCCCTTCTCCACCGAGTCGAAGACGGGCGTCAAGCTCTCTTCCTCGTTCGAGGGAAACGTGGACATTCTGGCGGATTTCATCCGCGCGCGCAGGGATTTTCTGAACGGCGAATGGGCGTAATCTTTAAAAAAATGGCGTCAGGCTTTAACCTGCACGCCATTTTTGTTATCCTTTTACTCCGCCTGCATCAGCGTCGTCATCGCTTCCTGCGGCATCAGGCTCATGAACTGGAAAGCCGCCTGCATCATACCCGCCTCCAGCTCGGATTCCAGCTGCGTCACGCCCGCCTCGTCCAGGCCCGCGACGTCGACGCGCTCGTATCCGCTCACGTCGACCGGCTCATAGGGCTGCGTAAACAGGTCCAGCGTCAGCGATGCGCTGAGCAGATCCTGCACGGTCAGCGTCAGGAAGGACTGGCTATACACCTCGTCTTCCTCCACCCACGCGCCGCTCTTGCCGGCGAGGTTGAGCGCATAGGCCGTAGAGGTCGTCCCCGCCTTGTCCGCGATGGAGAAGTTCGCCAGCAGGTTGCCCTCCAGGTAGTCGATGCCGTCGTCCACATAGGCGGCATCCTGGCCGCTCAGCGCGACCGTCATCACCTGCGGCTCCTCCGTCTCGTCCGTCACGAGCAGGTTGATGTCGTACGAATTCGTGCGGCCCGTATCCAGCATTTCGCCCTTTTCGATGGCGAGCGTGCCGTCTATGCTGCCTATGCCCTCCGGCAGCGTCATATGGCCCTGCGCGGTATGGCGAACGCCCTCGTCCAGCGTCTTGCGGCTATAGGTCAGCGTGCCCACGTCGAAGGGGAAGCCCTTCCACATCGCGGGCATCGTGCCGTCAAAGCCGACCATTTCGTAATCGTCGCCGTAGGAGACGACGAACTCCGTCGCCCCCTCGTTCGGCTCCAGCGCGGCGATCGCCAGGCAGACGGACTTACCGGCTTCAAAGACGTTTTCCGGCGTAGCGCCCTGGTCCTTAAACGCATCCACGATCGCTTCCTGCACCTCTTCATCCGCATAGAACGTATCGGCCAACGTGCGGATCAGGCGGCGGAAATCCGTATGGCGCACGCGGGCATGCATCTGCGTCGCCACGCCGTCGCGCACATCCGTCTCTTCGATATAGTCGTCGGTATACTGGTATAGGTCCTCGTTCTCATACTGCACATCGGACACCCAGTTTGCCAACGCATAGAAATACGTAACGTAGGCGTTGCTCAGCGTCTCTATCAACGTCTGTACCTCGGGGCTGGTTACGTCTACCTTGTTCACGGGGGAGGCGCTCATCTCCTCCATCATCTCCCAGCTAAACACCAGGGTCTTGCCCGGCGTCAGGCTGGTCGTCATCTCCAAGCCATCCTTCGTGACGCGAAGCAGGGCGTTGGCCACTTCCTGCTCCTGCAGCCGCACGGACAGATAGCATTCCTCGGCATCCTTCCGGTCGGCGGCGGTCACGATGATGTTGAGCGCCTGAGCGATCTGCGCGACCGCCTCGGTCTGCTCCTGCGTCAGGCCGGGCAGCGCGTCGACGCTAAAGCCCAGTACGGCGGCGACCTCGTGCCCGTTTTCAAAGTTTTCTGAAAGCAAGGTGTTCAGCAGCGTGCCGGGCACGACCTCCGTTTCGCCCAGCGCCCCCAAGGGCATCACCAGCATCAGCAGGGCCAGCATGGCCGCCAGCAATTTGTTTCGATACATCGCCATTCCTCCAATTCAGGTTTCAAATAGTATAGCGCATTTTGTTTCAAAAGGCAAACGCAATCCATTTTTTACTGCGCTTCCAGCGCCTCCTCGAGCAGGGGATAAATGCGCTGTGCGAGCAGCTGCGGCAGCGCAGCGAGCGCATCGGGCGACAGCGCGTCCAGGGATACCGTCTCCTCCGGCCAGGCGACCGTCTGGCGCTCGCATCCCGCGATTTGAACCGTCGCCGTCCCTTCCAGCACGGTCTTGCCGCCAAGCGTGAGCGCCGCCTCGATCGTCTCGTTCAGGCGGACGTCCGCCGCCCCCGCGCCCGATATGGCCTCCCCCCGCTCCTTGAGCGAAAGGCTCACGTCGCCCAGGGACAACATCCTGACAGCTGGGTCCTTATCTGTATACCCAAGGGTCAGCGTATTCTTGAGGGTTTCTACGAGTTCGCCACGCTCATTCTCGCGATACGAATTGCTCAGCGTGGCCTGTAGCCTGAACGTCCTTTGATAACCGCCGAGCTTGCCGGAACCGTTGAGCCTAACCTTGACCGACTTTTGAGCGTCCGCGCTGCGCGTGGCCTTCGTATCCGTACTGTCGATGGAAAGGGCGATGCTCAGCGTATTTTGTTTATCCTGTGTCAGCTCCAAATCGGCATCTACGTTACCCCCTTTGGGCCGTACGTCCAGCTTGACGGTCCAGGGCGCCTCCCCCTGCCGGGCAATCCGTGCGTCCGCCTTCAGGCGCGTGAGCGTCCCTGCGTCCGACGTCGCGAAGTCCAGCTGTATCGGCTGCGCCAGCGTCCAGCGCCCCAGCATGCCTTCCAAAGCCCCGGCAACCCCGTCCGGCATCTGCGGGGCGGCCAGCGCGCACAGCAGCTCCAACTGCTGCTGCGTCACGGTTACCTGCATGGCATAGGCCTGCCCCGGCGTCGCTGTCGCCAAAGGCGCGGTGGCCTGCGCCTCTTGGTTTCGCAGGGCGAACAGCGTGCGCAACGGCGCGCTCATGCCCAGGGCCGCAAGCAGCGTGTCTTCGTCCGGGGCGGCGACGCCCTGCGCCAGCAGATCGCATAAAAACGCGGCTCCCTCCTGCGAATTGAAAAGCTGCGCCGTAGCCAGGGGCTGCTCGCCGCGCGTCAGCGACCATTGCTCCCACCGTTCCGTATCGCCCTGCTGCGACGCGTAACCGATCGTAAGCCCATCGAAAAGCGCGCGCAGCGTCCGCATGCCCTCTTTGCCGATAGAAAGAAGCGAGACGGGTTCCAGGGTCATCTGTGCTTCGATCCGGCCGCCGGAGCGCCCCAGCGCTTGCAATCGGCTGATCCCCTCGGAAAACTCCGCCCGGGCCTTGCCGCCCGGCAGCAGCAAGAGCGCCAGGCAACCGATGGACAGGAAACGTCTAATATGCTTCATGCGCCCTCCTTTCTGGGCGGTATGCGCCCTGCCAAACACATTTAAGAGACGTAAGCCCCCTCCCTTTTCTTGCACGTTTCAGCAAAAATCGGATGGGTCGTCCGCGTAGACCGCAACCTGCGAAAGCATCTCTTCGTCGAGTACCATGCGCTTTTGCGCAACGTCCACGCTCAGCACCACCGCCTTGAGCGCGGGCAGCAGCATCTCCCCGCGCGGCGTATCAAATACGTATACGTCGTTCGCGCCCGGCTGCAGCACGTCCTTCAGCTTACCCACGCGCGCGCCCGCACGATCAAAGGCCTCGCAGCCGACGAGGTCGCAGATAAAGTTTTCATCAGGCCCCAGCTCCACGGCGTTCGCCCGGTCTACGTACAGCAGCTCTCCGCGCAAGGCCTCCGCGGCATCGCGGTCCTCAACGCCCTGAAAGAGCAGATAGGCAAACCCCTCATGCACGCGCCGGCAGGATATCGCCCGCGGCTCATAGGCTTCCCCGCGCCTTACATACACCTCCTTCAGGTCGAAAAAGCGCTCCGGGTCATTGGTCAGCGGCTGCACCTTAACCTCGCCCCGCACGCCCTGTGGCTTCAGCACCTCGCCCACGGCCAAATAACGGCTCAGCATTTCATTATACCTCCACGAGAAATAAAGGGCGTCAAGCCACACGGCTCGCGCCCCCTTCTATGTCCTTACAGAATTTCCACAAAGACCGGCTTTGCGTTGCGGGCCGTCGCGGCCTTTACCACCGCGCGGATCGCCTTGGCAATGCGTCCCTGCTTGCCGATGACCTTGCCCATATCCTCGGGCGCGACGCGAAGCTCGATGATCGTAGACTCCGGCCCCTCTACCTCGCGGACATCGACAGCGTCGGGGTTGTCCACCAGGCTGCGGGCGACGTAGCGAACCAGTTCTTCCATGTGTCAGGCCCTCTTTTCTTCAGGCGGTCGGGAAAGCTTACTTCGCGATCGCGCCGGTCTTCTTGAGCAGCGCGCGCACGGTGTCGGTCGGCTGCGCGCCGTTCTTCATCCACTGCGCGGCCTTTTCGTTGTCGATCTTCAGGTCGATCGGGTCGCAGACGGGGTTGTAATAGCCGATCTCCTCGATGAATCGCCCGTCGCGGGGCGAGCGCTCGTCGGCGACGACGACGCGGTAAAACGGCTTCTTCTTCATACCCATTCTCTTGAGACGGATCTTAACGGACATTGTTTTTTCCTCCTTCAAATTTAAAAGGTAAATGTATCTGCAATCACATGGTGATGATTGAGCTTACGCCATCGGCGGCATGCGCATGCGTCCTCTGCTTCCGCGCCGGCCGTTCATGGCCTGCTTCATCATCTGGCGCATGCTGTCAAACTGACGGATGAGCTGGTTGACGTCCTGCACCGTCGTGCCGGAGCCCGCCGCGATGCGGCGTCTGCGGCTCGCGTTGAGGATTTCGGGGTGTGCGCGCTCGCGCGGGGTCATCGAGCGGATGATCGCCTCGGGCTTGGCCATCGCGTTCTCCGGGATGTCGACGTCCTTGATCTGGCTCATGCCCGGCAGCATCGACAGCACCTTCGAAAGCGGGCCCATCTTCTTGATCTGCTGCATCTGGCTGAGGAAGTCCTCCAGCGTAAGGTCTGCGTTCTTGACCTTGCGCGCCAGCTTCTCGGACTCCGCCTCGTCGAACGTCTCCTGCGCCTTCTCGATCAGGGAGAGCATGTCGCCCATGCCGAGAATGCGCGAGGCCATGCGCTCGGGATGGAAGGGCTCGATATCGGCGAGCTTTTCGCCCGTGCCCGCGAACTTAATGGGCTTGCCCGTCACCTGGCGCACCGAGAGCGCCGCGCCGCCGCGCGTGTCGCCGTCGAGCTTGGTGAGGATGACGCCCGAGATCTCCAGCTTTTCGTTGAACGACTTGGCTACGTTCACCG
>JAEYAR010000177.1 GCA_023404715.1 Bacillota bacterium | reverse complement strand
TGTGGGGCCGGTGGGGCCGGTGATGCCGGTAGGGCCGGTGGGGCCGGTAGGGCCGGTGGGGCCGGTGGGGCCGGTGGGGCCGGTGGGGCCGGTAGGGCCTGTAGAACCGATAGGGCCGATAGGGCCGATAGAACCGGTAGGTCCGATAGGTCCGATAGACCCGGTAGGGCCGGTAGAACCGATAGGGCCGATAGGGCCGGTAGGCCCGGTAGGGCCAGTAGAACCGGTAGGCCCGGTAGATCCGGCGGGGCCTATGGCGCCAGTGGGTCCGGCCAGGCCGGTAGGACCAATAGGCCCTGAAGGACCAGTAGGACCAGTAGGTCCAGTAGGTCCAGTGGCGCCTGTGGATCCGGCTGGGCCTGTAGGGCCTGTAGGCCCTGAAGGACCAGTAGCCCCTGTGGGGCCGCTAGGACCCGTCGGCCCCATCCTCCCGGAAGGCGCCGGCGTCGGCCAAGGGGTTGGACAGCTCGGCAGGCAGTGAGGCAGGTAGGGGCATGAATACGAGGGAGAATTCATATTTATGGGTAAGCGAATATACCGGCCATTGCGGCTGTCGTAAATTGGCACGACCATCCCCCTTTTCATTGCGGATTGAAACACTGAAGCGTAACGCAGAGTATCTGCTGACATATATTATGAACGAAAAAGGGATGTGTGCTAAGAAATTGTTGAAGGACGCAAGGCGCGTCCGGGCTTCTCGCGACATAGGTTACATCACAACAAGCGGAATGTGCGGGAGGAAAGATGCATGAACGAGCAAACCGAGGGCGCTACGATTAGCTTGTGTATGATCGTACGCAACGAACATCAGCATTTGGCGCGCTGCCTGCAGAGCGTGCTAGGCGTCGTAGATGAGATCATCGTCGTGGATACAGGGTCGCAAGACGATACGAAAGAGATCGCCCGGCGCTATACAGAGCGTGTATATGATTTCGTTTGGCAGGACGATTTCTCGCGTGCGCGCAACTTTTCCTTTTCAAAGGCGACGATGGATTTTATCCTCTGGATGGATGCAGACGACGTTTTGGAGGCGGAGGACGCGCTGCGGCTGCTTGCGCTGAAAAAAACGATCGGCGATACGGCGGATGTGGTCATGCTTCCGTATCACGTTGGATTTAGCGATACGGGCGAACCGACGCTGACGTACGACCGCGAACGGCTGCTGCGCCGGTCGATGGGGTTTGTATGGCGTGGAGCGGTGCACGAGGCAATCTCCCCTGCCGGACGCATCCTACACGCAGACGCGGCCATTTGTCATCGAAAGCTGGGCGCGGGCGATCCGGACCGTAACCTGCGCATCTATGAAAAGCTGCTCGCGAAGGGCGAGCAGCTGGGGCCGAGGGAGCAGTACTATTATGCGCGCGAACTATGCGACCACGGGAGGTTTGAGGCGGCGCTCGCCGCATTTGAAGCGTTCCTTTCACGGCCGGACGGATGGGTGGAAAACCGGATTGACGCATGCAGGCTCGCGGCACGCTGCCTCAGCGCCCTAGGGAAGCCGGATGAAGCGCAAGCGATGCGCTTTCGATCGTTTGCCATGGACCTTCCGCGCGCAGAGACCTGCTGTGAAATCGGCGCGGGGTTTATGGAGGCCAGGGATTATCGCGCGGCAGCATATTGGTATGAGCGCGCAATGAGCTGCCGGCCCGATTCGCACAGCGGCGCCTTCGTGCAACCGGAGTGCTACGACTACGTACCGCTTTTACAGCTGTGCGTATGCTATGATCGAATGGGGGATAGCCAGCGCGCGCAGGCGTTCAACGAGCGCGTCGGCGAGCGATGGCCGGAGGATCCGTCTTATCTATACAACAAAACCTACTTTGAAGGACGCCGGCAGGCAAAATGATCGCGCAAGAAGAGGGCGACGCCGTTTTCATCGTTTGAACCGATCATGCCGTGGGCGACGGCGCGCAGCTGCGGCGCGGCGTTTTGGACGGCATAGGCTTCGTATGCCGCTTCAAAGAGCGGGATGTCGTTGACGGCGTCTCCAAAGGCGACGATGCGTTCAAAACCGAGCAGCGCTTTGAGCTTTTGGGCCGCCACGGCCTTCGTCGCCTGCATGGGCATCACCTCGCACCAGAATTCCGGGCGATACAGCTCCTGCTGTAGGATGCATGTATAACCCGTATGCCCGCTCAGCGCGTGGTGAAGGGGCTCAAGGCTTTCGCGGCTGCCGATAAACGTGTAGTAAAACGCATCGCCCGCAAAGAGCGCGCGTAAATCGCTTGTGGGGCGTAGGCGCGGATCTCCTTTGCGTAATGATAAATAGCGCACGATCCCTTCGTTTTCGCGGCCGGTGAGCCAAGAAACGCGTTCACGGCCATCGATAAACGCATAGACGAGCGGATAGAGGGAAAAGAGCCTCGACAGCGCCTCGATTTCCGATCGATGCCCCGCGGAAAACGCGGCGCTGTAAAGGTCTTGACCGGTTTGAGCGTCGCGAATAAAAGCGCCGTTGTAGACGATCACCGGCAGTCGCACGCGCAACCCTTTTGTGACGGTGCGGGCGGAGGACAGCGACCGGGCCGTGGCATAGGTGAGCGGGAGACCCTCGTCGACGAGCGCGTTGAGCAGGCGCAGGCTTTCCGCGGGGATTCGGTCGTCCCCAGCGAGCAGCGTGCCGTCCAGATCGGTGATATAGAGCGTACCGGGCACAAGGATCCCCCTTTTCTCAAATATGAAATGAAAAGGCCGCGTTTTCGGCGGCTGATGAGTCAAAGGGCGAGAGAATGCTTGACGCGGTCGCGCTCCTCGGCGCGTTTGGCGTTGTTGAAGCGGTCGAGCGTGCCGACGAGGTAGCCTGTAATCCGGCGGATGCGATGGAAGGGTTGGTCGGCATAATGATAGGCGATGTCGACATAATCGCCGTCGACCCGAAGATCAAGCGCGTCGGGTTCGCGGCCGTAAAGATCGACAGCGCGGGACAGATAGGCGTTCACTTCTTCCTGCGGTACTTCTCCGCCTGTTACGTGTACACAGCAAGCCATAGGGATTCCTCCGATCCAAATACAATATCTTCGTGTGTTTTCGTATTATACCACGACATATTGTGCTTTGCAAGCCCCGCCTATACAAGTGTGCGACACTTTGAGTAAATGGCAGGAAAAAAGATGAAAATGCCGAATATAATATATGTACTCCACATAGAATTGGATGATCATATACACGCTATAGGAGGCATGACAGATGCAGGCGACATATCATCGGATGTACAGCCCCAGCCTGATGCGGGATATGGAAGTCAACGTCTATGGTACGCAGGGCAAGCCCTGTGTCGTTTTTCCCTCGCAAAACGGGCGTTACTTCGACTTTGAAAGCTTCGACATGATTGAACCCTGCCGCCCTTGGCTGGAGGCAGGCAAGCTTCGGCTATTCTGTGTGGATAGCATCGATCGAGAAACCTGGTCTAACCGCGAAATATCCCCGCGAAAGCGTATCGAGCGCCATGAGCTGTGGTTTCGCTACCTGACGGAGGAGTTCTATCCCTGGATGATACGCATATGCGGGGAGGAGGAAATGCCCTTTACAATCGGCTGTTCCATGGGCGCTACCCACGCCGCGAATCTTTTCTTCCGCAGGCCGGACCTTTTCGACGGGCTCATATCGCTGAGCGGAACGTACGACGCGCGCCTGTTCTTCGGCGACTACATGGACGAACTTGTTTATTATAATTCTCCTTATCAATGCCTGAAGAATATGCGCGCGGATCATCCGTACATCAAGCTGTTTGAACGCGCCCATATCATCCTTTGCGTAGGCCAGGGCGCATGGGAGAAGGACATGCTGGAGAGCACGCGCGCCATGCAGAAGGTCTTTGAAGAAAAGGGAATCCGCGCATGGGTAGATATTTGGGGCAGCGACGTGGCGCACGATTGGATTTGGTGGCGTAAACAACTACACTATTTCTTGGAAAAAATACTCGGCGAGGCATAAGGTAAGATGAAAAAAGAAAGCAAAAGACGCCGTCAGCTCGCACCGGCCCTCGTGCCGGTGTTGCTGTTTGCTCTTGTACTGGCAGCGGTGATTTGGCAGACCGCCCGGCCCAATTTCGCCATGCCGCAAAACCTGGACGACCATGGGAATACGGTGCTGAACGTGTTGGGGCAGGTCGATCTGTTTTTACCTGGCGAAGTAAATCTGCGCGCGTTTTATGAAAACTATACGGGCATCCGGAATTGCCGTCGGATTGGGCAAATTGCGTTGACCGAGGCGCAAAGCGGGGCGCTGGCGGAGCGGGAGTGGGTAAAGCTGCCGCTGCCAGAGGCAATGCAAAGAGAGATACTCGATCCTGAATCAGATATCTACCGCGTATACGACCTATACGGTCAATTGCTCGGCGCCGTAGGCGAGGGGAAGGGACAGTTTCTCTTCGTCGATCGCAGCACGGACGGCCCGGTGGAAGGATGTGCGTACTGGTCGAACCAATTCACGTTCCTTCTTTGGCAAGAGGATAGCCTTTACTTTATCACCTGGGATGCATGAAAAAATCCGCCGTCGCCCCGCTTGGGCGTCGACGGATTTTTCATGATCACGCGTCAGGTCGCCGCTTTTCCGGCTTGGCTGCTTTTCAGCTTGCGCATTCTGGCATAATAGGCGGCGCAGAGCAGCGCGGCTGCGCCGGCCCAAGCGGCGATTTCAGCGTAATAGATGCCGTCCCGGCCCAGATATCGCGGCAAGAGCCATGCGATGCTAACGCGCATGATGAGCTCCACAATACCGGAAATCATGGGGATCACCGTATCGCCCATGCCCTGCAGGGCCGATCTGTACACATACAAAAGGTATAAGACCGCTAGCGCGCTGCTCATGACGCAAAGATACCGGTAAGCGATCGCGAGCACCTCGGCCGCGTTGCCGCTGGATTCAGAGATGAAAAGGCTGAGAATACCGCGTCCGCAGATCAGCATGGCCAGCCCGATGCACAGCGCCGTCGCCACCCCCATGCAGGCCGCGGCCCGCAGG
>JAEYAR010000173.1 GCA_023404715.1 Bacillota bacterium | reverse complement strand
TCCGCTGGGGCCAAAGGGGACAGGGGGATTCCGATTTCCCCCTTCGTCCCCTCTGGACTCCCCTGTAACCCCTTGAAGCGGCCACTCTCGGGGGCTTCCAGCCCCCTGGCGTGGAGCCCTCCCCTGGGGCTGACCACGTTTTGTTATCTTAATACTTTAAAGTTAATGACATTGCCTCGGGTCGCCCGCCAGAGGCAGCCGCGTATACGCGCCGTAGCGCCGTGCCAACGGCGATGTGCAATCCCCTACAAGGCGCGCGCAGCGCTCTCCCCTTCCCCGAGCTCCGCGAGCCTTTGCTTAACCTCCAGGAGGCGAAGGCGCGCCTGCGCGCGCTCCCCCTCCGGCACGCTCCCGTCCTGGATGAACGCCGTGAGCGCCTCCAGGCGGCGGGAAAGCTCCGCGCGCTCGATGGCGGCGAGGTCGTCCGCCTGCGGCGCTTCGTCCGCCCCCGCCGCCATGCGCGAAAGGTTGTGCCGGGCGAAGGCCTCGTCCCCGCACAAGGCGGAGATGGTTTGCAGCGCGAGCGGCAGCAGCTGATCCGCGCGCTCCCCCGCCGCGATGCGCTCCGTCAATTCCTTGCGGTAAGCGCGGGAGAGCTCGCGCAGGCGCATGGCCTCCAGATAAGGGCGCTCGAGCTGCCCTGCGATCTCCCGCGCGCGGCGCTCGACCGCGTCGCGGAATTGCTCGTCCGCGATGCGCTCCTGCTCGAGCGCGGCCTGTAAATAGGCCTCCAGATAGTCCTTCATAGCTTGTCCCTCGGCGCGCTCGTGATGGTCAGCGTCTGCGGGCGGAACGTGAGCGGCACGCTGGCGCCCGCGATGCCGTTGCGGTTCTTGAGGATCGTGACGTTTAGGCGCTGCTCGCGCTCCTGCGCGCCGGAGAGCGCGGCGCCGTCCTCCTCGCTTTGGTCGATGGCTTCGTTGAACAGGCCCAGCACCACGTTCGCGTCCTGCTCGATGTCGCCCGATTCTCGCAGGTTGTCAAGCCGCACGCCCCGGCGCGTATCCTCTCTCGCGCTCGTCGTCTTGCTCGGACGGCCCAGCTGCGCCGCGAGGATGACGGGGATGTTCGCCTCCTTCGCGGCCTCGAGCAGCCGCCCGGAGATGCGCTGCAATTCCACCTGGCGGCTGGGCGCCTGCGCGCCCGCCCACTTGATCTTCTGCATGTAGTCGATGAACACCGCGCGCAGGCGGGGGTTGCGCTTTTTCATGGAGACGATCAGGTCGGCCAGCGCGCCCGCGTCCAGGCTCTCCTCGAAGAGCAGCAGCCGCCCTGCGTCCACCATCTGCCCGAAGGATTCCCAGGCCGCGTCGAGCTTGGGGCGGCGCAGGTTCTGCGCGTCCCCGCCCTTGGCGAAGTACTGTTTCAGCGCGTATTTGTTCTTCGTGCGGCTGAGCGTCTCGCCCGCTAGGATGTTGATCATGTTCAGCGCCAGCGCGGCGCGCGTCTCCTCGTAGGAGAAGAAGGCGAAGCTGTCCTGCGGGAAGGCGCGCAGCTGGTTGAGGAAGATGTTCGTCAGCAGCGTCGTCTTGCCGTGCGAGGGGCGCGCGGCGATCAGGGTGATCGCGCCGTCGGGAATGGTGACGAGGCCGTCCAGCGCCGTAAAGCCGGTCGGCAGGCCGTCGGGCGTGTCCGCCAGGTCCTGCCTCAGATCCGCGAGCGTGTAGGGGCGCAGCGACCTGGCCGCGCCGGAGCCGATCTCGCTCAGTTCCCGCTTGACCATCGACTCGACGTCGCCCGTGCGCCCCTCCTGTACGCACTGCGTGATGTGCTGCGCGAGCGCGCGGTAGGCGCCCTCGCGCGCCCGGGCGGCCGCGCGCTCCTTGTGCGCGTCGTACTCCAGCGCGAGCAGCGAGGGCGGGATGCCCAGGGCCTGCGCGATGGGCGTGAGGTAGTCCATGGGGCTGATCGGATCGGTGAACGAGGCGGCGAAGGCCATCGCCTCGTCGATCATCGCGTCGCGTTCGGGCTTGGTGAGCAGCTTGTCCTGCGCGAGACCATAGGCGCGGATGAGCTGCTGCGCGGCCCACTGCGCCGCGCTCTGCGGCTGGCGAACCGCCTCTTTGAAGGCCTGTACGCCCGCGTCGCCCGCGCGCATGAGCTCGTCGGGATCCTTGTAACCCGCGGGCAGCGGGGCGACGTAAGCCCGTCCCCCCGCGGCCTGGATGAGACGGATCGCCGCGAGCGCGCCCTCGCGGCCCGCCTTGTCCATCTCCGCGTTGTCCAGCGCGAGCACGAAGGAGCGCACGCCCAGGCGCAGGGCCTCGCGCAGCTGCGATTCGGTCACGCGGCTGCCGCCGGTGGCGATCACGTTTTCAATGCCGCAGGCGGCGGCCATCAGCGCGTCGATATAGCCCTCCACGACGACGGCGGAGGCGGCCCCACGCTGCAGCGCGTCGATGTGAAAGAAGTGCTCGCCGCGCTTGACGCCCCGGTTGAAGAGGTATTTGCGCCCCTCCTGGCTGAGGGGATCGACGCAGCGCACGATGACGCCCTGCGCGTGGCCGAAGGCGTCGCGGTAGGGGATCGCCAGCGTGTGCGTGTCTCCCAGCCCCTGCGGCGAAAAGAGGGAGAATTCGCGCGTGTCCGCCGCGGCGGCGAACGCGCCCAGGTAGCCGCGCAGCTCGCCCTGCGCGGGGTAGTGGCCAAAGCCCGCCGCGCGGATGGCCTCGTCCGACCAGCCGCGGCGGCGCAGATAGGCGAGCGTGCGCGCCCCTTCCGGGCTGAACAGGCAAAACTGCATCGCGCGCACGGCCACGTCTAGCGCCTGCTGGCGGCTGATCGCCTGCTCCTGGCGGCGGCTTTGCCGCTCGGGCAGCGCGACGCCCGCAAGGCGCGCGAGGGTGGAGAGCGTCCCCCTGGCGTCCGTGCCGTCGCGGTGGGATACGTAGTCCCATAGGCTTTCGCGGTAGCCGCACTTGTTTAAGCGGTTGCAGACGATCTGCGCGCCGTCGTGGTAAAGGTACGCCTCGCGCCTGCCGCATTGCGGGCATTTGAGCACGTAGACCTGCCCGCTGCGCCGCGGCTCCAGCTCGGCGAGGAGGGCCGAGCGGTCGAGGGTTTGGTAGATGCTCGTCATCAGTTCTGTGGCCATGGGTTCTCCTTTGCGCCGTCGTTTAGGATATATGTGTCGCGCCTGCGCGCTATGCGTCTGTATACGCAAAATCGTATGTTTACAGACTCATAAAATGTAAACAAAGAATAACCGGTTTACAGGAAAGCAAAAATATTTGTTTACCGGGAATACATGATATACAATGGTTACAGTGTTTCATGGGATTACAAGGTATCCTAGCTAAACAGTAATAACGTGTAAACAGGGAAAACAAGAAATACTACATCACCTAAATATACAATGAATACAGAGTAAACATGACATCAACGATTTCTTGATTAAAATGTAAACATTGCAAACATGGAATACAGAGTATACGGAGAAGAACAGAATTACAGCATACACATAAAAAAGAGGGATTATGTAAACAATGTATTCACGGTAAATCCGATAAAAGTGTAAACATAGTAATCAGATATACGGGGGTATGAAATGTTTATTCGATATATTGCAGTGAGTATGTTTAACGTGTTTACATGAAAACACAGGATACCATGTAAACATTATATCACATCGCGCTGCGATTACAAGGGGATTACTTTGTTTACATGATAACCTGTGTACACATGCTCCATACGGTTGACAAGCCCCCGGGCGGATGCTACACTGGCGATGAGAGATACGACCGTGCCCGCGCAACCAGGCTGTTTGCCCGGGCAGGGGATTTATGGGGGAAAAGAAGCATGCGTTTGACACTCCTGGGCACGGCGGCGGGGGAGTGCTATCCCGGGCTGTGGTGCAACCGCGAGCACTGCGCTTATGCGCGCGCACGGGGGACGCAACCTGCGCGAGAACAGTAGCGCCCTGCTCGATGGGGACGTGCTGATCGACCTGAACATGACGACTTTCCCGCAGGCCGCGCGCTTCGGACTGGATATCCGCGGCGCGCGCGTGCTGCTGGTGACGCATGCGCACGAGGATCATTTTGCGCCTATGCGCCTGTACTGGCGGCGCATGCCGGAGGGGGCGGATGCACTCAGAGCGGAGCGGCAGCGCGATGTCGGCGTGCCGCGCTTTACGCCGCTGCCTCCCTTGCACATCGTGGGGCCGCGCTATGCGCTCGAAAAGCTGCGCGCGGGCGAAGGCTATGGCGGTTATTTTTACCTGTCGCACCTTTCGCCGCACTGGGCGCCGCCGCACGACGTCTACGCCCCCATGATGGCAGAAGAGGGGATGACCGTCGCCTATGACGGGCTCTCGGTCGAGGTGTAACACGGCCATTCCTGTTCTTGTTATAGAAATGCCCCTTTGAATCGCTTTATTTATATCCTATAGAAAGCGATTCAAAAAATATTACAAATAGTTTGCGATTCGCAAGCAAAAAAGGGTATATTTATCGTATAGGAGGCGTTGAACATGGCCAGAACATCAAATATTTTTGTCCGTGTGGAACCCGACGTCATGGTGCAGGCCGAAAAGGTGCCCGAGCGTTTGGGCATTCCAATGTCAAACACGGTAGGTATGTTTTTAAGGCAGGTGGCGCTGCAAAAAGGAATTCCATTTGAGATCAAATTGCCAAAAACAGAGCCGCTTGGCTATCGCTCTCTTTCGAAGGAACAGTTTGACGCGGAAATAGAAAAAATCATGGATGACATAAAGGAGGGCAGTGTGTATGCGGCAGATGTTATCGAAACAGAAATGAAAAGAGATTTTGGTATATGAGCTGGAACGTAAAGTATACAGCGCAGGCACGGCGGGATTTACGGAGTATATATGAGTACATATGAGCTGCTTGTACCGGGAACAGCTGCTGCACAAGCACAGTGAATATGCGGGCAATTCATTTCTTGAATGAATTGCCCGCAAGGAATCGGATATACGAAGATGAGCCATGGCATAGTCAGGGAATGCGTTTCTTCCTGTAGATAATTACCTGGTCTTTTATCTGATAGACGAAAACGCCAATACGGTGAGCATTGTCCGAATGATGTATGGCGGCAGGGATGTCTGCAAAGCATCAAGTGAAACAATCGAATAAGCGGCAAGGGCATTATGCCCTTGCCGCCTTCTCGACTGCGTGGAAGTAGCTGTTGTTTAGCTCTTTATGCGTCGGCGATCAGAATCTCCAACCCATCCGCGCGCGCCTTGTCGATGGTTCCCTGCAGCTTCGCGTACAGATCGCAATATTTCAGGTTTGGGTTCGTTATCCGCATCGCCCCGACACGAAGAGCCAAAGGGCATGCCCTTCCTTTGTGCTGAATTTCTTCTCCGTTGGCGGAGAGGACCGCCTCGGCCAGCACGCGCACCTGTTCGGGGTCGCGAAGGCCCGTCACGAGCGCAAATTCATCGCCGCCGATGCGGAACAAAAGCATGTTTTCATCAGCCGTACCTTCGATGCGGCGCGCCGTTTCGAGGATCGCCTGATCCCCCAATTCGTGCGAGATCGCATTGATGGGCACAAGCCCAACGATGTCGAAACATAACACATATGTCCCCTGAAGTTCCTTTAGAACGTCGTAGACCTCGGAAATGTCAACTTTTCTGCGCATGATGATGCCCCTTTCTTGGTCACCGATGTAATCAAAATCTACTATTTTAGGGAAAAGGCCGGAAAATCGCCATTGCTTGCGGAAAGCAGAAGGCTTTGTTCCCCAGAGCCGCGCGAATGCCCTCGAAAAAACCTCGGGCGAGTTGTACTGGTATTTCAAGGCAATGTCGACAATGCGCATTTCACCGCCAGTCACATCGCGAGCAGCGCAGGTTAACCTACGCTTTTCCACATATTCTTTGATCGAAAAGTGAAAGGCGTATCGAAAAAGCTTTTGTAGGCTAGAAAGCGAACAATAGCAGGCGTTGGCGATATCCTCCTGTGAGATAGGATCGCATAAATGTGCGTCGATGAAGTTCAGCGCGTCTGCCAAAGTCATGAAATTCCGCACGGCGCTCCCCCTTTCGCTCTCTATAACGGTATCATCAGGGTTATCATACAGCAAAGATACGGCATTGTCTTGATGTTTTGAGCAAAAAAGGGTCTCAATAGCGGGGACCTCGAGCATCTAAGAAATGCGCCTTCTTATATGGAGAGCTAGTCAAGTTCCCTGATCAAATCTTCCAGCAACTTTACGTAATCCCTCGGATGGTTGAGGCTGCATTCGCCGTGACCGAGCTGATCCAAAATCTGCAATTGGCTATCCCGAAGGATGTCGTGCAGCATCTCGGCGGAGCGACGCATCTTTTTTTGCTCCCTGGCGCCTACGAGGATCAGCGCTTTTGCCGTCGTATTTGCCAGCCCCGGTTTGAGCTTATAAGACGAGTTGGATTGTAAGACGCGGATCAAGTTTTGCTTCTCCATTTTGCACGTGTCGCGATAGTAGTCTTCGAATAAATCCCGCCTTATTTTTAGCGTCTTGAACTGGAGCTTGGAGAACCATCTTTTCTTTACGAGCCCATAGCTCATGCCGAACGTGGGGGCGATCAATGCGTGGGTCAGCGCCATGGGGAGGGTCAATGCGCTTTCGATGACGGCGTATTGGCAGATGCCGTTTCTTTGAGAGAGCATTTCGACGAGAATCTGCCCGCCGAGAGATAGGCCGCCGATGGCCAGTACGGCGCCGCCCAAGGCTTCGTCAATATAGCGTATCAGTCTCCGGGCGTTTTCCTCGATCGAAGTAAAGGGCGCGGCGCTGTCCGCATGCCCGTCCAGGACAGGCAGCACGACATGATAGGTTTCCGCCAGCAAAAGCGCTTCCTCGCGATAATTCCACCACGAGAGCCCCCCGCCGTGTAAGAGCATTACCACCGGGGCGCTTTCTTTTCCGAACTCGATAATCTTTAAATCCCAATGCGCGGCGTTCACCTGCCACACCCTCCTCGCCTATGCATTACGGTTATTCTATCACAGCCAAGCAGACCAAACAACCACAGGCATATGTGAAATGTGATGTGTACCGCCATGGCCGCCACATAGGTCCCAGGCGGCTTCTCTTCGTTTAAAGCTACGGCAGCATCACACGTTTTGAAACCAGCGGACAAATTTCGCTGCTGTCGCTGACGAAGCTAGGCTTGTGGGGCGTGTTCGCGGACAGCCTGCCGGACGCATGGGGGAGGCTGTTGGTCCATCGCATGCTGAAAAGCAGGGGCATATCCCCATCGGACGTGACAGCGCTGGAGAGGCTGGCCATCGTAGGGGGATCCGGCATGGGCGCGCTGATCTATCGCCCGGCGTGGGATGTGCGGCAGGAAGCCGTTTTGCCCGATATGGATGCATTGTCGCAGAAGTGTCAAGCTCTTTTGAGTCGCGAGGACGTCGACGATCTGGATAGCATCTTTCAGATGGGCGGAAGCTCCGGCGGCGCTCGCCCCAAGGTTATGACAAATGAATGGGTGATCAAGTTCCCGGCTTCGGGCGACATGCCGGACGCAGGGCTTATGGAAAAGGGGTACATGGACTGTGCGGCGGCGTGCGGCATTGCCGTTCCGCAGACAAAGCTGATGCCCTCCGGGCGGTGCAACAGGTACTTTGCCGTACGTCGGTTTGACCGGGATATCGTAAACGGAATACGCATTCGACATGCTGTATTGACGGCTTCGGCCATTCTGGAAGCGGATTGGCGAACCGCTTCATTGGACTATCATATGCTGATGAAGCTGACCCGGATTCTGTCCCGGAGTCATAAGGCCGATACAGAGCAGATGTTTCGCCGCATGTGCTTCAATGTGTTTGTCCATAACCGGGATGATCACGCCAAGAATTTCAGCGGGATTTATGATCCAAAGCAGGATTGTTGGCATCCGTCCCCGGCCTATGACCTCACCTGGAGCGCCACCTACTTTGGCGAGCATACGACATGTGATCTAAAGTGGTATTAGGCTTGTCGGCGTGCCGGGAGCGGTCGATCACGATTGACAAACAAAAATAAGGGCATTATAATATCGTATATCACGATGACCTAAATTCCTCATAAGGAGTGGTATGCTGTGTTTATCGGCCGTGACAGGGAATTGTCGAAGCTGAACCGCATGTATCAAAGCGGTCGGTTGGAGGTTGCGATTGTCTATGGACGCAGACGCGTTGGCAAAACGACGCTCATCACCGAATTTTGTAAGGGCAAACGCACGGTATTCTACGCGGCCATGGAAAGCACCGCTCAGGAAAACCTGCAAGCGTTTTCCCTCGCCATCGCGGAGAGCGCGGGTGGTGGAGAGGCCGGCTTTACATATCACAGCTTTGCCGATGCCTTTCATGCCATCCTTCAAATGGCGCAAAAGGAACGGATCATCCTCGCCATAGACGAATACCCTTATCTTGCACAGGCGGAGCGGGGGATTTCTTCGCTATTGCAAAATATGCTCGATCACGAGATGAAGGCGTCGAAGCTCTTCTTAATCCTGTGCGGTTCCTCTATGAGCTTCATGGAAAACCAGGTGCTTGGCTATCAGAGCCCGCTTTATGGGCGCAGGACGGCGCAGTTTAAAATCCTTCCTTTTGATTATTGGGATACGGGCAAATGGTTTGCGAACTACTCTTGCGCGGAGAAGGCGATCATGTACGGCGTGACAGGCGGCGTCCCGATGTATTTGGAACAATTTTCATGCGCAAAGAGCGTTCGAGACAACCTACTCGACGCAGTCTTGGATCGCAATGCCATGCTCTACGAGGAACCCGCCAATCTGCTCAAGCAAGAGCTCCGGGAACCTGCCCTCTACAATGCCATCCTATCAGCCGTCGCGTCGGGGAAAACCAAAATGTCCGAGATTGCAGGCACGGTCAGGATCGAAACCAGCCTTTGCTCCAAGTATATCGCCAACCTCATCTCCCTGGGCATCATAAAGCGGGAGGTGCCGGTCACCGAGCCCAACAGCAAGCGGCCTATTTACCTGCTCGACGACCCATTCTTCCGCTTCTGGTTTTCATTCGTGCCCCGCAACAACGCCGCGATTTTGTCCGGGCGGATCGACCAGACCTATCAGGTAGCGGTCGAGAACCGCCTGTCTGATTATATGGGGTTGGTGTTCGAGCGGATATGCCGGGATTACATATTGTTTCATGACGATAGGCTGCCTATCTCCATCGGCTCGATTGGGCAATGGTGGGGCGGCAATCCCAGGACGCATAAACAGGCACAGATCGACATCGTCGTGACCTCGGCGGATGACCGCAGCGGGATCGTCGGCTCCTGCAAGTTTAGAAACGAGCTTATCGACGTGGATGAGCTTGATCTCATCCGCGAATACGCGGACGCGATGGGCGGCTTCGACCGGCGATATTACTATTTGTTCTCGAAGGCGGGTTTTACGGAAGCTTTAAGGGCGCGGGAGAAAGACGGCCAGGTGCGGCTGATCCAGCTGGAAGAGATGTATGGGGATTCGCACGAGCCATGAGTTGACAAATGGGCAGACAATCGATGAATTTCTATAAATAAGCTACGCCTCCGTCCAACCTGGGCGGAGGCGTAGCTTGATCGGTAGCCGCGCTTTACGCTCGAGTGCGGCGAATCGTTCCGGCGAATTCGACGACGCCCCGATGCCCATGCACAGGGCAGGCGTCGAGCGCGCGCTCCAGCTCCGCCAACTCGTCGTCGGTCAGCTGGACATGCCATGAATCGAGATTTTCCAGAATGCGTTCCTGATTCTTGGATCCCGGAATCGGCACGGCGTTCGGATATTTGTGCAAAATCCACGCGATGGAAATCTGCGCGCCCGTCGCATGCTTCGCCTCGGCGAACCTTTGTACGAGGTCGACGATCGGCTGATTACCAGCGATGTTCTCTCTGGACAGTTGCGGCACCCAGTTGCGCACATCGTCGACCTTTTCGAACTGCGTAGCGGCAGTGACCTTACCGGATAGATATCCGCTGGCAACGGGAGAAAAGGGCACTACGCCGATGCCATTTTGAAGGCAGTAGGGGAAGAGCTCCTTTTCCAGATCGCGCTCTAGCATGTTGTACAGGCTCTGCAGGGCGGTGACCGGCGTAATCTCGTGCGCTCTTTGCAGCGTTTCTAGGCTTACCTGCGAGAGGCCCCAGCCGCGAATGCGTCCCTCGTCTATCAATTTGCCCATGACCCGGGCCACCGCCTCCACCGGCACCTCCACATGCACGCGGTGAAGGTAGTACAGATCCAGATGATCTGTGCGCAGATTCTCGAGCGTCTTCGACAGATGGCTGCGGATCGCCCCCTCCAGATCCTTTTTGTATTCTTCGGGAGAGACGTGAAGCTTGCTGGCCAGCACGACACTTTCGCGGACGTCTTTAAGCGCCTTGCCCACGATCTGCTCGTTATGGCCTGCATAGTACAGTTGTGATCCGTAGGACTCGGCCGTATCAAAAAAGGTGCAGCCTGCCCCGTATGCCCTGCGGATTGCTTCAATGCCGTATTCTTCAGTAGGGATCTGACCGTAACCGTGAGACAGCGCCATGCAGCCCATGCCGACGGGCGTAACTTCCAGCTTGCCGAGCCTCCTCTTTTTCATTACCCAACCCTCCCTGATTCATCAGCGAATGAAATTCGTGAAAGTGGTCGTTTCCTTTTCGGGCAGGCCGTATTTTTCTTTGCCGAGGGCGATGCTCTTCATCAGGAAGGACATATTCATTGCCAGCGTGCGCATGCCCTGCAAGCCTTCGGCGTCCTGCTTCGCTTCGCCGGGCGCGCGTCCATGGATGCTGTTCCAGTACTGACCGGATGCGATGGGCATGCCGGAGATGCCGAAGAACTTGTTCAGCTCGTCATATGTGGCGGATAGTCCGCCGCGCCTGGCGACGACCACGCTTGCGCCCACCTTCATGCGCTTGTCAAACGGGGTGGAATAGAACAGGCGCTGCACAAAAGAGACCAGCGTACCGTTGGCCATGGCGTAGTAGACCGGGCTTCCGATGACGAGGCCGTCCGCTTCCTCGAATTTTGCGGCGGTTTCATTCACGATGTCATTAAAAACGCATTTGCCGTTTTCTTTGCAGTGATAGCAGCACACGCAGCCGCGAACGTCCTTGTTGCCCACGTGCACGATCTCGGTTTCAATCCCTTCCTCGTGAAATACATCGACCATCTCGTTCAGGGCGATCGACGTATTGCCGTTTGCCTTCGGGCTGCCGTTGATGAGCAATACTTTCATATTGAGTTCCTCCGTATCATTTTTTTTCAAAGGCCTCCGCTACGCGCTTTAAATGCGCGCGGATGGGCAAATGCTGCGGACAGTTCTGTTCGCACAGGCCGCATTCAATGCATTCGCTGGCCTTGCCGCGGGTCTGAGTCATGGCCTTGTAGTAAAAGCCGGATGCGTGAACGTAGTTCACCGTGGCGCGCTTTTCCTCGTTATACAGGGCAAAATAATGGGGGATCGCGATGCGCTTGGGACAGTCTCCCTCGCAGTACCCGCATCCGGTGCAGGGGATGGCGGTGTTGGATTTTATGATCGCAGCCGCCTTCGCGCACAGCGCATTCTCTTCCTCCGTGAGCGGCACAAAATCCTGCATAAATCCGGTGTTGTCGTTCACATGCTCAAGAGCGGACATGCCGCTGAGCACGCGATATACGCCCGGCAGGCTGGCGGCAAAGCGGATCGCCCAGGACGCCTGACTCCAGTCAGGATGCGCGGCCTTTAAAAGAGCAGCCGCCTCTTCGGGCAGATTCGCGAGATTGCCGCCCTTGACCGGTTCCATGACCAATACAGTTTTGCCGTGCCTCATGCAGATCTCATAGCAACGGCGGGATTGTATACCCGCATCGCCCCAGTCGGCATAGTTGAGCTGCAGCTGCACCCAATCGATTTCCGAATGGTGCTGCAGAAGCTCCTCCAACAGATCGGGCGTGCCGTGGAAGGAGACGCCCGTTTTCCTGCACAGCCCTTCTTCCTTCATGCGCTGGATGAACCGAAAGGTGTGAAGCCGTTTCGCCTTGGCGTAGGAATCAGCGTTTATGTTGTGGATCAGGTAGTTGTCAAAATATTCTACGCCGCACCTTTCCAGTTGGTTGCGGAAATAGGGAACCTGTTCTTCTTCGGATTGGACGAAGCTCAGCGTGATCTTATCGGTCAGTTCGTAGGAATCTCGAGGATAGCGGTTTACCAGCGTCTCCTTCAGCGCGGGTTCGCTGGCAAAATCACAGTAACGAAATGCGGTGTCGAAGTAATTGTTGCCCCTCGCCATGTACAGATCGACCATCTGCCTTAACAATTCGATGTCTACGATGGCATTGCTTGGATCTGTCATGGGCAGGCGCATAAAACCAAAACCGAGTTTGCTCATAGCATGCCTCCCTCACGATGTGCTTTTCCCCGTTGCAACAAAGCGTTCCGCCGTTGCGGGATGTTCCTGCCGTTTCTGCTTGCGTCTGCGTCTATGAAATGCTACAATACAAGCATACCACCCGGTAGTTACTACCGGTCAAGAGAAATTTTCGATTCGGAGGAGATTATTTGTATACGATGAAGGAGGTCTGCGGCCAGACCGGCATGACCTATGAGGCACTGAAGTTCTATTGCAATGAGGGCCTCGTTCCCAACGTAAAGCGCGACGCGAGCAACCACCGTGTGTTCGATGATCGCGACGTCGCGTGGATCAAGAGTCTGACATGTCTGAAAAACTGCGGCATGAGCATACAGGAAATGAAGGTGTATATCGACCTGTGCCTTCAGGGAGCGGCCTCCATCCCGAAACGCAAGATCATCCTCGCAAAGAAGCGGGAGCAGCTGCAAAGGCGCATGGCGGACCTGCAGTCCAGCATCGACTATATCGACTGGAAACAGGGCTTTTACGACGACGTGCTTACCGGTAAAACGAAATATCACAGCAACTTAATCGTGGTTGACGGCGATGCGTGAGGATGAGATCTCGCAAGAAGCGCGGACGTGCCGGTAAATCCGCATCGCCGCAGGAACGATGTTTCGCGGCTATCGTGCCAAGGCTACAGCACCCGCTTACCGGTCACCGCGTCGATGGCAAAGACGGTGTACTCGTCGCGCTTAATGGTCGCCTCGCGCATGCCATCCCAAAATACGGAGCCCACCGCGCTGTTTAATACTTCCTGCTCCACATGCACGTGAAAGGCCCAAACGGGGCTCAGCGTATACGTGCCGTCGTAAGGTACGCTTGCTTTCATGAAGAACTCAGGCGCGATCTCGACGAGGGTAAACTTGCTTTGTATGGCCTGCGGATCCGGCGCGAAGCCGTCTACGAGGTTGAAGAAGCTCTGCGCCTGTTGCACGCGATCGAAGGCCTCTTGCGCGCTGAGAATGGGGGAGAGCTCGCCCTTGCGCTCGAAATTGGCGACATAAGGCTCCACCCAGAAGCGCTCCACGCCGTTTGCGCTGACGACTGCCATCGCGCTGACCTCATTGACCTGTACGTCCTCATCGTCAAAGGTCGTGGGACGCCATTCCGTGAGGCTCGCCAAGCCTCTGAGTCCCGGCGCGTTGGTCACGTAGGTGCGCAGGTAGACGGCATAGTAATCCGGCGCTGCGAGGATCTCGTCGATCTCGCTTTGGAGCAGGTCGTCCCCGAAGGAACGCTCGAACGCCAGCACGTTTTCGTTCGACCACGCCTCGACGTAGTACGGCTCGCCGATCGCTACGCCGCCGGGGATAGCGTCGCGGTAGCTTTCGATGGCCGCTAGCGCCTGGGCGTAGGTGATGCCCTCCAGATCGGGCACGTCGCCCGGCTGCGGGTTACGTGCGCGGTATACGCTCTCAAACGCCTGCTTGCCATAGGGGTTCATAACCCGGGCGGTTAGATCTGTGTACGAAAACCGCTTTTGTCCGGAACGTCCGCGTCCAAAGAATGTTTCATATTGTAGGCCGTAGACGTCAAAGCGAAGCGACTCGTCGAAGCGGCGGTTGAACGTCTCGCCGACCGTGTATTCGCGCTCGCCGTATTCACCGCGGTAGGTGATCTCCGCGTCCTCGGGATGCTTGAGAAACAGGCCGATATCAAACGTATCCTTCGGCTCGTCGCCCCATTTGCGGCCGGTTACCGTATAGCGAGCGGCTACGTCGGTCTCGGGGTTGAGCACAGCGGCGTTAAGCACGAAGGATACGCCGTCGATCGTGACTTCGCCTGTCAGGTTTTCCGCCGCGGCGGCAGAGGCATACAGGATCGAAAGCACGCAGAGCAGCGAGCAGAGCAGGTTTCTCATGGCAGGTATTCTCCTCTTCTATCTTAATGGATGGCCGATGTGGGGGCTGGCGTCGTCTCATTTCGCCTCACGCGCATGTTTCCGTTCCCGTCCAGCTCCGGCGTCACAGTTACGATGCGCTGCGCACCGGTCTGCGTGTCGATCTCGAGCGCGAGGCCGCAGTCGTCCCGGGTGCTGTAGGGCCACAGCAGCAGGGTCTGGGGGAGGGCCTGCGTCGTGACATACGTACAACGCGCGCGGTAGACGCCGTCCTCGTCCTTGCCGCCCCGTCCGCCCCACTGGGTGGAGCCGTCCGCCTGCACGAGGTGGAGGTTCGGCTCCCGGTCGATGAGCGGCTCGTATGCGGCCGTTACGTACAGCCCCAGCGCCGTGTGCGACAGCTCTACATGCGTGACGCGCACGCTGCCCAGGTCTGCGTCCGCGGCCCATGCCTCGACCTTAGGCGTAGCCGGGGTAAACGAGAAGGACAACTCTGCGCTCGCCCTGTCGGCTGCGTCCGTGTAATCGTCGCATCGGAGAGACAATGTGAGCGCCTCCCCGGCGGGGGAATCGATCTCGACGCTGGCCCCGAAGACGATGCCGCGCTCTTCGGGCCTTCCCCAAGTGCCGAAGCCGTCGATCGCCGGTTCTCCGTCGATGGATTCGAGCTCAAAGCGCACGTGCAGCTGCTGGGGCGCGAGCGCCTGGGCCTCCTGTAATTGCCCGGCGTCGGGGTCCATGGAAATCAGGGCCGTGTGCGCGTCCTTGGGCATGGCCGCGACGACGAGCTGCAGCTCCTTGCCGTCGTAGCTGGCGGCGCGCACCTCGTAGCGCACGCGCGCCGTCTCGCAGGCGGCGAGGGAGCCCTCCACGTACAGGCCGCGCAGGTCTCCGCTGATCTGCGGGTCGTAATGCCGCGCGAAGTCCACAAAGCCCAGCCGCGCGGCAGCCAGCGCGGTGCAGGCGATGAGCGCGAGCGCGACGGCGATCAGGGCGATGCGCCGTCCTACCCGCCCGGCATAGCGCCGCCGGGGCGCCTCGTCGGGCAACGCGATGAGCGCTGCGCGCAGCTTGCGTTCGTATCGGGCGGCGTCGTAAATGTCGGCGTCCGCCATCTGATAAATCCGTTCGTCAAAGCGATCCGTCATGTCTTCAGCCCTCCTTCATGATGCGCTCCAACCGCTCCCGCCCGCGCTTGAGGCGGGCGGAGACCGTGCCGCGCGGGATGGACAGCGCCGCCGCGATTTCGTCCACATGCATGCGCTCGTAATAGAAGAGCGACAGCACCACGCGGTACCTTTCGGGCAATCCCCACAGGTATTGCCAAAGCGCGTGCGCTTCGTCCTCCTGCGCGGGCGGCTCCGGCATCCGTTCGCCGTCCGTCAAGACGATGCGGGCGCGTTTTCGCATCTGCGTGTAGCAGCAGTTGGCGACGATCTTAAGGATCCAGGGCTGAAAGTCGCCCCGTACCGAATCCCTGTGCGTAAAGGCGCGCAGAACGGCCTCGCTGACCGCGTCCTCCGCATCCTGGGGGTTTCGCAGCAGGCTCATGGCCAGGCGCAGCATGCGGCCTCGCATCGCCCAGACGGTTTGCGAAAAGCGCTCTTTATCCATTGCGTTGACTTCCTCTCTCCCCGGGGCGTACTCGTCATGACGTGTGTATGACGCGCGGCAGGGGGCCTTTGATTGCAGGGGCGCTATTTTTCTTTTTACGGGGGGCTGAGAGCCGATTCGCTCATCTTTTCGTAGGGTTAGCGCTATATTCGCTCATTTTTTTGCAAAAGGCTTCATTACGCCTGCAAAACAAATATATAAATACGCGCACCTTACAGGTGCGCGCAACGCTTGGCATAGAATGAACGCGTGTCTTACGCGATTGTTTACGCCTCTTTCTCTTCCTTCACCATGGCCATGACCATGCGCTTGTCGTCGCTCCCCACGTCGAGCATCGTCATGCGCCCGAGGGGGCATGCGGTGTTAAACAGCGATTGCTTGGGCGAGAGCACGCAGAAAAGGTCCTTTGACGCGGAGGACGTCATCTCGTGAAAGAGCACGTTGGGCGGGGTAAGATCCTCGCGCTGCATGCGGCGCGCAAAGCGCTTGTATGCGGTGTTCGCGCGCTTGGGATCGCGAAACACATGCTCCGTCAACACGAGCGTGCACGCGTCGTTCACGATCGAATAGCTGGTCGCGTAGCGCGATGTCCACGGCCGGTTCGAGGGCCAGACGATGATGTCGACGATGGTTTTTCCCGTCTCGATGGTTTGCATGGGGCTCACTCCTTTCGCACGTTCCACGCAAATTATAATAAAAGTATATCATTTCGCGGGTTAATGCGCAAGAGCTTTGCGTCAAAAGGAGTATGTAATTTTTGTAAATTATAACCGCTGTGACATTTGTGGCATTGTGTGCTTTCTAACTTTAACGGCGTAATAAAGGTTTACACCTGTCATCTAATAGCAGTCATCAGCGACCGATGCAGTTACAAGCTTTACGCCTAGCCTGAATCCGACGCAAAAGGCATCTGCCTCGGTTAGGCAACAGGCCTCCATTCGCAGGTCGTCAAGCGCCGAGAAGCGATCATAATCCGCCGGCGTCAGGCGCTGCCGAAAATACTGCAATTCTTTCTCGATCTTCAGGTCTAATTCTCGCGCCGCTGCGCCACGTGCGGGTTCCCTCGCCCACGGGGCAATGCGCCCGTAATAGAGTTCCGCCAAGATGTTTTCGGTCATTTCATGCACGACTTCTTTCTATATTCTCTTTATTGCTTTACTTTCTGAAGCAGCTTGCAAGGTTTTGCGGCACAGTGTATAATGATCATGGATCTGTATCGATTGCTTTTGTGAGACACCATGCCGAAGCAATGGAGGGAATAGATTCCTTCATTGATCCATTATATAAACGAATTTATTCCCAATGTCAATACAAAAACATGAATTTATTCCTGCGTTTTTATGAGAAAGGCTGTCGAGTATGATATTTTCCGCACAGACATTCAGCGAACGGTATGTTTACTTATGCAAACAGAATGGTATTTCTCCCCGGAAGGCGCTGAAGGAAATATTCTGTATGGATGAATCGAATCTTCAAAAATGGCGCAGCGGTCAAAGCATACCCAAGGCTGATATCGTCTTTGCAATGGCGGAGCACTTTAGTGTTTCGGCTGATTACCTGCTGGGGCGCGACATCGCCGCCATTCCGCTTTCCATCGACCTTTTATCAAAAGATGAGTACGATTTGGTCCTGGGGTTACGCCGGACAACACCTGCGTCTGCGCAGGTAGCGGTTGCGGCGGCAAATGCTGTTTTAGACGCGTTGGAGAAACGATAGATAGGTTCAAGACCAACGTCGCGCGGGGTGAAGCGAGCCACGGC
>JAEYAR010000160.1 GCA_023404715.1 Bacillota bacterium | reverse complement strand
GCATATGGTCCATGGCCGCCCTCGCGGGCGTGACCATGGGTCCGGTGTTTATCACGGTCATCGGGCAATGCATGGGCGCGGGCGACATCCCCGCCGCCGAAGCCTACTTCAAGAAGCTGCTCAAAATCACGCTCCTGTTTTCCCTGGGGTGGAACGTCCTCATCTTCGCATTGACGCCGCTGCTCATGCAGGCTTACGTCCTGGCGGATGAAACCAAGCGCCTAGTCATCTGGCTCGTGCTGATCCACAACATCTTCAACGCGGTGGCCTTCCCGCTCTCCGGGCCGCTCGCAAGCGGCCTGCGCGCAGCCGGGGACGTGAAGTTCACCATGCTGGTCTCCATCGCCTCCACTGTCGGCGGGCGGTTCGTCTTTTCGCTACTGTTTGGCGTCGCGCTCAACCTGGGCGTGATCGGCATTGCCCTCGCCATGTGTCTGGATTGGATCATCCGGGCCGTCATCTTCTATCTGCGCTTTCGTTCCGGCAGGTGGAAGCGCTTTGAGGTGATCTGACCTATCGAAAACGGCCGCCGGGAATTTCGGCGGCCGTTTTCATCGGTTGAAACGCGGCAAAACCGTGGTATAATGAATCTCATTCCACGTAAGGAGAAAAGCCTATGAGTCCGTTATCAGACCGGCATAGCGCGCCGGACCACATCGAAATACGGGGCGCGCGCGTCCACAATCTTCAAAACATCGACTTGGACATTCCGCTGGGCAAGCTGGTGGGGGTGGCCGGCGTATCCGGCTCGGGCAAATCCTCCCTTGCGCTCGGCGTCCTATACGCCGAGGGCTCCCGGCGCTATCTGGAGGCCCTGTCCGCCTACACCCGGCGGCGCATGACCCAGGCGGCGGAGGCGAAGATCGACAGCATCGAGTACGTCCCCGCTGCCCTCGCCCTCCACCAGCGCCCCGCCGTCGCGGGCGTGCGGAGTACCTTTGGCACGTCCACCGAGCTTTTGAACCCGCTTCGGCTCATGTTCTCCCGGCTGGGCAGTCACCGCTGCCCCAGCGGCCATCTCCTCCCGCCTACGATCCATGTAGCGGCGGGGAAACCGCTGCAATGCCCTATTTGCGGTGCCCTCTTCGAAGGCCCCAGTGCCGAGAGCTTCTCCTTCAATAGCCAGGGCGCCTGCGGGACCTGCGGCGGAACGGGCGTGGTGCGGGCCGTGGACGAATCCGCCCTGGTGCCGGATGAATCCCTCTCCATAGACGACGGCGCTGTGGCCCCCTGGAACTCGCTGATGTGGTCGCTGATGACGGACGTTTGCCGGGCCATGGGCGTGCGAACAAACGTGCCCTTTTGCGAGCTGACGCAGCAGGAACGGGAGATCGTCTTTCACGGTCCTGCGGAGAAGCGGCACATTTTATACAAGGCCAAGAACAGCAACCAGGCGGGCGAGCTGGATTTTACCTACTACAACGCCGTCTATACCGTGGAAAACGCGCTGGCAAAGGTTAAGGACGAAAAGGGCATGAAGCGTGTGGATAAATTCCTCAAGCAGGGCCTGTGTCCCGACTGCTGCGGCACACGGCTAAATCAACGGGCACGCTCCACCCTGCTCTGCGGCAAAACGCTGGCCCAGGCCTCGGCGATGACGTTGGACGCGCTGATCCCCTGGGTGCGCTCGGTTCCCGCGGCCATGCCGGCGGAGCTGCGGGATATGGCCGAGAGCATCTGTGCGCAGTTCCTGCATACCGCCAGGCGGCTCACGCAGCTGGGGCTGGGCTACCTCGCCCTCGACCGCGCCGGGGCCACGCTTTCCACCGGCGAGCGTCAGCGCTCGCAGCTCGCCAGGGCGGTGCGCAACCGCACCACCGGCGTCCTCTATGTCCTCGATGAACCGTCCATCGGCCTGCATCCCGCCAACGTGGACGGCTTGCTGGGGGTGGTGGGCGACCTCATCGCACACGGCAATTCCGTCGTGCTGATCGACCATGACGTGCGTGTATTGAAGGCCGTCGAGTGGCTCGTCGAGCTGGGGCCGGGGGCGGGCGTGCACGGCGGGCGGGTGCTGTCTCAGGGCACGGTGGAGGACGTGGCGTCGTCTCCCCATTCCCTGATCGCCGGCTTTCTGGCGGACAGGGAGAACGTCCTCGTCCGCCGCCAAATTCCTTCCGAGGCCCTGTTCCAGCAGGGGCAAATCAGGCTCTCCACCGCCCCGCTGCATACCGTCCGTGCCCTTGAGCTCGCGCTGCCCAAGGGCCGGTTGGTCGCCGTCATGGGCGTATCCGGCTCCGGCAAGACCACGCTCGTTCTGGAAAGCCTCATTCCGGCGCTGAGGGCACAGATCGAAAAGCGACCGTTACCTGCCCACATCAGAGCCGTGGACGCCCCCGGCATCGGGCGGGTAAACCTCATCGACGCGACGCCCATCGGAATCAACGTCCGCTCCACCGTGGCGACGTACAGCGGCGTGTTGGACGAGCTGCGGCGGCTCTACGCCGCCACGCCCGAGGCGAAGGCGCGGGGTTATAAAGCCGGCGATTTTTCCTATAACACCGGCTCTCTGCGCTGTCCCGGCTGCGACGGCACCGGGCAGATCACGATGGACGTGCAATTCCTCCCGGACGTAGAAATCGTTTGCCCCGACTGCGGAGGCTCCCGCTATGGGGAAGCCGCGAAGGGGATCTGCTATGCGCCCCGCAAGGCCGCGCAGGACGCTCTTTCCCTCTCCCTGCCGGAGCTGATGGCGCTCACGGTAGAGCAGGCCCTCCAGCGCCTGAAAGACGTAAAAAAGGTCCGCGAGCGGCTGCAAATACTGGCCGACCTGGGCCTGGGTTATCTCACCCTGGGCGAGGCCACGCCGTCGCTGTCCGGCGGCGAGGCGCAGCGGCTCAAGCTGGCCGCCGAGATGGGCAGGCCCCAGGACGACGCGGTCTTCGTGTTCGACGAGCCGACCATCGGGCTTCATCCCTTGGACGTGCGCGTGCTGATCGGCGTCTTTCAGCGGTTGATCGATAGCGGGGCGACGGTCGTCGTCATCGAGCATGACCTGGATATGATCGTCAATGCGGACTATGTGGTGGATATGGGGCCCGGCGGCGGAGAATCTGGCGGCCGGATCGTGTCGGCCGGCACACCCGCCGAGGTCGCACGGGACCCGCAAAGCCTGACCGGCAGATACCTCGCCCAGATGCGTCAGCCGCCTAAATAAACGATGGACGGGCTTCATCCGAACGCCCGTCCATCGCGATTTGAGCTATAACACCTTGCGCAAAAAGTCCTGCGTGCGCGGGTTCTGCGGCGCACTGAAGATCCGCTGGGGCGTGCCCTCCTCCATGACGACGCCTTCGTCCATGAAGAGCACGCGGTCGCCCACCTCGCGCGCAAAGCCCATTTCGTGGGTGACGACCACCATCGTCATGCCGTCCTCCGCCAATTGCTTCATGACGTCGAGTACCTCGCCGACCATCTCCGGGTCGAGCGCGCTCGTCGGCTCGTCAAAGAGCATGACCTCCGGATTCATCGCCAGCGCGCGCACGATCGCGATGCGCTGCTTCTGCCCGCCCGAAAGCTGGTTGGGGTAGGTATTCGCCTTGTCCTTCAGGCCGACGCGGCCGAGCAGCTGATCGGCCTTTTGGGCGGCCTCTTCCTTGCTCATGATCCCGGTATTGACGGGGGCGAGCGTCAAATTCTGTAGCACCGTGAGGTGTGGAAATAGGTTAAACTGCTGAAATACCATGCCCATGCGACGGCGAATACGATTGATATCGCACTTAGGATCTGTAATATCGGTATTCTCAAAGAGGATTTGCCCGCTCGTGGGGCGCTCCAATAGGTTCAGGCAGCGCAAAAAGGTGCTTTTGCCGCTGCCGCTGGGGCCGATGACGACGACCTTTTCACCGGGGCGGATATGCTGATTGACGCCCTTTAAAACTTCCAGCCCTCCAAAGGACTTGTGCAAATCCTTAACGGTTATCACCCTGACGCAGCCTCCTTTCCAGTTTGCCTACCAGCCATGTAAAAAACATGACGACTGAAAGATAGATCAGCGCCACGGCGATCAACGGCATGAACGCAGAGTAGGTGACGCCGCGTATGCGGTTTCCTGCAAACGTCAAATCAGCTACGGCTACATAGCCCGCTACGGATGTCTCCTTTAAGAGTGCGATGAACTCGTTGGCTAGCGTCGGCAGCACGTTTTTCAAAACCTGCGGCGCGATGATGAGCCACATCGTCTGCAGGTAATTGAGCCCAAGACTCCGTCCGGCTTCCATCTGCCCTTTGTCTACCGACATGATGCCGCCGCGAATGATCTCTGATACGTATGCGCCTGAGTTGATACCAAACGCCAACGCCGCCACCATGAGGCCGTTGTCGGAAGAAGCAAAGATGATGTAGTACATGATCAGCAACTGAACCACCACCGGCGTACCGCGGATGACGGTGGTATACAGCAGACTAATGCGGTTCAGGATGGCCAATGCGTACCGCCCCGGCCCTTTGCGCATGTTCGCGCCGTTGTTATCCCATGTAGTTCGAACGACTGCGATAAACACGCCGATGGCGATGCCCAGTAGACAAGCCAAAAAAGAGATAAGAAGCGTGTTCTGCAAGCCGCCAACCAGCAGCTTCCATCGGCTCTTATCGATAAAATTAAGGATGAATTCAGCTTTTATGCCGTCAAACCACGTCGCCAAGCTGTCGATGATTGTCACGCCGTCGACCCCCAATTCCCACAATAATCCGTCCATGGGCCGCGCGATGCGCGGCCCATGGACGAAATTTTCACATTTACGTTTTACTCCTTATTCAGCAGCCGTATTGATGTACTTGTCGATGATGCTCTGAATGCTGCCATCCGCAATCAGCGCTTCCAACGCGGCGTTAAACTTGTCAACCAGCTCGCTATCCTTCGCAAAGCAGGCCGCGTAATCCTCGACAGCGTACTGCGTATCCAGCACCTTAAGCCCCTGGTTGGCCGCGACATACGCCTTTGCGGGTTCATTGTCGATGACTACGCAGTCGATCTTCCCATTCATCAACGCCATTACGGCCTCGTTGCCGTTGGGGTAACGTTGCACCTTGCCGAGTCCCGCTTCTTCGATATCCCCCGTCACATAGATATCGCCTGTCGTAGTGAGCTGAACGCCTACGCTGTAATTCGCGCCTTCGACGAAGAGGTCGTCGACGGTCGTGATGGGGGAGTCCTCCTTTACGACTACAGCCTGAATGCCGGTCGCATAGCTGTTGGAGAAATCGACCATTTGCTTGCGCTCATCGGTCACCGTCATGCCGGCCATGGCAAAATCAGCCTTGCCCGACTGCACCGCGGCGATGATAGAGTCAAACTCCATATCGGCGATCTTGAGCTCGTAGCCCATCTTTTCACAGACGGCAGCGGCAATCTCCGCATCGATCCCCACAATGGTCTCGCCGTCATAGTATTCATAGGGCGGGAATGAGGCATTGGTCGCCATGATCAGCGTCCCCTCCGTGGCGGCAAAGGCGCTCACCGCCATCGACATCATCGCGATACAAAGGACCAGCGAAATCAACTTTTTCATTTTTACTTCCCCCATACTCAATTGCTTTTTGGTGAATGGCTGCATTATATCGCATAATCATAAACGTGTCAAGGCCGATTTCGCATTTTTCTGCATAAAAATAAACGCATTGCGCAAGCAATCGGATATTTAAGCATCTCTTGTGCAGCCGGTACGAACCCTCCCTATTTTTGCTTGCAAAAAGCGCTAAAGGCGGTATAATGAGAAGCGATTGTTACGTTTATCGGAGGGATTGCATGCTGCATCTGCTCGTCAACCCGGTCGCAGCGCACGGGCGTTGCGCGGCCCTCGCCGCGCGCATCGAATCCGCGCTCAAGGAAAAGGGGATCTCCTATCGTACCCTTTTCACCGAAGCCCCGCACCACGCCACCGAGCTTTGCCGCCGCCTGGCGCGTGAAGGCAGCCGTCTCATCCTGTGCGCAGGCGGCGACGGCACTGCCTTTGAGGCCGCGCACGGGCTGCTGGGCAGTAAGACACCCCTGGGCGTCCTCCCCTGCGGCACGGGCAACGACTTCGCGCGCACGCTGGGCCTCCCCGCCAACCTCGAACAGGCGCTGGGCGCGCTGCTCGCGGGCAGCGCACGCGCGGTCGACGTCGGCTATATTGAAGACCGCCTGTTTCTCAACTCCTGCGGCACGGGCTTTGACGCCGAAACCGTACGCGCCGCGCAAAAAGCAAAGTTTCTGGGGCGCGGCATGCTGCCCTATCTGTACGGCGTCTTCGATACCTTGCTGCATTATGAGCCGCGCGAGATGCGGATTCAAATCGACGGCGAGGCGCCCGTCGTGCGTCGCTGTCTGCTCTGCCTCGTCGCCAACGGCCAATATATCGGCGGCGGCATGCGGATGTCCCCGCTCTCCCGCATCGACGACGGCCTGCTCGACCTCGTGTACGTCGATCCGTTGCCCCGCCGCAAGATCGTTCAGCTCTTGCCCAAGATGATCCGCGGCCGGCACATGGGCTATACCGACATCGTGCATCACGTCCATTGCCGCCGCGCGACCCTCGAATGCCCCGGCATGCTCATGCAGTGCGACGGCGAGCTGCGCACCCTGGACGTCGCGCATTTTTCAATAGACCCCGCACGCCTGCTGCTGCAGATGCCCTGAAGACGGAGAAATCCGGCGGTGGAAGGCCCATGCCTTCTC